>DRFF01000043.1 GCA_011050685.1 Aurantimonas coralicida
CGCCTCGAAAGATGTGGCACGACAGGACCGCCGGCAAGGCGATGCGCGATGGTCGGCGTCAGACTTCCTCGGTTCGGCGCCGTTCGATGACGCCGAACTCGTCCGCTTCGCGAGCCCGCCGAAGCGCTTCTTCGGCTTCCGTCGCCTCGCGCTGCATCGCCCACATCTCGGCATACAGTCCGCCGGCTTCAAGGAGTTCGCGGTGCGACCCGCGTTCGACGATCTCACCCGATTTCAGGACGATGATTTCGTCGGCATCGATGATCGTGGAAAGCCGATGCGCGATGGTCAAGGTCGTGCGCTCCTTCGACACCAGATCGAGCGCCGCCTGGATCTCCTGCTCGGTGTGCGTATCGAGCGCAGAGGTCGCCTCGTCGAGCACCAGGATCGGCGGGGCTTTGAGGATCGTGCGGGCGATCGCCACACGCTGCTTCTCACCCCCGGACAATTTCAGCCCGCGCTCGCCGACCATCGAATCAAAGCCATCCGGCAATTCCTGGATGAACCCGGCGATCTGCGCGAGTTCCGCCGCGCGGCGCACTTCCTCTTCGCTCGCCCCGATGCGTCCGTAGCGGATGTTGTAGGTGATCGTATCGTTGAACAGCACAGTGTCCTGCGGCACGATTCCGATCGAGGCGCGCACCGATTCCTGGCGCACGCGGGCGATATCCTGACCATCAATCAGGATGCGGCCGGATTGGATATCGTAGAACCGGAAAAGCAACCGCGAGATGGTCGATTTGCCGGCTCCGGAGGGGCCGACGATCGCCACCGACTTTCCGGGCGGAACGTCGAAGGAAATGCCTTTCAGGATTACGCGCGCCGGATCGTAGCCGAAGCGCACATCTTCGAAGCGGATTGCTCCTTCGCTGACCTTCAGAGCCGGGGCATCGGCCGGATCTTTCACCTCCGCCTCGACGTCGAGCAGGTCGAACATCGCCTCGATGTCGGTCAGCCCCTGACGGATTTCGCGATAGATGAAGCCGATGAAGTTGAGCGGAATCGACAACTGCATCAGCATCGCGTTGATGAAGACGAAATCGCCGAGCGTCTGGGTTCCGGCTCGCACCTCAAGCGCCGACATCACCATTGCCACGGCCATTCCGGCGCCGAAAATCAGCCCCTGACCGAAATTCAGCCAGCCGAGCGACGTCCAGATCCGCGTCGCTGCGATCTCATAACGAGACATCGCCTTGTCGAAGCGTTCCGCTTCCATGGACTCGTTGCCGAAATATTTGACCGTCTCGAAATTCAACAGCGAGTCGATCGCCTTGGTGCTGGCGTCGGTGTCGGAATCGTTCATGTCGCGGCGAATGCCGATCCGCCAGTCGCTCGCCTTGATCGTGAACCAGCTGTAGAGCCCCACCGTGGTGGCGATGACGGCCAGATAGCTGACGCCGTAGGCAAAGCCGAAGATGATCGCCACGAGGGCGAATTCCAGGATGGTCGGCAGCGTGTTGAGGATCGTAAACCGCACGATCGACTCGATGCCCTTCGTGCCGCGTTCAATGATGCGCGACAGGCCGCCCGTGCGCCGCTCCAGATGAAACCGCATGGACAACTGGTGCATGTGGACGAAGGTCCGATAGGCGAGCCGGCGCACGGCATATTGGCCGACCCGCGCGAACAGCGCGTCGCGAAGCTGATTCAGCCCGACCGAGAACACCCGCGCGACATTGTAGGATACCACCAGCGTGATAGCCCCGGTCAGCGCCAGCGGCAGCCATGCGCGCGCCGAATCAGCCCCATCCAGCGCGTCCGTGGCCCATTTATAGAAATACGGAACCAGAACCGTAAGCAGCTTGGCCAGCACCAGGAAGAAGGTCGCATAGGCGACCCGCATCCTGAGATCCGGCCGGTCCGACGGCCACATATAGGGCCAGAGATTGGCCAGCGTCGTCAGGGTCGATCCGCTGTCGCCCGATATTCGTTTCCCGGCTTTTTGCGCCAAGATGGTCCTTTCTAACGAAGCGGCGCGACGGGAGGAGCCGGCGCGCCGTCGACGTTCTGAAGTTGGTTCGGGACGGTCAGGGCCCCGGCGAGAGCGAGGCAGCCGCCGCCGCGCCCCCATTCGATGCATCCACGTCGGCCGCGATTATATCGTCGAACTGGACGAATAGCCGAAGCGCAAAACACTTTCATGGGGGAACATCGGTCGAAGGCGTCCCGATTCAAGCGGACGGGAACAGCCTAATTGCGTTGTGCCGGCTCGGCGTCCGCTTCCCGCGCGTCGTCTTGCGCCGCAGGCAATCGGAAGACCTGTCCTGGATAGATCAGGTCCGGGTTGCGAATGCGATTGCCGTTGGCGAAGTAGATCACGGTGTAGCGGCTGCCCCGTCCGTAGGTGTCGCGGGAGATTCTCCACAACGTGTCGCCTTTGCGGATGATCACCCGCCCGGTCGCCGTCGCAAGGGGGGCTTGGCGGTTGATCGGAACATCGAGTGCCGCGGCGCTCACCTCGCTTTCGGTCACGACGACGGAGCGCTGCTCCTGCAAGATTGCCGACGCTGGCCTCTCGCCAACAGTACCGGACCCCGGCTGGAGTGGTATCGTTGGCTCGGAAACCTTGGTTTCGGTGCGCGACGCCATCAATGGGGGCGACGAGTTCGTGTCGGTCGCGTCGGGCACTGCCGAGGCTTCGGCGCGCGTGCGATCCTGCCCGATTTCAGGTGGCTTGGGACCCGTCGGCGAACGCGGCTCTCCTATTTGGACCGGGGGGTTCACCGAGGGTCGGTCAGTCGACCAGGTAGGATTAGCCTCCTGCCGAGCGGGCGCGGTCGGCTGCGTTTGCAACGTCGGGAGTGTGCCCTCCGACGGGGAAACCGGGGGCTCGGTTGTCGTGGCCTCATCGCCCTGGAAAGATCCTGCCGCCTTTGTATCCGGCGGCGGACTGCGTTCCGGTATCTCGGCCGCCGCTTTTTTCGGCTCGGCAGTGCGGCCTTCCACCGAATCGCGGTCCACGACCGGCGCCGAAGCTGCGGCGATTCGTGTTTCAGCCTCCGACCGGTCGGCCATTGCCACGCTTGGAGACGGACTGACCGCCGCCGCACCGTTGGCAGGGGGCGGCGCGATCGCCGCGACAGCCTGCCCCTCGGGCCGCGTGAAGGGCACCTCTGCCCGCGCCGTCACATTCCCGTCGACCGCCACCTGATCGGCCCGCACGAGGTGGTCGCCAACCGCGACCGGACGCTCGGCAGTCACCAGAAATCGATTGTCGGCGGTCACCCTGTTCTCCGCCACCAGGACGTTGTCGAGATAGATGCGGACCGATGTGCCCGCGTCCGCGGACCCCGCAACGAAAATCTGCTCACCCTCGACTTCGACGGCTTCGATCCGCAACCTCGGCGACGTCGCCGGCTCCGGTGCCTTGTCCTTCTCACCCGCCTGACTCGTATTCGACAGGAACGCGGCGTCCATATCGATCGGCTTTTCCGATCCGGCAGCAGGGGCAGATGTCGGAGCCTCGTCTTGCGAAATCGATGAAGCGGGCCTTCCGGCAGCCGCCGTTTCGACGTCTGCGCTATCCGCTCCGGCCGCTTGTCTTGGTGGCGACACCGGGACTGTCATCAGGCGCGACGCCTCGTCAGGCGCTTCCACCATCGCGAGCACGTCTTCTCCCCGTCCCGGCTGCGGCACGCTGACGATTGCGGTCTCACGTGATCCGGTGGTCGCGCCCTCGGGCGTTATCGCGGTGAGCGAAATCGCGTGCTCACCCGGCGTCAGCGGCTCAGGCAGTACGATGACGAACTCGCCCGCTTCATTGGCGGTGTCCTCACCGACCACGGTCTTGCCCGCGAGCAGAGTAACCCGGCTTCCTGGCGCGGATCGTCCGGCAATGAGGGTCGAACCATCCGGCTCGACGCGCAGAAGGTCGAACAGCGGTCGGTCGCCGGCCGACGCCTCGCCTTCCGTCGCAGGAACTGAACTTACGGATTCCAACGGCGATGCGGGCTGCTTCTCCGCAGTCGTCGCGTCGGCGGCTTCGACCTTTGCAGAAACTTCCGGGCGCGGCGCGGTATCGCTCGGATCTGGCACGATCCGCGCCGCTTCGTCCGGCGCTGGAGATTGCTCAGACGATGTCGCGCGCGCGTTGGCCGTTTCCGTCTCGCCGGCATCACTGGTCGATGGCCGATCCGGATCGGGTTGCGCGACCGACGCACTGTCCTGCTGCGTCGCGACCTCCTCGGAAGCCGGCAAATTTTCCGTTTGCGCGATGCGCAATTTCTCGCTGCTCAGCATGTCCCAGTATCCGAGCACGATCGCGACCAGGAGAACCAGGCACAGGAAGACGATTCCGAGGGCTTTTCGCTGCATGATCGCACCATCTTCGCCGGTTCAACGTCGCCGGATCGAAGAATTCGAGAGATGTTACACGACCTTTATCGAAGCACCGGCCGGCTCACAAGGTCGCGCCTTGCGGCAGGTGGCTCCGCCGCATCGAACGGCGCAACCCCTTGCGAACACTCATGAAGGGAGGAGAAGCCCGTCAGTCCCCGCAATCACCGGACAACAGGTCGCTCCCTCCATGAACTGGTCGCGACTTTGCCCGCGTTGGGCAAGTCGGGGATCGTCGCTCCGCCGCACGCCCCTCCGATTCGACGTTGCGTTCGCAACAACTATCTGACATTCCTGTACCGTTGCCTTTCGCGAGGCGCGACTCGAACGGGAGGGCTTTAGCGGCGATGACCATCATTGACGTCAAAACGGAAATTACCGGCAATCTCTGGAAGATCGTCGCCGAGATCGGCCAGGACCTCAATGAGGATGACCCGATCATGATCCTGGAATCGATGAAAATGGAGATCCCGATCACAGCGCCCGAGGATGGCCGCCTGGTCGAAATTCTCACCGCCGAAGGCGAGACCGTCACCGAAGGCACGGTTGTGGCCCGCATCGAGGCTTGATCATGGGCGAGATCAACAAGGTTCTCGTCGCGAACCGGGGCGAGATCGCCTGTCGTGTTTTCCGTAGCGCTCGAGCGCTCGGTCTATCGACGGTTGCGGTGTATTCGGAGGCCGACGCAGCGAGCCTTCACGTCGCAGCAGCGGACGAGGCGGTCGCCATCGGGCCATCCTCACCCCGCGAAAGCTATCTGAAAGCCAAGAAGATTCTCGAAGCCGCGCGCCAGGTCGGCGCCGACGCGATCCATCCGGGGTACGGCTTTCTCGCGGAGAATGCCGCGTTCGCCGACCTTGTGACGGCTGAGGGTCTGCACTGGATCGGCCCGACCGCCGACATCATTCGGCGGATGGGCGACAAACAACGCGCCCGCGAGATTGCGCAGTCTGCCGGCGTTCCCGTCGTGCCGGGCAGCCGGACATTCGGTGTGGGCGATACCGACGGTCTCGAAGCCGCCGGGCGTGCTGTCGGCTACCCCCTGCTGGTCAAGGCGGTCGGCGGCGGTGGCGGCATCGGGATGCGCCGGGTGGACGAGGAAATGCAACTCGCCTCGACCGTCATCGCCACCCAGTCGATGGCGGAGAAATCCTTTGGCAACGGCGCGATCTTTCTCGAGCGCTTTGTTCCCCGTGCGCGCCACATCGAAATCCAGGTTTTCGGTTTCGGCAATGGCGAGGCAATTCATCTCTTCGAGCGCGATTGTTCCGTCCAGCGGCGGTTTCAGAAGGTCATCGAGGAAAGCCCCGCGCCCGGCCTTCCCGAGGCCGTGTGCCGGCGCATGGGCGAGGCGGCCGTGTCGCTTTGTGCCCACACCCGCTATGGCGGCGCCGGAACAGTGGAATTCATCGTCGACGCGAGGAGCTTCGAGTTCTTCTTCCTCGAGATGAACACACGCATTCAGGTCGAGCATCCGGTGACGGAAATGGTGGCCGGCGTCGACCTCGTCGCCATGCAGATCGACTTTGCCCGCGGTCGGTTCACCGGCGCGGACCAGGAGAGCATTCGGTCTCGTGGACACGCCATCGAATGCCGGCTCTATGCCGAAAATCCGGCGAAGTTGTTCATGCCGGCGCCTGGCCCTTTGACGATTTTCAAGCCACCTGCGGAAACCGAACATGTGCGGGTCGACAGCGGCTACCGCGAAGGCGACGTGATGACGCCGTTTTACGATCCGCTGATCGCCAAGCTGATCGCCCATGGCGGCGACCGCCAGGAGGCCTGTGAGCGCGCCGAGCAGGCTTTGCGCAGCTGGCCGATCGAGGGGCTTCGCACCAATCGGGATTTTCTGATCGGGTGCCTTCGCAACGACGCATTCCGCGCGGGCGATGTGCATACCAGCTTTCTCGACGAGCACGCCAAGGCAATCCTGGCAGCGTAATCGGCCACGGCAAGGCCCGACGCCATAGCGCTTGCCTGGGCCCATGGTGCCGGTCGCCACGTCACCCGAGCGGCGCGGACGTATCGCGTGACCGCAATCGCTGCTCCAGATGCGCGATGGTGGCGAGGGCGCGGGCCATTGCGGGAATTTCGTCGAAAACCGGCACACCGATCTTGCGCGCCTTCTCCCGGTAATGGCGGCGGCTTTCATCGAGTTCGGGCGAACCATCCGTGCGCAGAGCCAGCGCGAAATGCGCGATTCCCGGCCACTTCGCCTGTGTCTCCTCGATCACCTTGAACAAATTGCCGACCGGATCGATCGCCCCCCGACCAACGAAGGCGGCAAGGTTCAGATGCATCGCCACGACGTCGGGTTTCGCATGACGGTAGACGATGTCGAGAATTTCACCCGCCACCCAACCGTCCTTTTCCTGCAGGGTTCGCACCGGCGTGTCGATCGGATTGACGACGCTGGTGCCCGGCGGCAGCCCGAGCGCCTCCAGCGGCAGGCGCGCCGCTTCGCCGAACGGCGCGACATCGAGCCCCATGCTGGCGAAGATGTCCGTGCCCAACACGCTGGAGCCGCCGCCATTGCCGAACAGCGCGACGTTCCTCGTCGGCTTTTCCGGCCGCAGATCGAGATGTTGCAGGGCCAGAAGGACGTCGATGAATTCATCGACCGTGTCGACGAGCGCGACCGGCAGTTGCGCGGCAAGCGCCTCCCACGCCTTCCCGTCGCCAGCGAGGGCGCCGGTATGCGACGCGGCTGCGAGGCGCCCCTGTGCGGAGCGTCCGCCCCTCAAGATCACCACTGGCTTTGTCGGCTGGGCGGAGCGTAGCAGGTCGAAGAAGGCCCTGCCCCGCTTGATGTCTTCGATATAGACACCGATCGCCTTTGTCTGTTCGTCCGCGAGATAATACGCGACGAGCTCATGCGGCTCGACGTCGGCGCTGTTGCCGATGGTCACCAGACCGCTGAAGCGCAAGCCGCGCCATTGGCCCCGCTTGATGATGTCGGTCGACAAACCACCCGACTGGGAGACGACACCGATGCGCCCCAGTTCGCGCGGCGCGTCGCTCGGAAACGTGAGGCCGCCGCGCGGCGAATAGGTGCCCAGACAATTCGGCCCCAGGACACGCACGCCGCCGGCGTTGGCGCCCGCCACGAGATCTGCCTGAAGCGCCCTGCCCTCGGCGACTTCACCGAAGCCCGACGAAATCACCTGGGCGATACGGCAGCGCCCCCTGGCGGCCGCGAGCACATCGGGAATTCGGCCCGCGCCGACGGCGACATAGGCGTAGTCGACCGCCTCCGGTGTCTCGCCGAGCGACGGGTAGGCCTTCAGCCCCTCGATCTCTTCCGCCGAAGGATGGATCGGGTAGATGGCGCCGGAAAAGCCGAAATCCTTCAACCGGCGGATGAAGGTATTGGCTATCGCGACGTCCTTGGAGGAGGCACCGAGAACCGCGACGGTTCTTGGCTCGAACAACGGCTTGAATTCGATCAGCGGATCGCCGGATTCCGCCTTCTCAGGTTCCGAGACGGGCCGGTTCTTCCGCGCGGTCAGAATGACACGGGCATCGGCCGCCATCAGCCCCGAGGCCGAAACGATGACGGGATTGAGATCGAGTTCGGCGACATCGTCGCCGAGCGCCATCAAGAGGCCTCCCGGACCGCCGATCCGAACCATCGCCTGGACCAAAGCCTCCTCGTCGACCGCCGCGTCGCCCCGGATGTCACCAAGCAGGGCAAAGCCCCTCAGTTCGCGGAGCATGGCGCGGGCGTCGGCCGCATCGATCGGACACAGCCGGAACGCCACGTCCTTCAGAACCTCGACGAAGATACCGCCAAGGCCAACCATCAGCATCGGTCCGAATTGTGGGTCTTGAATGCCGCCGATGACGATCTCGCGGCCCGGCGGAATCATCTCCTCGACCAGCCAGCCGTCGATCGTCGCGGCGGCAATCACCGGCCTCAGCGCCATCGCCTCGACGGCGGCCCGAACTGCGTCGGCACCGTCCAGCCCGAGCGCGACCCCCCCGGCATCCGATTTGTGGAGGATGTCCGGCGACACGACCTTGACGACGAAGGGCGCGCGCATCCCCCTCGCCCTGGCTTCGGCATCGGCGGCGTCGCGCGCTAGCGCGGAGCGGGGCGAACGCACCCCGTAACGCGCGAGTAATTCCTTGCCGGCGGCTTCGTCGAGTGATCGCCGGCCGCGCGCGCGCGCCGCGGCAATGATGTCCCGGCCAAGCGGCTCCTGAATGGTCATCGCAATCGCTCCGTCAGTAGCTGGTCGGCCAGGCACGCATCAAATGCTCGCCGACGCCACCGGAGCGGCGCCGCGTCTGGATGTCGAACATGCGGATGAGAAAATCGCGCGTTTCCTGGGGTTTGATGACGTCATGTGCCGAGAAAATGCGCGCCATGTCCCATATTTCGAGATCCTTCTGGATCTCGGCCAGCGCGGCCTCGAACCCCTCCTGCCCGGCTTGCAGATTGTGCACGATGCTGGTGGCGAAGACCGGGTCCATGAAGCTGACCTCGGCGGTAGGCCAGGCCACCATCGCGCTGTTGTGCGCCCCGCCGCCCATGGCGACATAAGCGCGGCCGTAGGCCTTGCGACAGATCACGGTGATCTGGGGCACGGTCGTGAGGCAGGTCGCGTTCATGAAATTCATGATGTGCCCGGGCGCTCCCCGGCGTTCGGCATCGGTCCCCACGACGAATCCGGGCGTATCGAGCATGCGGACGATCTGAATGTTGAAACTGTCGCACAACACGGTGAAATCGATGATCTTGCGGCATGCCTCGGCCGACAGGGCGCCGCCGCCGACATGCGGGTTGTTGGCGATAATGCCGGTGACCTTGCCGGCGAGGCGGGCGAGCCCGACGACGGCGGACTTGCCGAAACGCGGTTTGATCTCGAGGAATGAATCCCTGTCGACGATCACCTCGATGATCTTCTTGATGTTGTAGACCTGCGTGCGCTTCTCGGGCAGCAGGTCCAAAATCCGGTCCTGCTCCGCGCCGGAGCCTTCGGAGGTCGTCGTCTCGGGCGGCAGGACGCCATTGTGGCTCGGCATGTAGGAGAGGAACCGGCGTATGGCGGCCATCGCCTCCTCGTCCGTATCCACGAAGTGGTCGATGAGCCCCGTCTGATCGGCGTGAAGACGCCAGCCGCCGAGTTCCTCCAGATCTACCTTCTCGCCGATCGCCATCGAGACCAGCCGGGGGCTGGACACGGACATGATCGAGCCCTTCTTCATGACCGCGAAGTCGGAACAGCAACACAGCCAGGCCGATGATCCGAAGGAGGTGCCGAGGGCGGCCGCGACCCACGGCGTATCGCGCATCCGGCGAAACTGGCTGGTGTCATTGCCGAGCATCGCGCCCATGCCCTTGGAGCCCATGGCGTCGGGCAGGCGCGCGCCGGTCGACTCGCCGACATGGACGAAGGGCATGCCCTTTTCGGTGCAGGTCTTGCGGATATAGCCGATCTTCTTGGAATTGGTGGCGCTGGTCGAGGCGCCCTTGGTGGTGAAGTCATTGACGACGACACCGACGTCGCGGCCATCGATGCGTCCGAATCCGGTTATCTTGCCGTCGCGTGGCGTGGCGGCGGCATCGGCCTCGAAAACTGACTGGCCGAGCAGGCCGACCTCCAGGAAGCTGTCCTTGTCGACGAGTGCATCGAGACGCTCCCCCGCGTTCAGCTGCCCCCTCTCGCGCCGCTTGGCGAGTTTCGCCTCGCCGCCCATGGCATGCGCGGCCTCACGGCGCCGATCGAGTTCGGCCAAAATCGTTTCATGCGCCATGCGTCGTCTCGCCTTCTCGCTGAGTTCTATTGGAAGTCGCGCCGCTCGAGGGTGAACCGTTCGACCGCGTCGCGATCCAGGCGGGGGCGATAGCCGGCTGGAAGCCGAATGGCTCCGTCCTGAAAGGGCATCGGCTCGACGAACAGGCGATCCCGGGGTTTCAAGAACCCGTTGAACTCGCCGGCATTGCGGATCGTCGTCCTGGCGACGCAAGCTTCCAGCCACCCCTGAATCTCGCTTCCCAGACCGTCCCCGAGCACAGGCTCCATGCCGTTCTGTCGCACCGCGTCCAAGCCTTGCTTCAGACGGTCGAGGCCGCCGAACCGCTTGAGCTTGAGCTTGCAGTAGCCGACGCCCGTGATCGTGGCGGCGCGATCGATGTCGGCCAGCGTGCAGATCGGCTCGTCCAGCATCAGCGGCACGCGCGATACCGCGGCAACCGCGGCATTGGCGTCCCAATCGTCGGCGTCGCAAGGTTGCTCGAAGAGCTCGATGCCCTCAGGATCCAGCCGCGACGCGAAACGCTCACCGTCTTCTCGGCTGTAGGCGCGATTGGCGTCGAGCCGCAGCGTCGCCCGTCCCCGCGTCGCTTCTTGAATGACCGCGACGCGCTTAAGATCGGCATCAACATCCTTGCCGACCTTGACCTTGAAGGTTCCGAATCCCTGCGCCAGCCAGGCTTCGATTTCCTCGGCGATCGCCGCAGGCTCAAGCGCGTTGAGAGGCGTGAGCAGCGGTAGGATCGTCGCGTCCGGCAAATCGAGCAGGGGATTGGCCTCAAGCACCTCGATCGCCGTCGCAAAGGCAGTCGCCGCGACCTTGCTGGTGGCGAACCGGTCGAGCACCGATGCCTTGACTGCGACCGTTTCAACTCCGATCGCAGCCTGCAGGCTTTCGCACAGAAAAGCCCAGCCGCCGTCCCGCGTTTCGGCGCTGGAGCCCGGGGAGATGTGGCCATCGGCGAAGCCCGAGCGACCATCGTCATCCTCAACCTCCACCAGGAATGGCTCGAAGGATTCGAATGTCCGATAGGAGAGCCGATAGGGACGGATCAGCGGCAGACCAAGCCGTCGCAGCGTCGCCCGTTGAATTTTCGCCATGGCCCACCTCCCCCGCATCCACCGGAGATGGTCACCCGAGCCCTCTCCCGCAGGGCCTCAGAAGCGATGCAAACCGTGGATGGTTACGTAGTTGCTATGACTACTACCTCCATACCGGGAATGCAACGCGCTGCCGGCGCCCGTTGCTCCAGGGGCATACGGGGATCGCTACCGGGATGGAGTTGCGGCGGTCCGGTTCAGATGACCATGGCTGGAAGATGCAACCAGGCCTCGGTATGGCAGGCGGATCGCGTGCGGATCAGCCGGCGCAAATTGCGAGACGGGATCAGGAGTCGGGGTTAGCTCAGGCCGGTGCGTTGCTTGAACGACGCGATTTGCTCCGGCGTGAAGCAGGCGAGCCGCAGATCGCGAAGATGCTGGCCGAATGCCGCGTCGATCTGATCGCCGAACCGCACGAAAATTTCCGCCATATAGAAGTCATGCCGGACGAGCGATTCCGCCATATTGACCACCGGCTTGTTCCGCGTATGCGCGGCGATCACCTCGCCAACGACGGCGGCCGTCACCATTTCCTCGTGGTCGGCTGCGATCGTGAACAGATTGTCGGTCGTTCCCATGCGCACGCCATTGGCCTCGTGCAGGTAGACACGGCATTTGTCGCTGAAACGAAACTCCTCGGCGTCGGTCCCGAACAGAACGATCAGCATCTCAACGCCGCGTTCCGCCGCCTTTCGCAGGGCGTCCTTATGGCGCCGCAGGATGTCGGACGCAGCCTTGATCAGCAGGGCGTTCTGGCTGCCATTGATCAGCGCGTCGATCTTGTCGTGTGCGGCTTCCTCGCCCCATAGCATCCAGACATATTGGTCCTTGGTCGCGGGCGCCAAAACAGACAGCTTGGCGCCCAGATCCTTGCACAAGGCGCTGGTCTGGCGGGACACCGAATTCAAGAACGTCTGCGGGTCCGCCGCCACATAGCGAACCGGATTCTCGCTGACCGGCAGAACCGCCGCTCGCTGACTCAAAGCCTCAAGCGCGCTGTAGGCGTTCGGCCGCGGCACGCCGGTGCTCTTGGAGATTTCGTAGGCGGTGGACGGGCTCTGGCGCAGCAGCTGCACATAGATGCGCGCTTCGTACTCGGTGAAACCGAGACGTTTCAAATCCGCCAGGAACTCGCTGGCAGCAGAGTCCGAGGGAGCGATCTTTCCAACCAACGAAACCTCACCATTCATTTTCGGGCTCTTACACCTCTTTCGGCCACTTACGCCGCCGCCCGTGTCCTATCTCGACGCGGACGCGATAGACACCCACACGGGCGACGAAAGACAACCGTCTTTGGCCACGGATCGTGCTTGGCGCCAGCACCCCACTCAGTTCGTCGACCGCAGTGGCAGACCGGGCGCCTCGAACGTCCGGCCGCCGACGGCCTCACGATTGCAGCAACGGCCGGAGCTCGCGCACATCCGCCACGGTTTCGATCTCCCCGATGCGCTCCACGAATGCTTGCGCCTTCTGTTCGCCGAAAACATCCCTGGCAAGGTCGAAAGCCTTGGTCTCGATTTCGGCGGTGTCCATCGGGTTGTCGGCTGTCCCGCGGACCGCGTGGGTGCGCTGGCGAAGCCGACGCCCGTCCCGCGTCGCCACTTCAACGATTGCCTGACGGCGCGGGACAGCCGCGCCGAGTTCGGCATCGGCGATGAGGCGAATACGCGCGCGCATCGCGCGCACTGACGCATCCTCCATCAGCGCGTAGTCATGGGCGCGTTTGAAATCGAGACCGCCGCGAACCAGAAGCACGGCAACGAGATGCTGGAGGTTGACGTCCGGCATCGTGCGTCCATCGACAATATGCGCCTCACTGTCCGGAAGACGCACGAGAATCGTTTCGACCTGACCGGCGGTGAGATCCTCTTGCGCCATGAGATGTTCGATCGCGTCGAGCGCGGCCTGGATCGGCGAGCCGACCGACCATTTCTTGATGTTGGCGCGCATGATCTCGTAATTGCGACCAAGCTCTCGGCTCATCACCGCGATGTCGGGATCCGGCGCGTAGGTGGCGAAGACATTGCGGTCGCCGGAAAAGACGTCGGCGACACCGGTGAACCCAGCCGTCATCATCGTTGCCGCCGCGACTGCGTTGCGGGCCGGCATGCCGGCGAAATCGAAGGCCTTCTCCACATGTTCCTCGTCGCGCACCCAGGTAGCGAGACCGGAAGCCTGCTGGGCGGTGAAGGAAAATCCCTGCCGCACAGCGTCCGCATCGAGCCCCGCGAGCGCGAAGGCAGCGGCGGATGCGCCGAAAAGCCCGGCAAAGGCATGGCTGCTGAAACCGCGCGCGTAGAAGTCGCGCGGGTCGAGGGCCAGCGTGAACCGCGCGCCGATGTCGTAGCCCAGCACGACTGCGCGCAGCAGATCGGCGCCGCTTCGCCCATGGCGCTCGGCCATCGCCAGCGCTGCCGGCACGACCGCGCAGCCTGGATGACTGAAGGATGGTTCGTGGGAATCGTCCGTCTCATCGGCGTGTGCGAGCATGCCATTCGCCAGCGCGGCGTTGACCGCCGAGGTCATGATGTCACTGCCGATAACGCACGCCTCGGGCGTTCCGCCCTGCTCCCGCACATAGGCTGTAGCCATCTCCCCCGGCCGCAACCGGGAGCCCGAGATCATCGCCGCCAGGGTATCCAGCAGATGGTGCTTGCCCTTCGCCGCGACCTCGTGGGGAATTTCGGTCTGTAGCGTCGCCGCGACATGGGCGCTCACCGTCCGCATCACCGTGCTTATTTCGTTCGAACCCGCACTCATAATCCCGCTCCCCTCACCTTACGGCCCGCAACACTGCCCCTGCCTGCGGCGCCCTCCCTACGTCCTGCCTCGCTGACAGGCCCACCCCGAGCGGGTTCTCGTTCAATTCATGTGCCAGCCGCCGTTGACCCCAAGCGTCTGCCCGGTGATGTAGCGGGCATTGGGACCGCACATGAAGCGTACGGCCGCGGCGATTTCCTCCGGCCTGCCCGGTCGCTTCAAAGGGACCGGCCGATCCCGGAAATGCGGCGGAACATGATCTCGCTTGGTGTCGATATAGCCCGGTGATACGCAGTTGACGGTGATGTCGCGGTCGGCCAGTTCGGCGGCAAGGGCCCGTGTCAGGCCTGCGATGCCCGCCTTGGCTGCGACCACATGCGCCCGACCTCCGACGGCGGCCTGGCCGGCGACGCCACCGATGTTGACGATCGCGCCACGCCCGTTGGCCGAGAGATGCGGGGAACAAGCCTGGCTGCAGAGGAAGGCGCCGTCGAGAATGCTGTTGTGAACCTTGCGCCAATCCTCAAACGCGATGTTCTCCAAGGGCGCGTCGCCGCGCGAGGCGGCATTGTTGACGAGAATGTCGACCCGTCCGAATTTCGCGAGCGCCGCATCGACCAGGCCGCGAACCTGCTCCGGGTCCCCGACATCCGCCGCATGCGTCATAGCCTGTCCACCGCTGCTGACGATTTCCCGCTCGACGGAGCGGGCTGCATCGAGATCGGTTCTTGTATGGATAACCACGGCTGCACCGGCATCGGACAATTCCAGCGCGATACAGCGGCCGATGTTCCGGGCACTTCCCGTCACGATGACGACACAGCCCTTCAGTTCGCCTGCCCCCTGATAACCCATCGATATTCTCCTTTGAAACGAGCGCGCGGCACCGGCTTGGTGGCAAGGGACAGGGATCGAGCTGGGACGGGCGATGTCGGCCGCTTCCGGCAGGCCGCTCCGCCGCCTACTCCTCCAGGTTCGATTTGAATGGAAACGCACGGCGCATCGGTCCCTGCAGGCTGCGGCGCAGGCCTGCTGCCAGCAATGGGCCGCCAAGGCTCAAAAGCGTGAGCGCGTAGAAAAACAGACAGATCGGGCTATCGAAAAACCGCAGCCAATTGCTGTCGAAGATGATCATCGACTGCGACCAGGATTTTTCCAGCAATCCGCCGAGCACCAGACCCATCACGAATGGCGCCGGACCGAATCCCTTGCGCAAGGCGAAGAAGCCGATGATGCCTGAAATAAGCATCACCCATACATCCACCGGCGCCTGACGAAACGAATACGAGCCGATCAGGGCGAAGACGAACACTGCAGGCCAAAGGAATGTGCGGGGCACCAGCGTGATCAGGGAAAACAGCTTCACACCACCCAGCCCCACGATCAGGAACAGGATGTTGGCGAGGAACATGGCGGTGAAGATCGCATAGATAAACTCGGGCGTCTCGGTCATGAGAAAGGGCCCCGGCCTCAGACCGTGCATCATCAATGCCGCGAGAATGATCGCCGTCGTCCCGCTACCGGGGATGCCGAGCGCGAGCGTCGGGACCATCGCGCCGCCGGTGCCCGCGTTGTTCGCCGCTTCCGGTCCCGCGATGCCCTCGATGGCGCCCTTGCCGAACTCGTCCTTGTTCTTGGACCAGCGTTTGGCCTCATTGTAGCCCATGATCGCGGCCACCGTCGTGCCTTCGGCCGGCAGAACCCCGATCACGGTGCCGATGATGGACGAGCGCAGGATCGTCATCCGGCAACGACGGAAATCCTCGCGGCTCGGTAATTTCAGAGCCAGGGACTTGATGCGCTTCATCACCTTGTCGCTCGCTTGCGACTGGTTCAAAAGCTCGCTGATCGCGAAGATTCCGATGAGCACCGGTACGAAGTTGATGCCCTCGTAGAGAACGGGGAAACCGAAGGTGAAGCGCTCGATCCCGCTGACCAGCGCGATGCCGACCGTGCTCGTCAGAACGCCCAGCCCCCCCGCGATCAGGTTTCGCAACGACGACTTGCCGCTGATCGCGGCCAGCATCGACAATCCGAACAGCGTGAGGGCGAAATATTCCTGAGGCCGGAAGCTGAGCGCGATACGGGCGAGCAGCGGCGTGAACAGGATGAAGATCACCAGGCTGAACAGACCCCCGAGGACGCTTGCCACCGCCGCCATGCCGAGGGCCCGTCCCGCCTCTCCACGTTGCGCCATCGGGTAGCCGTCGAAGGACGTGGCGACCGCGGGCGGCGCGCCGGGCGTGTTGATGAGGATCGCGGTAATGGAGCCGCCGAACGTGCCGGCGACGTAGAGCGCCGCCATCATGGAAATCGCCAGGATCGGATCCATGCCGATGGTGAAGGGCAGAAGCAGCGCAACCGCCATGCTGGAGCTCAAGCCCGGCAAGGCCCCGACAAGAACGCCCATCACCACCGAGACGAAAATCAGCAGGAGGCTCATGGGCGTGAGGATGAGGGACATCCCCGTCAGGATCGCATCGACATCCATGGTCGTCTCCTAACGGAACAGCGCGCCGGTGAGGCCGAAAGCGAGGTTCACCTTGAGGCCTAACGCGAACAGAACCGCGACGGCGATCGGCAGCCCGATCGCGAATGCAGCAATCAGGCCGTAGCGTCTTTCTCCCCACAACAGCGGAAGCAGGGCCGTCGCGGCGACCATCACCGGAAAGACCCCCAGTACGGGCATGAAATAGACCGCCAGAGTCATGAGAGCGGCGGTGAGGAAGACCACGGGCCTGGGCCTGTCTTCGCCGCCGATGTCCAACCCGGTACCGGATCTTTGCTTGATCACCCGCTCGAATGGGAGCGCCAGGGCCATGACGACGATCGAGCCGATCAGCAGGCGCGGAAAAACCGTGGGCGGGGCATTTTGCGCAAGCGAGGCCGGAACGGCGGGCCAGCGCGTCGTATCCCAGTAGAGAAAAACGCACATCACAATGAGCACCGCGGACACGACGAGGTCCGAGCGATCGAGGCGGAAGGGCGGAGAGTGATCCGCACGCTCCGGGAGCGCTGGTTGGTTGTCCTGGGTCAACGAAAGCCCCATTGGATCAGCATGCGATGGAAAACGGGCGAACCGGTTTCATCGACCTGATCGTTTGACGGAGGGAGAGCGGGATGTGGACGGACGACGAAGTCCCGTCTCCTTCACCCCGCTCTGGCCGGTCCTGACTCTTACTTTTTCTCCAGCCCCAGCTTCTCGATGGCTTCGGCCGCCTCGGTGTAGGCTTTCTTGAGCTGCGCATCCCAGGCGTCACTCCCGGCGACGCTGGTGGCCGGATCAAGGCCCGAGTTCTTGAGATAGGTGGTGAACTGTTCGCCGCCCATCGCCTCCAGAAGCGCAGCCTCCAGTACGGCCACCCGCTCCGGCGGCGTGTCCGCCCGAACGACGTAGCCCCGTGTCGTGTTCACCGAGACATCGTGGCCTTTGGACGCCGCCGTCGGAACATCCGGCAGATCCGCGATCGGCTCGTCCGAAAGGGCCGCGACGGCCCGCAGGTCGCCATCGGCGATCGGACCGAGCGCCTCGCTGACATTGGCAAGGGTCGCGTCGATCGCTCCCGAGCGGAGGGCCGTGATCATTTCGCCGCCGCTGCCGAAGGGTACGACGCGATACTCGACACCGGCCTGGTCGGCCCAGCGGCTGATGCCGATATGCTCGGTTCCGCCGACCTGCGCCACGCCCCAATTGAGCGCCTTCTCCTTGGAGGTAGCGATCAGACCGTCGTAGTCCTTGATATCGCTGTCGCCGCGAACGACAATCACCGACGGGTCCTGCATGGCACGCGCCACACCTTTCACGTCCTCGATGCCCAGCGGCGACATGCCGCGCGCCATGGTGTAAAGATGGGTCTCGGTCGTGGCCATGAGCGTATGACCGTCCGCCGGGCGGGACGCCAGATATTCGTGCGCCACCCTAGCCGCGCCGCCCTGCTTGTAGACGACGACCAAGTCCTGACCCAGGATCTTCGATGCCGCGTCGATCCACATGCGGATGGTCTGGTCCGTACCCCCGCCCGGAGACGCATGCGAGATGATCTCGATCTGCTCCGAGGGGAACGCGTCCTGCGCCACGACAGCCGACGGAACGGCGACCATCATGCCGGCGACCAGCGCGCCGGCCATGCGACAGGACAATATCCGATATTTTTGGGATGCCCTTTGCGATTTCATGGTGTTTTCCTCCTCCCAGGATGCTGCTTGGCGATTGTCCGCCTTATTTTTTTGACCGGCGCCCGGCAGGAAACGTCCTGGCAACGCGGCGGCTGACGAGCACCGTAACATGAGTTGCAGCTTTGGCAACCACTCTCTGCGACACTCTGGATTACCTGACTTGGCGGGTCACAACCACTGCGGTGGGAAGCCTCGTCTCCTGCCAGTCGGTCGGATAATATCGAACCGACATCCGCGGACCAGCCGATTCAATCGGCGCCGACGGGCAAGACGACGCGCAGCGATCGGAGCAGAATCATGGATTCACGCGAGACGGCGTTCGACCCCGCCGCAAACGGCTGGGAACAGATCGAGGACACAGGTTTCATTGGATGCGTCGGGCCGGTTTGGCAGCGATGGGACGGCGACGTTCTGTCGCTTGGATTCATCGCCGAGCCGAAGCATCACAATCGGCGCGGCGTCGTGCAGGGGGGCATGCTGGCCACCCTCCTCGACCGCACGATCGGCATGGCCGTGTTCGAGGCCAGCGGTGGCCGCCCCCAAGCCACGGTCCAACTGGACCTGCATTTTCTGGACGCCGTTCAGATCGGTGAATTCGTCGAAGCACGCTGCCAGATCGACAGGCGCACCCGCTCGGTCACATTCGCGAGCGGGACGGCGTTCGTCGGCAAGCGGCCTGTCGCATCCGCCAAAGGGATCTGGAAGATGCTCGGCATCGACTGACGCCCCCTCCAGCCCCCTCATTTCTGCATGGCTGTCATCCGCTTCCGCATCTTCTGCTGCACTGCAAACAGCGTATATCCAGCAGAGATAAGTCGTCGGAGTTGAAGTCATGAGCCACGCAAGAAAATTCGCCAATACCCTTGGAACGATGTTCGATGAATTTCGGGCCGCCCGTTCTGTCGCCGCCGCCATGGAAGCTGGCCGCCGGCCTCCGGAGCGTGCGCTTCGCACGCTCGGTCTGGACGACAGCATCTTTAACGGGATGTACCGCTGACGTCTCGCCAGAGTCGTAGTCTCTAGCTTACGGCAGCGGCTGATAGTCTGGCCCGAAGAAATTCCGGCCTTTTCAACGGCATACGAGCGTCTTCAGACGCGGGAGCGATCAAGCTTCCGCGTCTTTTGCGTTCCCGAAGCCAGATCACCATACGCCAGTATGAACAAACGCCATCTGCAAGGCGCCTTTTGGCGAACAACGGGCGCGTTGTGATCGCCAGAATACCCAGAAGCTCCCGCCGTGACCTGCGTCAGCAGACGCATTCGACATCGGCCCGGTCGGAGCATCGGGCGATCATCCTCAGATCAACGCCAGGGTCCAACTGACGATCTCGCCCGAGATCTTGTCGAAGGCCCGGTCGAGAGCAGCCACATAGTCGGCGTTCGTGGTGCCCGCCACCGGCACTTCCGTGCCGAACACCCGGGTGCGGACCACACTGCCGTTCCGGTCGTTCAGCGCCTTCACCGAAATCTCGATCGTCGCCCGGGCCGCGCTCGCGGCGTTGATCTCGAACTTCCGCACTTCCATGACCAGCTGATAGTCAATCGCGAGCCCCTGCCCCGGCACGCCCACGGCGCCGACGCGTCCGCTGTTCTCGAATGCCTGCAACAGGCGGAGCTGTACCATGCGCGGCAGCCGGTCGCTCCACTGGCTATTGGCCAGATACTCGACCGAATAGGGCGTCGGCTTGACGACGATCTTCTCGCTGTCCAGCGTCTTGATCGCCGTCGGCTCCGGGATCAGGATCTGCGCCCGCGTCCTTCCGGCGACATTTGGCACGAGCGGTGGCGCGGAGATTTCGAACGTGTCTGGGGGAGCGGACGTCACGCAAGCCGACAGCCCGAGCGTCAGAAGCGCGATCAGCACCGGTTTGAACATTGCCCGCATGATTTCCTGTCCCCCGTCCCGCTCGCCGTACGCGCGGTTGCTCGCATCCACAACCGAAGCTGTCAACGAGGCCGTCGTTTCGCGCGCCATTCTACCGGCGCTTGCGGCCGTCAAACTGCTTCACTTCGTCGCCCCCATAGATCAGCCGGCTCGGATTGTTCGAGAAATCGTTCACCGCTCCTTCGATCCGGTTGACCGATCGGGTCACGTCGCGCACCAGCGTCTGAAACTCGCGCAGACCCTGACCCGAGAAGCGCTGCAGATTCGCCGAGATCGGCGCTACCTGTGACCGGATCGATACCGCCGTCTCGCGGATGGCGCGCAGCGTCGTGGCGATGTCGCTGCCGAGGCTGGTACCGTCATTGGCGCCCTTGAACGTGTCGTCAACCGAGCTGATCAGACTGTCGACCCGCTCAGAGGCGGTCCGCAGGCGCTGGGACGTCAGTTCGACATTGGTAATGATGCCATTGATGTCATCCTTGCGCTCGCCGACGGAGTTCGCGACGCCTGCAATCGAATCGGCCGCACGCGCCACGTTGTCGGTCGCCGCCGAGACGTTCTCCACAGCGCGGTTGACCTTGCCCGGATCGATGCTGGCGATCAGCGTGTCGACCTGGGTTCGGGTCTCGGTGAAGCCGGTGAGCGTCGTGTCGAGCGTCCGCACCGTCTTGTCAACGCCGTCGATGATCGACTGAATCTCTTCGGTCTTGCCGCTCAGGGCCGAGGTGATCGTCCGCACGTCGCCGATCGCCTGATTGACCGTGGCTGAATCGATCGACTTGACCAGATCGTTGGCCGAGGTCACCGCCTCGTTCAACCGCGCGCTGGCCTGGCTGACATCCTCGGAGATCGAACCGAGACTGCCGATGAATCGGTCGATGTCGCCGCTGCGCTGGGCAATCGTTGTGGTGATCCGGTTGACGTTCTGCGCCGCCTTCGCTGCGCCCGAGATCGCCGAGTTGATCGCTTCCTTCTGGGTGCCGATGCTTTCGGCCAGTGAGGAGACGTTGGTGGCGGCCGAGGTGATGCCGTCGAGCGTCGTCGCGATTTGCTTCGGATCGACCGCGGCAATCACGCCGTTCGCCGATTGCAGCGTCGTGTCGAGCCGCTCGGCAACGCGGGTGGCGGTCTCGGAGATCGGCCCGAGATTGGCGATGAATTTGTCGACGTCCTCGCTCCGTTCGGCGATGGTCGTGGTGATGCGCTCGACATTGCGCGCGGCATTGGACGCCCCGGTAATCGCCGAATTGATCGCTTCCTTCTGGGCGCCGATCGTTTCGGCCAGCGAGGAGACGTTGGTCGCGGCCGAGGTGATGCCGTCGAGCGTCGTCGCAATCTGCTTCGGATCGACCGCGGCAATGACCGTGTTGGCCGATTGCAGCGTGGTGTCCAGCTTTTCCGCGACCTTCACCGCCGTGTCCGAAATCGGGCCGAGATTGGTCAGGAAACGATCGATCCCGTCCGTGTTGCGGCCGATCGCCTCGCCGACCGCGCCGACGCTTTCGGCGGCGGTCCGGACGGAGTCGACGACGCTGCCGATATTCTCCGATTGGGCGCGCAGATTGTCCGACACCGCCGCGACGTTGTCGACCACTGTGCTGACCGCCGTCGGGTCGACGGCCGCCAGGATGCCGCGCACCTTCGAGATCGCGTCCGGCAACCCTTCGGCGACCGTATTGGCGGTCGTGGAGAGATCGCTCAGGCTCTTGAGGAAGTTGTCGATGTCGTCGGAATTGTCCGCCAGGCTGGCGGTGAAGACCTCGACGTTCTTGGCGGTTTTGGCGATGTCGTCCGCAGTCGATTCCACCGCGGGGCCGACGTCGCCGACCAGGCCTTCGAACTGACCGAGAATGTTGTTCGCGCGCTCGGCAATATCGCGCGCCGTCGCCAGAATATCGGTCACGTCGGACGGGTTTGCCTTGATGATGGGCACAGTGCCCTGCTGGATCGCCTGCTGGATGAGACCCGGCTCCTCGGCTACGCCGCCCTTGAGCTCGATGAAGGCGAAACCGGTCAGGCCCTGGAAGCCGATGTTGGCTTCCGTCGATTCCTTGACCGGCAGACTGGGATCGACTTCGGTCGTCGCGATCACGACGCGCGGATTGTTCGGGTCGATGCGTAGCGCCTTGACGCTGCCGACCGGCAAGCCGTTGAACAACACCTGGCTGCCCTGCTGAAGCCCGGTGACCGAACCCTCGATCCGAACCAGCAGCGGCACGCGGGCATCTCCCGACGAGGAGAACACCGACCAGTAGACGAAGCCGAAGGACAGGGCGAGAACGACCAGCGTGAAGATACCGACGCGAACGTAGTTGGCTTTGGTTTCCATTACCGGGCTCCCTCGAAGACACTGGCGGCAGGTTCCGGCGCTGCGATGGTGCGCGCCCGTTTGCCGTGGAAATACGCGTTCACCCACGGATGGTCGAAATCGAGCATCCTTGATAACGGCCCTTCGACGAGCACCTTGCGATCGCCGAGCACGGCGATACGGTCGCAAGCTTGAAACAGGCTGTCGAGGTCGTGGGTGACCATGTAGACGCTGAGGCCGAGCGTGTCGCGCAGGGTCATGATCAGCTGATCGAAATCGGCGGCACCGATCGGGTCGAGGCCGGAGGTCGGCTCATCCAGGAAGACGATATCCGGATCGAGCGCCAGCGCGCGGGCAAGCGCGGCGCGCTTGATCATCCCACCCGACAGCTCCGAGGGAAATTTGTCGGCGGCGTCTGGGGCAAGCCCGACGAGATCGATCTTCAGGCGCGCGAGTTCGTGCATCAACGCCGGCGACAGGTCGAGATACTCGCGCATCGGCACCTCGATATTCTCCAGGACCGTCAGCGAGGAGAACAGCGCGCCATGCTGGAACAGGACGCCCCAGCGCCGCTCCACCGCAAGACGTTCCGCGTCGCTGGCCGTCTCGTAGTCGATCCCGAATATCTCGATGGTGCCGCCCTGCTTCTGGTTGAGGCCGAGAATCGTGCGCAGCAGCACCGACTTTCCTGATCCCGACGGCCCAACGAAACCGAGGATCTCTCCGCGGCGAACATCGAGCGACAGATTTTCCAGAATCGTCTTGTCGCCAAAACGAACCGTCACGTCGCGGGCACGGATGATGATCTCGTCGTCTGCCGCCGTGCGGCCATTGGTCAGGGACATGTCAGAGGCCGATGGACGCATAGAAGATCGCAAATATGCCATCCAGGAGGATGACGAGGAAAATGGATTTGACGACCGCGGCGGTCACATGGAGGCCGAGGCTCTCGGCGCTACCGCCGACCTTCAGGCCCTCGGCCGAAGCGACGAGGCCGATGATGATCGCCATGAAGGGTGCCTTGATCAGCCCGGCGAAAATCGTGAACAGGTCGATGGATTGCTGCAGGCCCTGCAGGAAGTTGGCGAAGCTGATGCTGGAATACATCCGCAGCGTCAGCATCGCCCCCAGCAAGGCAGCGAGATTGGAGACAAACGTCAGCAGCGGCAGCGCGATCGTCAGCGCCACCAGGCGCGGGAAGATCAGGACGCTGATCGGGTTGAGGCCGATGACGTGCAGCGCGTCGACCTCCTCGCGCATCTTCATCGAGCCGATCTCCGCGGTGATCGCGCTGCCCGACCGACCGGCAATCATGATTGCGGTGAGCAGCACGCCGATCTCGCGCAGCACCAGGATGCCTGCCAGATTCACGGCATAGACCTCGCCGCCGAAGCGGCGGAGCTGGAAGGCCCCCTGCTGGGCGATGATGCCGCCGATGAGAAAGCTCATCAGGACGATGATCGGCACCGCCTTTACGCCCATCTGGTCCAACTGATTGAAGATCGCGGCCGGGCGGAACTGGGTCTTGCCGGTCAGGCGACGGCTGGCACCGAAGATCGACCCGCCGATGATATTGAGGGCGAAGACAATCTCGTCCTTCATGGCGATGACGCCGCGCCCGGTTCCGGCGAGCATCTCCACCAGGCGATTGGCGCGCTGTTTCGCCGCTTGCGGGCGCTCGCGATCCATCGCTTGGCGCACAGCGGCAAAAAGCGCTTCGTCCCGTGCCTCGACCCCCTGGATCCGCACGCCACGATCGCTCGCGGCGATGTCGCGGGTCATTTTTTCCAGGACAAAGGCACCAGCCGTATCGATCCGCTCGACCCCCGCGCAATCCACGACGACTGTGCGGCCAAGTTCAGCGCCGGCCGTCTCAGCGACCGTCCCTTCCAAAGAACCAACGGTTCGGGCGAGCCAGTCGCCGGACGCGCGAAGCACGAGCGCGCCATCCCGATTCTCGCCTTCGAGAGCAGGTTGAACCGTGCGCCGCCGGCCGGACGCGCCGGTCGACTGTGCCGTGGAACCTTCAAGCATTGGTGTCCGTCGTGACCTTCCTCGGAGGCGACCCTGGCCCGGCGCAGGGAACCTATCCGCCGCTCCGCTGCCGTTCGATTTGGATGCAGCGTTCGCGCGATTCCCTACAGTGTCTTAACATTAAGCGTCTATTCACGACTTGTCATGAAATGACCGCCCCGTCGGCGGTTGCCAGGGAATTTGCCGATGCCGCGTCGTCTTTCTGTCACAGTCGAACGCTTCCCGCTGGCACGGGAATTTCGCATCGCGCGCGGATCCAAAAGCGAGGCGGTTGTCGTTACCTGCGAGATCGCCGACGAGTATGGCCGCGGTCGCGGCGAATGCGTGCCGTATCAGCGCTACGGCGAGAGCATCGACAGCGTGCGCGAGCAGATCGAAACCGCGCGAACGGCCATCGAGGTGGGCGGTTCGCGCGACCGCCTCGCCGCGCTGCTGCCGGCCGGTGCGGCGCGGAACGCGCTCGACTGCGCGCTTTGGGATCTCGAAGCGAAATCCAACAGCCGCACCGTCGCGAGCCTCGTCTGCGGCCAAACGCCGCGTCCGATCGAAACCGCCTATACGATCGGCCTGGGCGACGCCGGCGACATGGCTGCCGCCGCGCGGGCGGCGAATCGGCCGTTGCTGAAGATCAAGGTCGGCACGGACTCCGACATCGCGCGGATTCGGGCCGTCCATGCGGCGACCCGAAAATCGCGGCTGATCCTCGACGCGAACGAAGGCTGGAGCGAAGCGAATATTGGCGAGCACATGCTGGCCGCCGCCGCCGCCGGAGTGGTGCTGATCGAACAGCCGCTTCCCGCCGGCAAGGACGATATCCTGGCCGACATGCCGCATCCGGTGCCGATCTGCGCCGACGAGTCGGTCCATACCGCGGACGATCTTCAGTCGCTGCGGGGACGCTATGACTACGTCAACGTCAAGCTCGACAAGACCGGGGGGCTGACCGAGGCGATCCGGCTGGTCGAACAGGCCCACAGCCTCGGTTTCGGCGTGATGGTCGGCTGCATGGTCGGGACGTCGTTGGCGATGGCGCCGGCGGTTTTGCTGGCACAGGTGGCCGAATTCGTCGACCTCGACGGTCCGTTGCTGCTTGCCAAAGACCGTCCGGGCGGCCTGACCTATTCGCAATCGAGCGTCTCGCCACCGCGCCCGGCGCTGTGGGGATAGGATGACGCGGGATGCGGTCATCCTCCCCGGCTCAGACCGCCAGACGAAACGTCTGCTCCACCGTGGGCTCGGACGCGCCCGCCGCCGCCTTCAAAAAGATGTCCGCGCAGCCCTCCCAGCTATAGGCCCGCGAGCGATCCAGCGCGTCCCGAGGATCAAGCGACAAGGCGGCGAGACAGGCTTCCCGCAGATCATCGGACATATGCCCAGCCTTTGACGATCCGATCACGTCGAGCGGTCCCGGCTCCGGAAAGGCGGCGAGCGGGACTCCGCAGGCCAGCGCCTCGATGAGGACGATCCCGAAGGTGTCGGTCATCGAGGGAAACACAAAGACGTCGGCGGCGGCATAATAGCGCGCCAAGGTCTCGCCCGTCTGCGTCCCGGCGAAATGCACGTCCGGATACCTTCGCATCAACTCGCTCAACATCGGCCCATCGCCGACCATGAGCTTGGAGCCCGGCAAGTCGATATCCAGAAACGCCGTGAGGTTTTTCTCCGGCGCGACACGCGACACCGTGAGGAAGATGGGCTTTGGCAAATTGAGCTCGACCGGCTGAACGGGGCGGAAGAGCCGCCGGTCGACGCCGCGCGTCCAGGTGACGAGGTTGCTGAAGCCGAACTCCGCCAGATTGCGGCGCATGGATTGGGTGGGCACGAGGCAGGCCGCGGCCGGCGCGTGAAACCGGCGAAGCCAGGCATAGGTCAGCGCCTCGGGGACGGGCGCGCGCTGGCGTAGATACTCCGGGAAACGGGTGTGAAAGCTGGTGGTGAACGACCGCCCGAGGCGGAGCGCCGCACGCCGAGTGGCAAGCCCGATCGGCCCCTCGGTGGCGATATGGATCGCCGTCGGATCGAACTCGCGTATCGTTCCGGCCAATCGATCGGCGGAGGCGACCGCCAGCCGAATTTCCGGGTAGGTCGGACAGGCAACGGTGCGAAAGTCGAGCGGAGTGACGACGCGGACTTCGATTCTGCGCTCGCGGAGCTGGTCGACGAGGTTGGCAAGCGTGCGGACCACGCCGTTCACTTGCGGATGCCAGGCATCGGTCGCGATCAGAATCCGGCGCATCTCAGGCAGCCTCCACCGAGCGGCGCGGCGACGCGCGAACTTCGACGGGGATCGGAGCAGGCACTTCTTCCGGCATGGTTTCGCTCCAGCGGATCAGTTCGAGAGAGCCGTCGTGGCGCTCGGCGAGAGCGGTGCAGCTTTCGACCCAATCACCCGTGTTGACGTATTCGATGTCACCGTGTCGGACGATTTGCGCATGGTGGATATGACCGCAGATGACGCCGTCGCAGCCGTTCCGCTTCGCCTCTTCGGCGAGCGCGCTTTCGAATGCACCGATGAAGTTGACGGCGTTCTTGACCTTCAGCTTCGCCCATGACGAGATCGACCAATAGGGGAAGCCCAACCGGCGGCGGAAGCGGTTGAATACGACATTGACGGCGATCGCAGCGTCATATGCCCAGTCGCCAAGATAGGCGAGAACACGCGCATTACGGACGACGACATCAAACTCGTCACCGTGGATCACCAGAAACCGGCGCCCATCGGCCATCGTATGGATGTCCGTCAGCTTGACCTCAACCCCGCCGAAATGCTGACCGGGAAAATCGCGCAGGACCTCGTCATGATTGCCGGGGATGTAGACGATCGCGGCGCCCTTGCGCGCCTTGCGCAGGAGTTTCTGCACGACGTCGTTGTGCGACTGCGGCCAATGCCAGGAGCGTTTCAGGCGCCATCCGTCGATGATGTCGCCGACCAGATAGATCTTTTCCGCGTCGTGGACCCGGAGGAAATCGACCAGCATCTCGGCCTGCGCCGCCTTCGACCCCAGATGGACATCCGATAGAAACAGCGTCCGAAAATGACGTGTCGTGGTCAGTTGGTGCATGGTTGCCGTCCCGTGCATTCGTAGGATACCCCGTCTGCCTGCGTCCGGAATGACCGATTCTGATTGCATGCATGTGACGGGCACCCGCAAGCCTCCGCCCTCACACGGCCAACCGCCACCGGATAGTTGCGGGGCGCGGGCGATCGGGTAGAAGAAGCATCGCTCGGGCAAGGTCGAGATCGTGCCGGGGGACCGTCCGGCGGCTGTGTGGGAGAGAAGATCATGTCCGAAACCGAATCCGGCGCCGAGCGGGCGACGACCGGCGATCTCGACGAACAGGCGCTGTTCTATCATCGCTATCCCAAGCACGGAAAACTGGCGATCCAGGCGACGAAACCGCTTGGCAACCAGCGCGATCTCGCCCTCGCCTATTCGCCTGGCGTCGCCGCCCCCTGCCGCGAAATCGCGCGCGATCCCTCGCTCGCCGCCGTCTATACCGGCCGCGCCAACCTCGTCGCCGTGGTCTCCAACGGCACCGCCGTGCTCGGGCTCGGCGATATCGGCCCCCTCGCCTCCAAGCCGGTGATGGAGGGCAAGGCGGTTCTGTTCAAGAAATTCGCCGACATCGACGTCTTCGACATCGAGATCGACGCCAGGGAAATCGATCATATCTGCGATGTCGTCGCGGCGCTGGAGCCGACCTTTGGCGGCATCAATCTGGAAGACATCAAGTCACCCGAGTGCTTCGACGTCGAGGCGCGGCTGCGCGAGCGCATGGCGATTCCGGTCTTTCACGACGACCAGCACGGCACGGCGATCATCGTCGCCGCAGCGATCCGCAACGGCTTGATGCTCGCCGGCAAGAAGCTGGAAACCGCGAAGATCGTCACGTCCGGTGCCGGTGCCGCGGCGATCGCCTGCCTCAACCTTTTGGTCGAACTCGGCGCCAGGCGCGAAAACATCACCTGCACCGACATCGAGGGGGTCGTCTACGAGGGGCGCGAAAAGCGCATGGACCGCTGGATGGCGGTCTACGCCAAGAAGACCGACAAGCGCACGCTGGAGGAGGTCATCGAGGGCGCCGACGTCTTCCTCGGCCTTTCGGCTGGCGGTGTGCTCAAGCCGGACTATCTGAAGACGATGGCCGCCAAGCCGATGATCATGGCGCTCGCCAATCCGACGCCGGAGATCATGCCAAGCCTCGCCAGAGAGGTTCGGCCCGACGCAATGATCTGTACCGGGCGGTCGGATTTCCCCAACCAGGTCAACAACGTTCTCTGCTTTCCCTATATTTTCCGCGGCGCGCTCGACTGTGGGGCGACCGCCATCACCGAAGGCATGAAGACCGCCGCCGTCGACGCAATCGCGGCGCTGGCGCGCGAGGAAGTTTCGGAAGTGGCGGCCAAGGCCTACGGCTCGGATACGCCGGTGTTCGGCCCAGACTATTTGATCCCGGCGCCGTTCGATCCCCGGCTGATCCTGAAGATCGCTCCGGCCGTAGCCAAGGCCGCCGAGGCCGACGGCGTCGCCACGCGGCCCATCACCGACATGCCGGCCTATGTCGACCGGCTGAACCGCTTCGTCTTCCGCTCCGGCCTGATCATGAAGCCGATCTTCCGGATCGCCAGGGATTCGGGCAAGCGGGTGATCTTTTCCGATGGCGAGGACGAGCGGGTGCTGCGGGCCGCGCAGGTCCTGCTCGAGGAAAAGCTCTGCGCGCCGATCCTGATTGGGCGACCGAGCGTGATCGCATCGCGCCTCGAGCGCTATGGGCTGCGCATCAGGCCGGGCGAGGATTTCGAAGTGGTCAACCCGGAAGACGACCCGCGCTACCGTGACTATGTCGATCATTATTTCGGCAAGGTCGGTCGCAAGGGCGTCAATCCGGATAGCGCCCGCACGATCGTGCGCACCAATACGACCGTGATCGGCGCCGTCGCCGTCTCGCGCGGCGAGGCTGATGCGCTGCTCTGCGGCCTGGAGGGCCGGTTTCCGCACCACGTCCGCGACATCAGCCAGGTCCTCGGCGTCGTAGACGGCGTCAGGAAATTCGCGGCGATGAGCATCCTCATCTCCCAGATGGGCACGAAGTTCTTCGTCGATACCTATGTCCAGCGCGATCCGTCAGCAGAGGATCTGGCGGAGATGACGATGCTCGCGGCGGCCGAAATCCGGCGCTTCGGCATCGATCCGAAGGGAGCTCTCGTTTCCCATTCGAACTTCGGTTCGGACGACACTGAGTCGACGCGGAAAATGCGCCAGGCCGTTGCGGTTCTGCGGCGGCTGGCACCGGACATCGAAGTCGACGGCGAAATGCACGGCGACGCGGCGCTCAGCGAGGCGACGCGTCAGCGCATCATGCCCGAGTCGACCCTGAAGGGCGAAGCCAACCTGCTGATCTTCCCCAGTCTTGACGCGGCGAATATCACCCTCAACGTCGTGAAGACGATGACCGATTCGCTGCATGTTGGGCCGATCCTGCTCGGCGCCGCCTCGCCCGCCCACGTCCTGACGCCGTCCGTCACCTCGCGCGGTATCGTCAACATGGCAGCGATCGCCACGGCCGAGGCGGTGCAGCGCGGCGGCTGAGATGACTTGAGACCCGCAAACAAGCGTGTTTTATAGCCTCGGCTCTTGGCCTACTCATTCGCAAGTCTTGGAAGCATGGGCAGCGTGCGCTCCATCTCCTCGGGAATTTCGATTCTGACACAGTGCTCAGGCTCGAAACCGATGTAGAGATTCCGCTGCTGCCGGCGAAAGCTCATGTGCAGGGTAGTGTTCGATAGCTTGCCCCACGTTCTGAGCGTCGCTACCGTCATGGGGGACACGAACCTGCGATGATCTTCAATCCTCTCAAGCGCTGCTGCAATAGCCTTCCGGCCGTCTGACATGGCGCGGGCTGCCCGGCGGAGACTGAGATCGTCGGTGTCCCGAACGTCGCGTTCCGCCATAAGCGTTGCCTGCACTTCGCGCAGGCGCTCGACTTTTCGGTGAAGCCCGGGCGCTATCGAATGCTCTCGAGGATCAAGGACACCAAAACCCTCGATGGTAGCGTATCGCCGGTGGGTGACGACCGACTGCACGTGATGGTCGCCGCTCTTGTTCGCTCGTAGCTCCCTGCCCTCGACTAGGACGGTGAGCTCGCCGCCTCGCACCTGCTCCCAGAGGGGCATTCGAAGCACGTTCCTAAGACGGGTCTGAAGTGCGTTCCTAAACTCGTCGAGGCCCGCCGCGATTACCGCAGTCTGCTCCCCGACGGCGATGACATGCGGCAGTATGGGAAGCTGCGAGATCAGATAACGAGAGTGCCGCTCCCGCGCCTGCCGTATTCGTAGGTCGCTCTCGGCTATGTCGTGCCCCTCGGCGTTCAAGCTGCGGTAGCACTGGGGACCGATGAGCCGGATAACCGCCTCATTAGGAAACCAAGCGATCTTACCGCCAATCTTGTATTTCCGGTGAAACGGTGTGCAGCACGGGCATGGAGCCACGCGGTCAAGCTTTAAGCCAAAGGTCGGCACGTCAAACTCGTCAAGATAGACGACCTCGCTGCCCTCCGGCGGCGTACTATGCGTGTGGCCCCGCCATGTGTGGGGTTCGCCAGTCGAGGCAACGTAAGCCTTGATCTCTTGGATGACAGCTGGCGACGGGTACTCTGTGAAGATGGGTTTGGGGTGGAAGGCGCTTTCCGGGATTTCCAGGCGCTCGATCAACGGCAGTCTCCTTTCGCGCGGAGACCATATGTTCACGCTACGTTCGGTGCAAGGCTACTGGAATAGTTCTCGCGAGTTTTCCCCAAACAACCTGCGTTTGATAAATCATCGGCGAAAAAAACGGTCGTCGCGAGCATAACGCCCGCTCGAACAAATGTTGGTGGATACTCAGCCTTCCGGATTCCACGTCCTCTTATGAGAGCCGGGTCATGGCCTTCTGGCGACCGATGAGCGGCAGCAGCGCGGCCAGTTCCGGCCCATGGTCGAGGCCGGTAAGTGCCAGCCGCAACGGCATGAACAGCGGCTTGCCCTTGCGTCCCGTCGCTTCTTTCACCCGGCCCGTCCATTCGCGCCAGGTCTCGGGGCCAAAGTCGCCTTCCGGCAAAAGCTCCCGTGCGGCTTCGACAAAGGCTTGGTCGTCGTAGGACAGGTCCGGCTTGTCCGCCAAATCGCCGAAAACGACCGGCACCCATTCGGCGGCATCGGCCAGCTTCGCGCAATTGCCGCGCACGGCCTGCCAGAACATTTCGCCCCGCTCGTCCGGCACGCCCATGGCCGCCAGCCGCTCGGCGGCCACCGCGTACGACAGCGCGTGGACGATCTCGCCATTCAACCGGTCGAGTTCGGCGGGATCGAATTTCGAGGCGGATGGCGAGACATCCTCGAAGCGCAGCCGTTCGGCCAAGGCAGAGAGATCCGGCATCGGCTCGATCGAACC
>DRFF01000044.1 GCA_011050685.1 Aurantimonas coralicida
CCCGCCAGTTCATGACGAGCTTAGACGCAGATTCCATGCGGCGGGTAGTATGATGATAACACGTCGAAAATCGTGGTCTGCGGGGCGGCAATCGGCGGTCAGACCGCGATGCGGAAATCCTGAGGACGCTCGGCGGGACGCCGAATTTCGCCCGTCTTGGCATCGGTCCGCCGTGTCGCCATGCGTTCGAGATGCAAAAGGCAGGCGCAGCGCAGGAGCGAGGTGAAGTTGCGTGCCTCGCCGTGCAACTCCGACACCTCGTCGTGCAGCGTCGTCAGGAACTTCGACAGCGGTATCGCCTGATCCGCGGCCAGTTCCTCCAGCACGTGCCAGAAGGCGGCTTCCAGCCGGATCGATGTCGCATGGCCGGAAAGGCGGACGGATCGCGTCTCGCTGTCATAATTCTTGGTCGGGATTCCGGCGAAGAGCTGGCACATGCGATGTCCGTCCATTGTTGCGCGTCGGGCCCTGTCCCGCAGTAAAGGCGCAAGCGCGGACGATGACAAGCTTCGGACTTTCGGCGCGACGCTTTGACCGATCGTCAAACCCGACTTTGGCAGAGGGCCCCGGGCGAGCGGACAGGAGCCGAGACTAGGCCAATGCACAGCGGAGCCGGGCCGCTTCGCTTTGCGCGAAACGGCCCCGATTACTGCGTGGTGGAACCGGAGCGAAGGCCCGGCTCAGCCTTCCGGGATCGGCTTCGACGTCAACTCGTCCGCGCTGGCGCGCACGAAGCCGTAGCTCTCATAGATCGCCTGCGCCTCATCGGAACGCAGATAATCGAGGAACGTCTCGGCGTTCTCGGGATTGCGGGCGTTGGTCAGCGTGCCGATGGCATAGGCGACCTTGTCCTGCTGGTTCTGCGAGGCGGGAATCTCGACGCCGTCGATCTTGCGGCCCTCCGCCTTGGCGTAGCGCACTTCGGTTTCCCAGACGATGCCGGCATCCGCCTCACCGGCTTCGATGCGGTCGGGCGTCTCGCGATGGTGGCGCTCGGTGAACCAGGTCTTGCCCTCCACGGCCCAGCAGCCCTTGCAGTCGGCGTTTCCGGTGACCTTTTCGTGGATGCCCATATCCTTGAGCATCTGCGATCCGTAGAAGCGGAAAATACCCTCGGTCTGCGGATTGGGATGCGACTGCACCAGGTCGTCGCGGGCCAGATCCTCCGCGCCCTTGATGTCCTTTGGGTTGCCCTCGGCAACCATCAGGGACAGCCGATTGTGCGTATAGACCATATACGCATCCATCAGATCGGCGGCCTTCAGCTTCTTCAAATGACCGAGGTTGACGCTGGCGTAAAGGTCAGGATTCTGCGCCGTATCCTTGCCCTGGATCTGACCCTGCTTCAGAATTTGCTGGTTGAGAATTTGCCCCGGCGGGATGGTTTCGACATAGACTTTCGCAATTTCGGGATTCTTCGACTGAAAGTCCTTGATCAAGTCTTCCATGACCATGAACTGGTTGCCGGCGAGATACATGACCAGGTCGGCCGTGTAGGAATCCTCGATCGCGCCGTATTCGACCTCTCCGCCGGCGGAAAAGGTGCGGTAATCCTTGTCGCCGCTTTCCTCTTCCTGCGCGAATGCCGCGCCGGTCAAGAAAATCGCGGCAACGGCCGTGCTAAGTAACCTGTTTATCATTCGTTCTTCCTCCCTTGAAGACGGACAAATTCATACATGCGAATGAACGAATGTAAAGCAGAGGGCGACCTTCTGACATATCGCGCGGCCTGCCCCCCCCAACGACCGTCAAGGCGCCGCCTTACAAATGCTCGGCCAGTTTCCGCATCAGCCGCCTGCCCTGTCGACGGGAACGAAGCTGCCGCGTCGTCAAGCTGTTGGGACGTATCCGCAGGTTCCTCTCGCCATTTTCGACGAAGGAGAAGCGACGTGATGCGCCGACCGGAAGGAGATCAGGGCCGTAGAGCGCGACCACGATCAGATTCAGCCCAGTCACGGAGTCGGTCCAGGAACTGAGGTTGGACAATTCGGGATCCGTCTCGACCAACTGGCTCACCAGTTCGTCGAAATGGCCGATATCGAGATAGTCCCCCGTCGAGAGGCTTCCCTGACGCATCGACGAGCGCGGGTCTGAGCCAAGGTCCTCTGGAAGATCGCGCAGGTCGGTGAGGGCATATTCATAGGACTTGGCATCGGTTTCCAAGGTCGCGATGATGCTTGTGATGTAGAGCGGTTCGGCGCTCATGCTGGTGATGAGGCAGCGGGATCGGATGCCGTGGCCGGCGCCGCGGCTGATCAGGATCGAGGAACTGCGCTGGCGCCGATACCCGTTCAGCAGCAATTGCAGATAGACGACCCACACGATCAGCATCGCGATACTTACGCCGAGACTGAGAACAGCGGTGTATTGCGACAGCCAGTTCCACATGATGTCCGCTCCTGCGTTTGTTCCGGCGGCCGCCTCCCCCGGCTGCGTCAATCGCCCGCAGAACGCGGGAGCGCGCCGATCGATCCGTAGGCGAGAAGCACGCCGCGATCACGCCGAATCGTAAAAGCGTGACTCGCTTGGGCCCCTGCCGACGCGCACAATCGCGCAAAAGAATTGCCGCGTGTGGGCGAGAGCGGGAGGATGTAATGTATTTTCGGTGGGCAACGGGTGCATTTGTCGTCGCGCTGACTGTGCTGATCTGGACCGGGCTGGCCGGCGCCAATCCCGCGCGGTGGACAGCCGAAGGCTGGCGGACCGATTTCTCCAAACAATCGGTCGATCTGACGGAAATCATCTCGGGCGGCCCGTCGAAGGACGGCATCCCGGCGATCGACGATCCGCGCTTCGTGACGGCTGTCGAGGCGGATAATCTCCAGCCGCGCGAGCCGGTAATACAGCTGACCGTCGGTGGCGAGACCCGGGCCTATCCCTTGAGCATCCTGATGTTCCACGAGATCGTCAACGATACGGTCGCCGGCATTCCGGTCGCCGTCACCTATTGTCCGCTCTGCAACGCGGCGATCGTCTTCGAGCGCGAGCTCGGTGGCACGGTTCTCGACTTCGGCACGACCGGGAAGCTGCGCAATTCCGACCTCGTCATGTACGACCGGCAGACGGAAAGCTGGTGGCAGCAATTCACCGGCACGGGGATTGTGGGAGCCATGACCGGCAAGACGCTCGACGTCATCCCCTCGGGCCTCGTCTCCTGGCAGGCGTTTTCCAATCGCCATCCGGACGCCAAGGTGCTGGCGCCGCCGACAAGCATGAGCCGGCCCTATGGCCAGAACCCCTATGTTTCCTACGACAGCGCGGCGATGCCGTTCCTCTATCGCGGCGAGATGCCGGATGGGATCGAGCCGATGGCGCGCGTGGTGGTCGTGCGCGCGGCCGGGAGCAACAAGCCGGTCTCCATCGTCTCGCTGGCGAAGCTGCGGAAAGGCGGCAGCCTCGAGCGCGGCGGTTATCGTCTGAGCTGGGAAGAAGGCCAGGCCTCGGCTTTGGATACGCGCGAGATCGGCAAGGGCCGGGAGGTCGGCACCGTCAGCGTCAGCGGACCGGACGGCAAGCCGGCGGTCCACGACATCACCTTCGCCTTCGTCGCCCACGCTTTCCATCCGGAGATGACGATCGAGGGGTAGGCCCTTGTCAGCCGCGAAAGGCCGTCGCCTCGATCTCGACCTTCATCTCCGGCCGCAGCAGGCCCGCGACGATCATCGTCGCGGCAGGGCGGATGTCCGCGAGCCAGCGGCCGGTCACCGCGAAGACCTCGGAGGCCAGCGCGGCGTCGGTGACGATATGGTTGATACGCACGATGTCGGCGAAGGTAAAACCCGCCTCGCGCAAGGCCGCGTCGATGGTGCGCAGCGCGTTATCCGCCTGCTCGGCGGCGCTGTCGGGCATTTCCATCGATGTATAGTCGTAGCCGGTCGTGCCGGCGACGAAGCACCAGTCGCCGACCGCGACGGCGCGGGAATAGCCGGCCTGCTTTTCGAACGGAGAGCCGGTGGAGATGAGGCGGCGGTTCGTCGCATTCATGGCGTTTTGACCTGCGATCGTTTCGACAAAGACGCCCGGTTCAATCCAGCCAACCGGTCACCGTCGACCTCAGGCCCAAGGGCGGCGTTCGGCCAGCGCGGTCTCATAGCTGGCGATCGAGCCTGCCTTCTCCATGGTCAGGCCGATATCGTCGAGACCGTTGAGTAGGCAGTGCTTGCGGAACGGGTCGATCTCGAAGGAGATCTCGCCGCCGTCAGGCCCGGCGATCGTCTGCGTCTCCAGATCGATGGTCAGGCGCGCATTGGCGCCGCGCTCGGCGTCGTCCATCAAAAGATCGAGCTGTTCCGGCGTGACGCGGATCGGCAGGATGCCGTTCTTGAAGCAGTTGTTGTAGAAGATGTCGGCGAAGGACGTGGAAATCACGCAGCGGATGCCGAAGTCCAAAAGCGCCCAGGGCGCGTGCTCGCGCGACGAGCCGCAGCCGAAATTGTCGCCCGCGACGAGGATTTCGGCGTTGCGATAGGCCGGCTTGTTGAGCACGAAATCGGGGTCCTCCGATCCATCCTCATTGTAGCGCGGCTCGGCGAACAGACCCGTGCCGAGACCGGTGCGCAAGATCGTCTTCAGGTAATCCTTCGGGATGATCATGTCGGTGTCGACATTGACGATCGGCAAGGGGGCGGCGATCCCGGTCAATTTGTCGAACTTCTGCATAACGGTCTTCCTTCGTCACGGCGGCTCATCGTCGCGCGGTGGATAGCATTTCGGTTCGGGCGCGCAAACTCTCAAGAGTTTTGCGGCGGCGGCGATTGCCTGTTTCGTCTGAATCGGCGATGAGTTTCGCCATGATGACACCGCTTCGCCCCCGCCGCTCGCTTCTGTTCGTTCCCGCCGCCAACGCGCGCGCGCTGGAAAAATCCGGCGGCCTTGCCGCCGACGCGCTGATCTACGATCTGGAGGATTCCGCCGGCCCGCGGGAGAAGGCGGCGGCCCGCGACAGACTGGCGGCCCATCTCGGCGCGGACGGTTTCGCCGGTGAGCGTATCATCCGGGTCAACGCGCTCGACACGCAATGGGGCGCCGACGACCTGCGGATAGCGGCGAAAGCCGGCGTCGACGCCGTCCTGCTTCCCAAGGTCGAGACGGTCGAGACGCTGCGGCAGGCCGCCAAAACACTGACAGAGGCGGGCGCGCCGGATAGCGTGAAGCTGTGGGCGATGATCGAGACGCCGCTCGGCATCCTCGACGTGGGAAAGCTCGCTGCCGCCGGATCTGCCACGCGAGTGACGGCCTTGATGGTCGGACCCTATGACATCGCTCTGTCGACGGGCATTCAGCCCGGCCCCGACCGGGCCGAATTGATGCCCTGGATCATGCAAATTATGGTGGCGGCGAAAGCCTATGGAATGGCTGTGCTCGATGGGCCCTATGCCAATTTGCGCGATGAGGCGGGCTTTGCCGCCGAATGCGCGGCGGGGCGACGGCTGGGCTTCGACGGCAAGACGCTGATCCATCCGACACAGATCGCGGCCGCCAACGCCGCTTACTCGCCCGATCCCGCCGCCGTCACTTGGGCGGAGCGGATCGTCAAAACCTTCGCCGCACCGGAAAACGCCGACAAGGGCGTGCTGCAGATCGAGGGACGCATGGTCGAGCGGCTGCATCTCAAGCAGGCGCAAATCCTTTTGGCGATGCGCGACGCGATCGTCGAACGGGAGGCGGCGCGATGAAGCTCTACCGCTTCCTGTCGGGGCCGGACGATTCCGCCTTCTGCCACAAGGTGTCGCTGGCGCTGTCCAAGGGTTGGGAACTGCATGGCTCGCCGACCTACGCCTATGACGCGGCGATGGGCACGATGCGCTGCGGCCAGGCCGTGGTGAAGACCGTCGCGGGCAAGGATTACGACCCGGCGATGAAGCTCGGCGAACAGTAACGTGGGTCCGGGCGCGCCGGTTTCGAGCGACGAAGCGATGAAGCGCGGATCGAGGGGCCGTATGGCGTTCAAGCGCCTCGCCGCCTGCCTTGCTCTGGTCCTGCTCATTCTTGCGCTGGGCACACTCATCCCGCGCAGCGGACCGGGTGACGGAGCGGGCGAGCCGCCGACCCGAACCGTACTCGTCCTTTCCAACGCCATCCACACCGACATCGCGCTGCCGCTCGATGCTGAGACACGCGGCGTTTTCGGCTTTGTGAGAGAAAGCGGCCTGTCGATCGACCAATCCGGCGCCGAATGGCTGGTGCTCGGATGGGGCGGCGAGCAGTTCTACGTGCGCACGCCAACCTGGGCGGACCTCGAAGTGATGCCCGTGATCCGATCGATCCTCGACGATCGTTCGGTTCTGCATGTCGCGCTCTCCGGTCCGATCGATCCGGATGCGACCTTCGCCACCCGCGTTGTAATGAGCGAGACGGACTTCAGCGCCTTGCGTGCCTCGATCCTGGCGGGTTTCCAGAGGCGGGAGAACGGCGAACCGGACATCCTCGAAGGGACCGAATACGGCCTTTTCGACCGCTTCTATCGCGCGAAGGGCAACTTTCAGGTCCTTTTGGGCTGCAACACATGGACCGGACAGATGCTTCGCGAAGCCGGCGTCACGACAGGGATCTGGACGCCGCTGCCGTTTCTCCTGAGGGCTTCGCTCGACCTTCACAACTGAGCGCGCGCTCCGCTAAGAGACGCAGCCGCGCTCAGTCGGTGGCCGCCTCGAGCGCCTCCATGTCGTCGTCCGACAGGCCGAAATGGTGGCCGATCTCGTGGATCAGCACATGCGAGACGAGCGTGCCCAGCGTTTCCTCGTGCTCGGCCCAATAATCCAGGATCGGCCGGCGATAGAGGAGGATGCGGTTCGGCATCTCTCCGGTGACCGGGCTGTCGATCTCCCCGATCCCGCGGCCCTCGAACAGGCCGAGAATATCGAAGGGACTTTGCAGCTCCATCTCGCGCACCACGTCGTCGTCGGGAAAGTCCGCGACGTAAAAGCGGATATCGCCAGAGAGCGCCCGGAACTCATCGGGAAGCTCGGCATACGCCTTGACCGCGATCGCCTCGACGACGTCGAGGCCCGGCGCCATTACTTTTTCCCACGACTGTGCGTCGGCGCTGCTATCCATCAAGGCTCTTTCGTTTGTCGTTCATGCGTCTCCGCCCGCTCAACGGCCGGCCGGCTGTGCGGCGTACCACGCGGCGACGGCCGCGATCTGCGCCTCGGTCATGTTGATCGCGATCGGCGTCATCAGGTGGGAAAATTGCGTACCACCGCGAACGCCGACCTTCCACAGTTCCAGATGCGTTTGCGCGTACCATTCCGGCTGGCCGCCGAGATAGGGGTAAAGTGGGTTCTTCGCCCGTTCCTCGGCACCGTGGCAGCTCTCGCAGGAGGGGATCTTACGTGCTGGAAGGCCCTCCAGGGCGATCCGGCGTCCGAGATCGCGCATGGTTCCCGCGTCCTCCGGGAGGCCTCCGGCCGCCGCGGTGGAGACGACGGCGTTTCCGCTCCGCGTGTCGGGCGGAAAGGTCTGCGCCGGAACGCCGTCGGCGGGCGCGCTTGCCGGTTCCGTTTCGGCCTCGGCGACCTGACCGGCCAGGGCGGGGCTATCCCTCGGCTCATCGGAACCACTCTGCACCGGCTTTTCGGCATACCATTTTGCCAGCGCTGCCAGCGTCGCCTCGTCATAGCGATTGGCCGGCGGCTGCATCAGGCCGGATTGGCGAAAGCCTTCCGAATAGGCCCTGAGCGTTGCCAGAAGGTAGGCTTCAGGCTGCCCGGCGATGATCGGAAAGGCGCCGGCGGCGTCTTTCTCGCCTTGGCCGAGGCCATCACGGCCGTGACACCGCGCGCAATCCGCCAGCGCATTCTCGAAGATGCCGTCGAGCCCGGCCGTCGTCTCGCCGCCGGCTTCCAGCTTTTCATCGCCGCGTTTGCCGCCAAGGGCAAGTTCGGCGTAGCGCTCTGCGGTCATCTCGGGCAGCGCGCGCAGGAAGGCGACCTGCGCCCAGACCTCGTCCTCGCGCTCCTGGGTCACCCAGGCGGGCATCCCCGAATATTTGATGCCGTATTTGGCAATCCAGAACAGCTCGCGGTCTTTCCAGTCGCCGATCCTTTCGGCGAGCCGCGGCGGGTGCGGCGTCATCGACAGGGAGACCGGCGATTGCGGCACGCCGGGGGCGCCATGGCAGGGGGCGCAGCCGGTGGCGAAATGCCCCGCCGCGCGTTGCGCGAGCGCCGGATCGTCGAGGTCGATGTTCTCGGGAACGGAAATGGTCAGTGACTGGCGCGCGACGGTGTTGCGCATGGTCCAGTTCAAAAACCAGCCGACCGGCGCGAAATGCCCCGTGGACGCGGCGATGGAGACCATGCCGGACAGGCTGACGGCGAAGGCCAGCGCGACGGCCCCGATCGCGGCGAGGAGAAGCTTTTTCCAGGTGAGGATGAAATCGATCTGCATCAGCCGGTCCTACCGCTGGGCGTTTGCTCGCGAAGAAGCGAGGCGAGCAGCGCCAGTCCGCCTGTCAGATAGGCCGCGCCGCCGATGAGTAACATCAGGACTCCGCCGAGCTGCTGGTCGCCCAGTGGCGTCAGTGCGGCGGCGGGCGAACAGAGTTCGGCGCAGGCATAGAGCGGGCGCGGCGCCAGCAAGAGCAGCGCACCGAGCAGCGTCATATGCATCGAGGTGACGAGAAGGGCGACGACGCCCGCGGCGCGCGCGGCCGGCCGGCCGGCGCCCACCGCCCCGATGGCGCTGGCCCACAGAAGGATGCCGGCGGCAAGGAACGAGGCCTGTTCGAGGACGAAGATCGATGCGTCGGCGCGCGCCGCGTCGTGCAACGCCGGCGCATGCCAGGCCCAGACCGCGACGAACTCGACCAGCGAGGCGGCGATGGCGACAGCCGGAGAAAGCCCGGCGATCAAACCGGGAAAGGCGCGCGCCAGGCCGAGCGCGAGCAGCGGCGCGACGAGGACGACGAGGCCCATATGCAGCGCCATATGGGCAGCGAAGGAGCCTTGGGCGCTCTCCGGCAGCGGCCCGAACCACAAAAGCGTCAGCAGGAGGACGCCAGCGACCAGTGGCCAGAACCGCGTGATACCCGGCCACTTGGATGCCGCCGGGGTCATGGCCGGACCATAGTCGGCAAGAATGGGCGCGCCGGTTCTCATCGGCAGTCCGCGTTGATCAGCACCGGCAGAGCAACGAAGAGCACGGCGACGAAGGACAGCGCGGCGAGTAGTACGGTGGAGAACTCCAGAAACCGCTCGCGCCCCGCCCCGCTATCCTCGTCGTTGTGAAAACCGCTGCCGCCTTCCGTGCGCCATTCGTGCAGCGCCCGTCGGAAGACGAGGCCGATCAGCACCAGCGCAAGGAGCGTCACGATCGCGATGGCGATGCGGGCGCCGCCGATGGTCTCGAACACCTGGACATTCGGCGCGCATGCATAGGCCGCGAGTAGGTAGGAGACAAGGAAATGCAGCGCCCAGACCGTCGGCGGCGTGATCAGCGTCCAGAGATTGTCGCGGGTGTGTCGGTCGGTGTTCATCGCGCTCTCCTCAGACCGCCAGCGGGAAGAGCGCGATGGTCGCAACGGTGATCAACGCGGTCGCCGCCATGAAGTGCCAATAGAGCGCGACATTGGCGATATCGATGTCGTAGACCGGCGTCAGCCGGCCGGCGAGCGATCGTGCCAGGCAGTAGCCGAGCATCAAAGCGCCGACGGCGCCGTGGACCGCCGTCCATATGACCAGCACCCAGACCGTCGCCGGATAGACGTGGGTGACCGGATCGAGACCGGTGACGTACGGTGCCCAGACGAGAGCCGCTCCGCCGCCAAGGGCCAGCAAGGCGCCGCCGCCCATCAGCGCCCGCGCCATGCCGATCGAACCGCCGCGGTTGATTCTGAGCGCAAGGCGGGCGGCGATCCACCCACCTGCGAACAGCGCCAGCGCGATCAACGGCCAGATCAGTCCCGGCCCCTCGATACCGGCCGGCGGAAAGTTCTCGTGGATGGTAAAAAAGAAGAAATAGCCGAACACCAGCGACAGGAAAGCAGTGCCGTCGCCGACCATGGTGATGAACATTGCCCACCAGCCGACCGATTTCGGACCGGAGAGATAAAGCGGCAGCGTCAGCCCGCGGCCCACATCCTTCTCCGGTTTCTCCGGGATGATGGCGGTGCCGCGCCACAGCCAGACGAGAATCGCGGCGGTCGCCAGCACCATCGCCGCGATGGTCGCCAGCCACCAGTGGAAGGTCGCGAAGATGAACACCGCGCCGAGGAAAATCGCCGCCCACATGGTCATGAAGGTGGGGCCGGGAACCCGCAGGCACTGTTCCGGCGTCGCGTCGAGGACACCGGTTACCATCGTCTCGCGCTGCATCTCCTCGGCGTCCGGCATGTAGAAGCGTCCCATGTCGACGTCTTCCATGAAGTTCGGCTGCTCCCACAGCGGATAGCGGGTCGTGACGAGCGGGATCGAGCGCACCCCCCAGCCCTTGTCCTCGGTCTCGGCCAGCCATTCCAGCGTGCCGGCGTTCCAGACATTGCGCTCGGCACGCGGCAGATGGCGGCTTGGCCGCAGCACGTCGAAGACGACGACGAGGAAGCCGGCGGCAAAGACGAAGGCGCCGACCGAGGAGATCAGATTGGGAATGTCGAGCCCGAGGTCGGCGGGATAGGTCCAGATGCGGCGGGGCATGCCCATCAGCCCCGACCAGTGCATCGGCAGGAAGGCGACGTTGAAGCCGACGAACATCAGCCAGAAGGCGATCTTGCCGAGACCGTCGGACAGCTTTCGTCCCGACAGCATCGGCCAGAAATAGTAGATGCCGGCGACGACCGGAAACAGCATACCGCCGATCAAGACGTAATGGAGGTGTCCAACGATGAAATAGGTGTCGTGGGCCTGCCAGTCGAAGGGCGCGAGCGCGACCATGACGCCCGTGAGGCCGCCAAGGACGAAGATCGCCAGCGCCCCGGAGACGAACAGCATCGGCACCCGATAGATCACCCGGCCGGTTAGGAGCGTCGCCAGAAACACGAAGATCTGGACGCCGGTCGGGATCGCCACCGCTTCGGACGCGGCCGAGAAGAAACCGAGCGAGATCGCCGGCAGGCCGGTGGTGAACATGTGGTGGACCCACAGGCCGAACGACAGAAAGCCGGTGCCGACGGCGGCGAGCACGATCCAGGAATAGCCGAGGATTGGGCGGCGGGCGAAGGTCGGAACGATCATCGCCAGAAGTGCGATCGCCGGCAAAAAGACGATATAGACTTCGGGATGTCCGAAGATCCAGAACAGGTGTTGCCACAGCATCGGGTCGCCGCCGCGCTCGGGATCGAAGAACGGCCAGCCGAACAGGCGCTCCAGCTCGAACAGGATGTCGCCGGCGATCAGCGGCGGAAACGCGAACAGGATCATTCCGGCGACGACCAGCACATACCAGGCATAGAGCGGCATCAGGTTGAGGCGCATGCCGGGCGGCCGGCATTTCAGCGTGCCGACGATCAGCTCCACCGCCGCGGCGATCGAGGCGACCTCGATGAAGGAGAGGCCGAGCAGCCAGATGTCGGGGCCGTAGCCCGGCGTGAAACGCTCCTGCGTCGTCAGCGGCGGGTACATGAACCAGCCGCTAGCGGGCGCCGCGTCGAAGAAGATCGAGCCGGTGACGAACACCTGTCTCTTATACACATCT
>DRFF01000045.1 GCA_011050685.1 Aurantimonas coralicida
CGTCGGTAGTGATCCGTGAGCGCAGACCGCAGCACCGTATAAAGCCAGGCGATCACGCTTTCACTCTTTCTGAGATCGACGTTGCTGGAAACTACCCGCAAGCAGAAGTTCTGAAGCACGTCCTCCGCCGTATCCCTGTCTCCGACGCGGCGCAGGAGATAGCGCAGAAACTCGCCACGATGATCAGTCAGGGCCGCAGCGACGACCGGCATTACCGGCACATAAGCATCATTGGGCTGAACCGGCTTCACATTGGGTGCGAGACTTCGGCGATCCGCTGCGAACATCTTCCAAAGCCTTTCCTGATTTGCTGCGTCGGAAGGACAGGGTCGTTTCCCGCTTCCGTCGCTAAGAAACAGCGCTTAAAAAACGATCCGGCCTTTTCCTATGGTCGCGCACGCAGTCCGAGCGCCAATTTGAGATCGATCATGCAAGAAGTGCGCGCAGGCGGCTTTGATCTTGATCAAAACCACCGGCCGCATCGGAAAAAAATTGGTAAAAGGTGTTGCGGACTCCTCGTAGGTTCGAACCCTACATTACCCACCAAATTATCCCTCCATTTGTCTGTATGATGTTCTCCTGATAGGCGGCAGCGGGAATTGGCCGAATACGGAGCAGCGGCGATATGACCAGCGACGACGTGCTTGCGATCTTTCGCGAGGCCGGAGCCTATCTCGAAGGCCATTTCATCCTGACGTCCGGCCTGCGCAGCCCTGTCTTTCTACAGAAGGCCAGGGTGTTCATGCATCCGCCTTTGACCGAGCGTCTGTGCCGTGCCCTGGCCGAGCGGATTCGGGCGGACGTCCCTGGACGCATCGACTACGTCGTCGGGCCGGCGATCGGCGGGCTGATTCCGGCCTATGAGACGTCACGGCATCTCGGGGTGCCGGCAGTATGGGTCGAGCGGGAAGGCGGGGTCTTCAAGCTCCGCCGGTTCGAGGTGCCGCGCGGCTCCCGCGTCGTGGTGGTAGAGGACATCGTCACAACCGGGCTGTCGATTCGCGAGACCATCGCGTGCCTGGAGGATCTGGGAATAGAGGTCGCGGCGGCGGCCTGCATCATCGATCGTTCCGCCGGTAAAGCCGATGTCGGCGTGCCGCTGGTCGCGCTGGCCGAACATGCGGTCCCGGCCTATCCGGCCGATGCTCTGCCGCCCGAACTCGCCGCAATTCCGCCGATCAAGCCCGGTAGCCGGACGCTCTGAACCGCGACCATGGCCGGCGCTCGTCAAGCCGTTTACGGAATGTCGTCGTCGCGTCCTATATAATTGGTGGACCATGGCCGGCGCGCCGGCGAGATGAGGAATGCGACGGGCATGCTGTTCGGGCGACGCCATCCGGAAAAGTTTGGATCGAAGCTTCGTACGCTGCTTTGGCCGCGCCGCTCGTTCTCGCGCTCGTTCCGTTACCTGCAGAAGCGTGTTCTGCGGCTCAATGCGACGCCGCACGCCATTGCCGCCGGCTTCGCCGCGGGGGTCTTTTCATCCTTCACACCCTTCATCGGCTTCCACTTCCTGCTCGCCTTCGCGCTCGCCTATGTGGTCGCCGGCAACATGGCGTCGGCGGCGCTCGGAACTGCGGTCGGCAACCCGCTGAGCTTTCCGTTCATCTGGGGCGCGACCTATGAAATCGGGCAGTTCTTCCTCACGTCGCGGACGATCGATGGAACGGCGCCCTCGGGGATTGGCCGCGCCTTGACGCATATGGATTTCGCCTCGATCTGGACGCCCATCGTCAAGCCGATGCTCGTCGGCGGGATTCCCCTCGGCACCGCTGCCGGGTTGCTGGCATACGGGCTGGTGTTCGCCGCGGCGCGCAGCTTTCAAAAACACCGCATGCGGCGCATTCTGGAAGGGCGGCCGCCGGCCAGTCCACTTCGGGGTGCCGAGAAGGCTCAACGCTCGGTCACGGCGGGGGGAAGCCTGCGCACCTCCGACGAAGTTTAACAATTCAGTGCATTGCTCCGGTGAAAGCGAGCCGATAGAAGGCGCCGAGCGACGTTTTGCGGCGCGAAACGGCAATGAAGGGCAGGGCATGGTCGACGAGGCCGAACGGGCGGAACAAGGCGGCGGCTTCGGCGAAACCGTCAAGGTCATCGTGCAGGCGCTGCTTTTGGCGCTGATCATCCGCACGTTCCTGTTCCAGCCATTCTCGATTCCCTCCGGCTCGATGATGCCGACGCTTTTGGTGGGCGACTACCTCTTCGTCTCCAAATGGAGCTACGGCTTCTCGAAATATTCGATCCCGTTCTCGCCGCCGCTGTTCGAGGGCCGGTTGCTCGGCTCCGCGCCGGATCGGGGCGATGTCGTCGTCTTCCGCAAGCCACATGAGGAAGAGACCGACTACATCAAGCGGCTGATCGGTCTGCCCGGCGATCGCATCCAGGTCCGCGACGGTGTGCTCTCCATCAACGGCAAACCGGTACCGCGCGAAGTGGTGGGCGAGTTCGTCGCCGACGACGGCACCGCCGTGCCGCAATATCGCGAGACGCTGCCCAATGGCGTCTCCTATCTGACGCTTGATCTCAGCCCGAGCTCGGCCGGCGACAACACCCGCGAATTCGTGGTGCCGGACGGGCATTATTTCATGATGGGTGACAACCGCGACAACTCGCTGGATAGCCGGTTCGACGTCGGTTACGTTCCCTTCGAGAATCTGGTCGGCAAGGCGCAGGTGATCTTCTTCTCCGTTCAGGATGACGTGTCGCCACTCGAAATCTGGAAATGGCCGACCGATTTGCGTCCGAGCCGCATCCTGACATGGCTAAGCTGAAAGCCGACAAGTCGCTCGACGAGCTCGAACGCCGGCTCGGCATTCGATTTCGCGAGCGCGCGCGGTTCGAGCGTGCGCTCACCCATTCGAGCCTGCGGCCCTCCGGTGGCAACGACCGCAGCTACGAGCGGCTGGAATTTCTCGGCGATCGGGTGCTCGGCCTTGTGATCGCCGAAAAGCTGTTCGAAATGTTTCCGAGCGCCGACGAAGGCGAGCTGTCGTTGCGGCTGAATTCCCTGGTCAGCGCCGAGACCTGCGCCGAAATCGCCGATGAACTCGGGCTCTACGAGTTCGTTCGACATGGCGGCGATCTGAAGAAGCTGAAGGGCGAGCGGACGCGGAGCATCCGCGCCGACCTCGTCGAATCGCTGATCGCTGCGATCTATCTCGGCGAAGGGCTGGAGACGGCGCGCGGCTTCATCATCGCCCATTGGGCGGGGCGTATCGAGGATGCCGGGAGCGCCCGGCGCGATCCGAAGACGGCGCTGCAGGAATGGGCGCATACCCGTGGGCCGGAGACGCCGCACTATGCGATCGTAGACCGGTCCGGCCCCGACCACGATCCGGTGTTCACGGTCCGCGTCACCGTCCCCGGTATCGAGCCGGCGGACGGGCAGGGGCGCTCGAAGCGAATTGCCGAACAGGAGGCCGCCACCGCGGTCCTTATCCGCGAATCTGTCTGGAAGGACGACAATTGACCGACCAAGACGATCAGACCCAAGATACCGCGGTCCCGGCCGAGGGCGCTCTCGCGCCGACCCGCTCGGGCTTCGTGGCGCTGCTCGGCGCGCCCAATGCCGGCAAGTCGACGCTGGTCAATCAGCTCGTCGGCACCAAGGTTTCGATCGTCACCCACAAGGTGCAGACGACACGGGCGCTGGTGCGTGGCATCGCCATCCGCGACCGCACCCAGATCGTCTTCGTCGACACGCCGGGCGTTTTCGCGCCGAAGCGCCGGCTCGACCGGGCGATGGTGCGCACCGCCTGGTCCGGCGCCAGGGACGCCGACATCGTGCTCGCCATCATCGATGCCGACCGGGGCATTAGCGAGGACGTGGAGACGATCCTCGAACGGCTGAAAACCGTCGATCAGCCGAAGGTGCTCTTGCTCAACAAGGTCGATCGCATGAAGCGCGACCGCCTGCTGGGGCTGACCAAGGAGATTTCGGAGCGCGGCGATTTCGCCGAGATCTTCATGATCTCGGCGCTCAATGGCTCGGGTTGCGACGATCTGATGACCTATCTGGCCCGCGCGCTGCCGGAAGGCCCGTGGTATTATCCCGAAGACCAGATCACCGATTTGCCGCTACGCCAGCTCGCCGCCGAGATCACCCGCGAAAAGCTCTTCCTGCGACTGCATCAGGAACTGCCCTATTCGTCCCATGTCGAGACCGAATTGTGGGAAGCGCGCAAGGACGGATCGGTGCGTATCGAGCAGACGATCTATGTCGAGCGCGACAGCCAGAAGCGCATCGTCATCGGTCACAATGGCGAGACCATCAAGGCGATCGGCCAGGCGGCGCGCAAGGAGATCATGGAGGCCGCCGACCAGACGGTTCACCTGTTCCTTTTCGTCAAGGTCCGCGAAAACTGGGGCGATGACCCGGAGCGCTATCGCGAGATGGGGCTGACTTTCGAGAAATAGTCAGCGCGATCGCCGAACATCGGATCGCCACCGGATTTCGGGTGCTATCCGATCCGGCGCGTCGGCGCCGCTCCAAACGGGAAGGGACGCGGTTTCCCATGGAATGGCGTGAGGATGCGATCGTGTTGGGCGTGCGCCGACACGGCGAGACCAGCGTCATCGCCGAGGTGATGACCCGCGAGCGCGGCCGCCATCTCGGCCTCGTGCGCGGCGGGCGTTCGCGCAAGCAGCAGCCGATGCTTCAACCCGGCAATTCCGTCGCCATCCAATGGCGCGCCCGGCTCGACGAGCATATGGGCACCTTCCTCATCGAACCGCTGGAACTTCGCGCGGCGCGGCTGATGGAAAACGGCATCGGCCTCAACGGTGTCCAGCTTGTCGCCGCGCATCTGCGCCTGCTCGCCGAGCGCGACCCGCACGCAAGGCTCTATGACGGACTGGCAGTGATCGTCGATCATCTGGACGAGCCCGACAAGGCGGCGGAATTGATGCTGCGGTTCGAGATCGCGCTCCTGGAAGAACTCGGCTTTGGCCTCGATCTGGAGCGCTGCGCGGCGACCGGGCAGCGAAGCGATCTCGTCTATGTCTCGCCGAAGACCGGCCGGGCGGTTAGTCGGGACGCCGGCGAGCCCTGGCGCGACAAGCTGTTGCCGCTCCCCGCTTTTCTCATTGAAAGCGACAAGGCGTGCGACCCCCAAAGCCTCGTTGATGGATTTCGCATGACCGGCTATTTCCTCTCGCGGCATGTGTTCGAGCCACGCGGCCTTGCCGAGCCGCTGTCGCGCGCCGGGTTTCTGGCCGCCATCGAGAAGATTCGCGCCCGCGCAAGCGCCTGATCGAACGCCGTCTTATGCCGGCAGCAATTCGCGCTCCACCGGCGCCTCACGGATCGGCCAGTGGACGACCGCCGCGATCAGGCCGAGGATGACGCCGAGCCACCAGACCGGATCGTAGGAGCCCATCGCGACGTAGAGATAGCCGCCGAGCCAGACGCCGAGAAACGAGCCGATCTGGTGCGACAAGAAGACCAGCCCGCCGAGCAGTCCCAGATAGCGGGTGCCGAACATGATCGCCACGAGCGCATTGGTCGGCGGCACCGTCGACAACCACAACAGCCCCATCACCGTGGAGAAGACGACGACCGTCGCCGGCGTCTGCGGCGTCAGCAGGAAGATGGTCACCGCGATCGAGCGGCCGATATAGATCAGCGCGAGGAAATGCGGCTTGGAATAGCGCTGGCCGATCAGGCCCGAGCCGATCGAGCCGATGATGTTGAAGAAGCCGATCAGGGAGAGCGCCGTCACCGCCCAGACCGGCGCCATGCCGAGGTCGGCGATATAGGCTGGAAAATGCGCGGTGATGAAGGCAACCTGAAAGCCGCAGACGAAGAAGCCGGTGGTCAAAAGCAGATAGCTCTTGGTCGCGAATGCCTCGCGCAGCGCCGCGCCCATGGTCTGCTCCACCTCCGCCTGGAGGTTGCCGGACGTGCGGCTGTTGCCGCGCAAAGCATAAGCGAACAGCGGCACCAGCAGCATCATGGCCGACAGGATGAGCAGCGAATCGGACCAGCCATAGCTGTCGATCAGTGCCTGGCTGAGTGGCGCGAACAGGAACATGCCGGCCGAGCCCGCCGCCGTGCCGAGGCCGAAGACGAAGGAGCGCTGCTCGGGCGACACCCGCCGCGCGAAGGCCGCCAGCACGATGCCGAATGAGCCGGCGGCGACGCCAAGCCCGACAAGGACGCCGGAACCGATGGTCAGCCAGAACGGCGTCGGGGCAATGGCAGTGACGCCGAGCCCGGCGGCGTAGAGAAACCCTGATAGAATCAGCACCCTGCCGGTGCCGAATCGGTCAGCGATGGCGCCGAAGATCGGTTGCCCTGCGCCCCAGAACAGGTTCTGGATGGCGATCGCGATGGCGAAATCCTCGCGGCTCCAGCCATGCTCGGCGAGCATCGGAATCTGGAAGAAGCCGATTGCCGAGCGGGGGCCGAAGGTCAACAGCGCGATGGCGCATCCGGCGGCGATCGCGATCCATGGCCTCGTCGCTCCCCTGGTGGTCGATGTGGTCGCGCTCATGCTTCCGGTCTCCGGGTTCGGCACTTAGAGCGTTAGCATCCGGATCGAGCCTGAGGGAAACGCGTTTGGGTGATCGGTGTGATCACCGGGAAGAATACGGACTCGTCTTCCGTCTCCGTGGGCCGGGAGGCTTCGAGCCTTCCCCCCGCCTCCCAGTGTCGCTAAAAGGTCCGCGACAGCCGAGGAGGGGCGCTTGCAGTTGTTCGAACGGATCGCGCCGCTACGTGCCGCGCTGAAAGCGCATCGCCTCGCCGGCGAGACGATCGGCGTCGTGCCGACCATGGGCTATTTGCACGCCGGGCATCTGAAGCTGGTCGAACGGGCCGCGGCCGAGAACGACCGGGTTGTTGTCACCATCTTCGTCAACCCGACGCAGTTCGGTCCGAACGAGGATCTTGACGCCTATCCCCGCGATATCGAGAGCGATTTGGCACAACTCGCGGATTTCCCGGTCGACTATGTCTTCGCGCCGCCCGTCGACGAGATGTACGGTCGGCCGATGCAGGCCTTCGTGGATCTGAAGCCGCTCGGCGACATCCTGATCGGCGAATTGCGCCCCGGCCATTTCCGTGGCGTGGCGACCGTCGTCACCAAGCTGTTCAACATCGTCCAGCCGGACCGCGCCTATTTCGGCGAGAAAGACTACCAGCAGCTGACGATCATCCGGCGGATGGTCGCCGATCTGGAAATGCCGATCGAGATCGTCGCCGTGCCGACGGTACGTGAAACCGACGGCCTCGCCCTGTCGTCGCGCAATGTCCGCCTGTCTTCGGAAGATCGCGCGGTTGCGACGGTACTGGCGAGCGCTCTCGACGAGGGCGAGAAAGTGGTCGCTGGCGGTGAGCGCGATCCGGCGACGGTTCTCTCAGCCGTTCGGGTGATCATCGAAGCCGAGCCCCGCGCCGATCTCCAGTCTCTCGATCTTCGCGACGCGGCGACGCTCGACGCCGTAGATCGGATCGGCGACCGACCGGTGGTCCTGTTGGTCACGGCGCGGTTCGGCGAGGTGCTGTTGATCGATCAGCGCGTGGCCGCTCAGAAGAGCCGATCCGCCCAAACGGGAGAATGCGCATGAGTTCGCCGATCCGCACGACGCGCCTGACGGCACCGGAACTGCGTTCTCGCAAAGGTGCGACGCCGATCGTCGCCGTCACCGCCTACAACACGATCATGGCACGGCTCGTCGATCCGCATGTGGATTGCATCCTCGTCGGCGATAGCCTGGCGATGGTCGAGCACGGCATGGGGTCGACGCTCGGCGCGTCGCTGGAACTGATGATTGCCCATGGGCGGGCGGTGATGGCCGGCGCGTCCAAGGCGCTCGTCGTCGTCGACATGCCGTTCGGCAGCTACGAAGCGAGCCCGTCGGACGCCTTCCGCGCGGCCGCGCGATTGATGGCGGAGACCGGCTGCGGCGCGGTCAAGCTCGAAGGCGGCAGCCGCATAGCCGGAACAATCGCATTTCTGGCCGAGCGTGGGATTCCGGTGATGGCCCATGTCGGGCTGACACCCCAGTCGGTGAACGCCCTCGGCGGCTTTCGCACGCAGGGGCATGACGAGGTCGGGCGCGAGCGGATTCTCGCCGACGCGCGGGCGGTCAGCGAGGCGGGGGCCTTCTCCGTCGTGCTGGAGGGCATCGTCGAGCCTTTGGCCGAGGCGATCACGCGGGATATCGCGACTCCGACCATCGGCATTGGCGCGGCGGCGGCCTGCGACGGGCAGATTCTCGTGCTGGAGGACATGCTGGGCCTGACCGAGAAAGCGCCGCGCTTCGTCAAGCGCTACGCGGCCCTCGGCGAGGCTGTCGGCCAGGCGGTATCAAACTATGCCGAGGAGGTTCGGTCGCGGGACTTTCCCGGACCGGAGCATGTCTATCGGCCGCGGGGCTGAGGCAGGCCTTCTTCCTCGGCGACCTTCGGCGATAACGCTGGAGATCTGCCGCTAAAGCGCCAACGGTAGAACGAACGGGGTGCCGGAAAAGGCGTCTTCGCCGCGGCCGATGGCGTGAATCGCCTCGACCATCCGGCCGCCTCGTTCGAGCTTTTCGTCGGCCAGTGCGACCAGCCGCCGGTTGGGCGTCGCGGACGGGGCGCGCCGCCGCAGCTCCCGCGCCAGCGTGGCTTCCTCGAGATCCGGATTGATCGCCAGCGCCAGGATGAAGGCGGCGGCGGTGGAGCGGCTGATCCCGGCCCAGCAATGAATCGCCAGCGGCTTTTCCCGGTCCCAACGCCGGCCGAAGGTGAGCAGGTCGTCAATGTGATCGCCGGACGGCGCGATCATACCGTCCACCGGCTCAGCGATGTCGTTGAAGCCGAGAAACAGATGACGCTCGGCGACAATTCCCGTCGGCCGCGGCACCGCCGTATCGGCATTGATCAGCGTGACCAGATCGCGCGCACCGTGTTGGGCGACGGTGGCGGGCAGTTCGGCGAGGGAGGAGACGACGAGATAGGACATATTCTTACATATCACCCCGGAAGCGGGTTTTGTCATCCCCGCCTGACCGCTTTGCCGACAGTTGTCGTTGAGGCCGCCACTGCGCCGTCCAGTTCCGCGAATCGCTTCAGGAAGGCCACCTCCGTCGCCGCCGTCGGCAGCGGCGCGAAGTCTTGCGGGTCGAGGGGCGCTGCTCCGGGCTTGCCGAAGAACGCCGCCGCTTCATGGGCTTCGAAGCCGGCGAGCAGTGTCGCCTCGAAATAGGCCGAGATCCGGTCGGCGGCCTTGATCGCCTTCTCGACCGGGGCCGGAAGCCTCGCCGGCAGACCGAAGCGCTGATGCACCGCCGCCTGGAGCCGCTTTTCGACCAGCTTGTAGTCGCCGCCCATGACGCTCTTGAACGGCGAGATCATGTCGCCGATAACATATTCCGGCCCGTCATGGAGGAGGGCCGCCAGGCGCCAGCGCGGGTCGTTTTCGCCTCGCGCCACGATCGCTTCGACGATCAGCGAATGCTGCGCGACGGAGAAGGCGTGATCGCCGCGCGTCTGGCCGTTCCAGCGGGCGACGCGGGCGAGGCCGTGGGCGATGTCCTCGATCTCGACGTCGAGCGGCGAGGGATCGAGCAGGTCGAGCCGGCGGCCCGACAGCATCCGTTGCCAGACGCGCTTCGGCTTGGGTCCGATACGGCTCATGCTTCGGTCTCGGTCTCGGTCTCGGTCTCGGTCTCCGTCCCGGATGCGGCCGGGTTCGGCTCCGGCAGGGAAAATCCAGCCCAGGGTGGAATCGTCGCCGTTAGGGGGACACCGTCCGAAGACAGCGTTTCGCCTTGCGCCAGAGCGTCCGCCAGCCGGTCGATCCGGACGAAGCCGAATCCGTCCGCGCCGGTTGTCGCCAATACGGTCCCTATGGTCTTGCCGGCTGCCGCGATATTGGCGCCGGGGGTCAGATGCCGTTCGCCGGACAAGAGCATCAGGCGCCGCCGCGCGGTGCCGCGATGCTGCATCCGCGAGACCACCTCCTGGCCGACGAAGCAGCCCTTCTTGAAGGAGACGCCGCCGTTCTGATCGAGCAGCACGTCGTGAGGAAAGACATCGGAGCCGGGATAGTCGGTCTCGGCTTCGGCGACGCCGCTTCTGACGCGAAGCGCGTGATAGTCGTCCGGGCCCGCCGCATCGATCCCGGCGGGCGCGTTGCCATAGCGACGGGCGACGTCTCCGTCCGGGAATCGCCGGTCGACGAATGAGCCGGCGAGGGCGGCGTTAGCCTCGCCCCACAGCGCGAACACCGGCGTCGCTTCTGGCTTGATCGCGACCTTGCTGCGCAGGCGATAAAGTCCGAGGCGCTTGGTCAGACCCGCCGCCGCGGCCAGGGCGCAATCGAGTCGGTAGCCGCCATCGATTCGGCCGATCAGGAAGTCGAACAGGATCTTGCCCTGCGGGGTCAAAAGCGCCGAGGGCCGCATCTCCGCCGCTCCGAGCGGGTCGAGGTCGGCGGTGACCAGCGTCTGAAGAAAATGATCGGCATCGTCACCGGTGACGGCGAGGACGGTCCGCTCCGGCAATTGGGCGTAAGGCATGGGCGGCTCGCTTGTGTGATCCAGCTCAGTTACGTAAGCCGGACACGGCAGAGGGACAAGCACGGGATAGCATCGATGGGCACGACCGCCACGACCTACGAGACGGTTCTAAAGGGCGGCACCGTCGTCAATCAGGACGGCGCTGGCATCCGCGATATCGGGATCATCGACGGCCGGATCGCCGCGATCGGGACGATCGATCCGGCATCGGCCGGGACGGTGATCGATTGTACCGGCCTGCATGTGCTGCCGGGTGTCATCGACAGCCAGGTGCATTTTCGCGAGCCCGGCGCCGAGCACAAGGAAGACCTCGAAACCGGATCGCGCGCCGCCGTCCTCGGAGGCGTGACCTGCGTCTTCGAAATGCCGAACACCAATCCGCTGACCACGAGCGAGGCAGCGCTTGCCGACAAGCTGCGTCGCGGCCGCCATCGAATGCACTGCGATTTCGCTTTCTGGGTTGGCGGCACGCGCGAGAACGCGGCGGAGGTGGCGGAACTCGAGCGGCTGCCGGGCGCTGCAGGCATCAAGGTGTTCATGGGCTCGTCGACCGGCTCGCTGCTGGTCGAGGACGACGACGGCGTCCGCGAGATCCTGAAACGCACGCGCCGGCGCGCCGCCTTCCACTCCGAGGACGAATTCCGGCTGCGCGAGCGGGCGGCGCTCAGGGTCGAGAACGATCCGGCGTCGCACCCGGTCTGGCGCGACGAGATCGCGGCGCTCAAATGCACCGAGCGGCTGGTGCGAATTGCCGAGGAGGAGGGCGCCCGCATCCATGTCCTGCACATCTCGACCGCCGAGGAGATCGCGTTTCTCGCCCGCCACAAGCGCAACGCTACTTGCGAGGCGACGCCGCATCATCTGACGATGACGGCGGACGACTATGCCCGCCTCGGCACCAAGCTGCAGATGAACCCACCGGTGCGCGAGGCGCGGCACCGGGATGGAATCTGGCGGGGCATCGCGGATGGCGTCGTCGACGTCCTCGGCTCGGACCACGCGCCGCACACACTGGAGGAAAAGGCCAAGCCCTACCCGCAGTCGCCCTCCGGCATGACCGGGGTCCAGACGCTGGTGCCGATCATGCTCGATCACGTCGCCAACGACCGGCTGTCACTCGCCCGCTTCGTCGATCTGACCTCGGCCGGGCCGCAGCGCATCTTCGGCATCGCCAACAAGGGCCGGATCGCGCTCGGCTACGACGCCGATTTTACCATCGCCGATCTGAAGCGCCGGGCGATGATCACCGATGGCTGGATCGGCTCGCGGGCGCAATGGACGCCTTATGACGGCAAGCAGGTCACCGGCTGGCCCGTCGGCACGATGGTCCGTGGCCGCAGAGTCATGTGGGATGGTGATCTGGTCGAGAGGGCGACCGGCGAGCCGGTGGAATTCCTGGAAGCGCTGCCGGTGCGACGATAGGAACGGCGCGCTTGGGGCAGGGCGGAAGCGACCGCCTCCGGGACGGTCAGTCGCCGGCGACGAAGAAGCTGAGCCGCCCGTCCGGCGAAATGCCGACGCGGTAGAAATTATAGGCGCCGAACCCTTTCATCTGCTCATAGTCGCCGGCGGTGACGAGCTCGAACAGTTCGACCAATTGCGGCTTCGACAGGCTATCGATGGCGACCTGCGTAAAATACGGCCACACATAGATCTCGTTGTCGGCGCCCGGTTCGACGCGGACGTGCCCGGCCTGGAGAACCTCCAGAAGAATCGCCAGAATTTCCAGGCCTTCGCCATCGCCGGACGTCTGTTTCAAAAATTCGATCGGATCGCCGCCGACATCGCCGAAGGACAGAACCGTCCCGTCTTCGCCGGGCTCGACATAGGGGCGCAATTGCTCGATCTCGCCGGCCCTGGCGATCGCGATGAGTTTGGCGCGAAGGTCGCGCACCGGCGCGGGCAGTCCATCGTCGCCATAGGCGATCTCGGTGGCCAGCGGGACGGCAAGCACCGGCTTGACGCCGGCGGACGAAGGCTTCGATTTGAGATCGACGCCGCTCGCGGGTTCCTCGGCGGATGGCAATGGCGTTTCGCCGTCGTCGGTCCGCTCGGGATCGGTATCGCTTGGGCTGTCGCCGTCGACAGGCAGGGTGGGAGCGTTCACGTCGGTGTTCGTGGAGGGCAGCGGCGGTAACGGAACGACGAGGATTCCTTCTTTGGAATCCGATTTACCCTCAGTCGGTTCGATCTGGGAGAAGGCCTGAGCATTGGCCGCTGCGAGCAGGGCCACGCCAAATGCGGCGGCGCTGATGACGAGGTTCACGCGGCGCATCAGCTTGGCAAAACTTTCACTGCCTTCGAACGAGTGCCGGGACGCCGGCACGACAAAACGGTCGGGATGCCCTGCGCGCCTATTGGATGGTCCGGTTCGGTCGGAACTCGCCGAACTCGATTCGCTGACGCAGCGCCTCGACCATTCCCAGGACGTCGTCCTCGCCATGCAGCCGAACAAGCTCGGTCAGCGCGGTCGTGATCGCGGTCTCCGCCAGGATCTCGGCCTCGATCCCGTCCGAGATGCCATCGGCCCAGGCTTCGTTGTGATATTCGAAAGCGACTTGCTTCTTTTCGGCCTGGATCATCTCGTCCAGTTCGGCACCCTGCAAATCGATCATTGCGATCCCCTCAATTCCAGCCTTTCGGCTTCACGTCCCGTTAACGTCCTAACACGATCTCGTTGCAAAAATCGAAGCTGTTTTCGAGGACCGTTAATCCGAGGTTAATTTCCGTACCTAGCGCCAATCTCGCGTGCGAGCGTCGCCCCCTCGCCCTGATAGCGATTGACCGCGACGCGAGCGGCCGGTGTGCAGCTGCGGTAGGTCGATTCGAACGCGCGGTAACCGCCGTTGAAACTCGCCACCAGATGTCTTCTGTCAGCGTCGTTGGGCGCTTGCGCCTCGATCAGTTCCCGCATTTTCTCCCGCCACACGGCGGCTTGAGGATCGTTGCAAAGCGTCCGCAGAAAATGCATCGACCCGAGAATCGAAGCGAGGCGGTTCAACGACTTCATGTAGGGCGCGTCGATCGGCGCCACCGCCGCCGGAGCTTCCTCCGCGTCCACGACGCCCTCTTGTTGCGCCGGCGTCTCTGCTGTCTGTGCGTGTAGGTCAGTGCCGCCGACGGAACCCAGAAGGACCGCCGCGATGGCGATGGCCGAGAAAGAAACACGCAGACGCATCGGAAATCTTTCAGCTCTCGTTAACGGATTTGCAAGGGTTGCCTCACAATGCCGGGCCTTATCCCGCAGCCTGCGCCATTCTGGCAACAACCAGAGGCGCAGCCGACGGCGAAAATCTGCCGAAACCCGCTCGTTGGCCTCCTACTCAGTCCTTGACCAGTTGCTCCGCAGCAGCGCTCACGGCCTGCCAAAGGCCAGGCGTCGTTCGGCCGTCGGCGTCGGCCGCGGCGACATCCGCCAAGCTCATCAGATACAGCGCAGCGGCGTCGTCCGCCGCTTGCATCGCCGCGTCCTCGGGAACCCGTCCACAGAAAACAGCGATCACGGCGTGAAATGCGTCGTCGATCGCCTCGTGCAGTCGCAAAAAGGTCAGCGGTCCGGCGATGACGCCGGTTTCCTCGGCCAGCTCGCGCCGGGCCGCGGTGTCGAGGCGCTCGCCCCACAGTACCTTGCCGCCGGGCAGGCTCAGGCGACCGGCGAAAGGTGGCTGCCCCCGTTCCACCAGGAGAACGCGATCGCGACTCATCAGGCAGACCGAGACGCCGACAAGCGGGCGGGCAGGGGGGTTATCCATGGTGTCTCATTCCGATCCCCTTCCGTTGCCCGCGCACTTCTTGACTTCATGCCGTCGCTCCGGCTCAACAGCGCCATGTGCGGACGCTTTACCCTGACGGCAACTCCCGAGACGATAGCCGAAATGCTTGCGCTGGCGGAGATCGAGCCGTTTCCGCCGCGCTACAACATCGCGCCGACCCAGCCCATCCTGATCGCGATCGGCGGTCAGGAGGAGCGACCGGGGGCGAATTTTCTCCATCGCACGGCGCTTCTCGCCCGCTGGGGGTTCATTCCCGCCTGGGTCAAGGACTGGCAGAGTTTTCCGCTGCTGTTCAATGCCCGGGCCGAGACGGCGGCCGAGAAGAATTCCTTTCGCGCGGCGATGCGATACCGCCGCTGCCTGATCCCCGCCAGCGGCTTCTACGAATGGCGGCGGCGCGGAAAGGCGAAATCCGAGCCCTATTTTCTGCGGCCCGGCGACGGCATGCCCTTCTGCTTTGCGGGATTGATGGAAACCTGGCTCGGCGCCGATGGCAGCGAGGTTGACACCGCAGCGATCCTGACGACGGCCGCCAACCGGCGGATCGCGCCGATCCACGAGCGGATGCCGGTCGTCGTGGCGCCGGCTGACCACACACGCTGGTTGAACTGTCGGGACAACGACCCTGCGGCGGTCGCCGATATTCTGTATGCCGCCAACGACGATTTTTTCGAGCCGGTGCGCGTGTCGGACCGCGTCAACGCCGTGGCGAATACCGATCCGGACATCCAGCGCCCGATCGCCGAGGCCGAACCGCTGCCAACCGGCACGGACGCGGCGCTCGATGTTCAGCGGAAACTGCTTTGACCGACTTCTTCCAAACGCGAACCGAGCGATACGGACAGCCATGACAGACCTTCTGCCGGCAGCCTTCGGCGGCTTTGCCCTCGGACTCGGCCTGATCGTGGCAATCGGCGCCCAGAACGCGTTCGTGCTTGAACGCGGCTTGGTGCGCAATCATGTCCTTGCCGTCGTGCTGGTCTGCAGCCTGTCGGATGCTGTGTTGATCGCCGCCGGCGTCGCCGGACTCGGCAGCCTGATTACCGGCGCGCCCGGTGTGGTCCGGTTCGTGACCTTCGCCGGCGCCGCGTTCCTGTACGCCTATGCGTTCCTGGCGCTGCGCCGTGCCTTCGACCGCAACGCCATGGCCGTGCGGGGCGGCCGGCTCACGAGCCGGCGCGCGGCGCTCGCAACGGTGCTCGGGCTGACGTTCCTCAACCCGCATGTCTATCTGGATACGGTGGTTCTGCTGGGAAGCCTTTCGGCGCGATATGCAACGGGGGCCGAGAAAGCCGCCTATGCCGGCGGCGCGATGGCCGCATCGATCGTCTGGTTCGTGGCGCTGGGCTATGGCGCGCGATTGCTGGCGCCGCTCTTTCGAAAACCCGCCGCGTGGCGGATTCTGGACCTTTCGATCGCCGCAGTGATGGCGATCCTCGCAACCGGCCTGCTAGTCGGTGGCAGGTAGCGCGTCAGCCGCCGTCTTTTTTTGCGCTCGAAGTGTCAGCCTTCGCCTGCTTCTGCTTGCAGCAGCACTGGCTCGCCGCCGCAATCGCGGGGATGCCGATCTCGTGGTAGTTGCGCTCAAGATTTACGTCACGCTCGCGGTCGCTCTTGGAGCGAAATTGAATTGTCTCGGTTTTCATGGCCTCGATCCGTGGCTTGTTTGGACAGCTACAGGGCACCCCGATCGTGCCATTTTCAAGGGCGATGGCTAAGACGAACTTAACGCCCTAAGCCTTTGTCCTTCTTAACAATATGAAGTGATAATCCAGCCACAAGCCTGCGGTTCCAAAGCGGCATGAATTTTCCTGATTCCACTGGAAAATCGGACGATTGTTGCGCGGAACCTCACGGGCGATCACGGGACATTTGTCGCAGTCAGGCAAGTTGTTCGGCGGAGGCGAGGCGAAGCGCGTTTGTCAGCCGCCTCGATTGGCGCTAGCGAGAGCGCTGCAATGACGAGCGCGACGAGGACGACGCATGGATGACGGGTTTCGCGGGCTGAGGCTCTGGAACACGATGACGCGGACGAAGGAGGAGTTTCGGCCGCTGGATTGGCAGGATTCGGCAAAGGCCGAGGCAGACCGGCGCGTGCGTCTCTATGTCTGCGGCCCGACCGTCTACGACTACGCCCATATCGGCAACGCCCGGCCGGTCATCGTGTTCGACGTGCTCTACCGGCTGCTGCGTCACCTTTATCCCAGCTTGGAAAAGGGGGGCGACGCCCAAGTCACCTATGTCCGCAACATCACCGACGTCGACGACAAGATCAACGCGCGGGCGGCGCGCGACTATCCGGATCTGCCGCTGAACGCGGCGATCGCCAGGGTGACGCAGGCGACCGCCGATCAGTTCCATGACGACGTTGCGGCGCTCGGCTGCCTTCCCCCGACGCACGAGCCGCGCGCGACCGAGTTCGTGCTGCCTCGCGCCGACGGCAAATCCGACATGGTGTCGATGATCCGGACGCTGATCGACAAGGGCAACGCCTACGAGGCGGGCGGCGAGGTGCTGTTCGACGTCACCTCGATGCCCGACTACGGCAAATTGTCGAACCGGCGCCTGGAGGACCAGCAGGCCGGCGCCCGCGTCGCGGCGGGCAGCCACAAGAAGAACCCCGGCGATTTCGTGCTGTGGAAGCAGTCCGCCGAGAACGAGCCGGGCTGGGAGGCGCCCTGGGGTCAAGAGGCGTGGACGGCCGCAGGCCGGACGGGGAACCCGAAAGGCCGGCCCGGCTGGCACATCGAATGCTCGGCGATGAGCGAAGCTTATCTCGGCAAGACCTTCGATATTCACGGCGGCGGACTCGACCTGATCTTCCCGCACCACGAGAACGAGATCGCCCAGTCGCGCTGCGCCCACGACACCGAGCAGATGGCGCAGGTCTGGATGCACAACGGCTATCTACAGGTCGAGGGCCGCAAGATGTCGAAGTCGGAGGGCAATTTCGTCACGATCCACGATTTGCTGCACACGGAAAAATTCGGCGGGCGCAAATGGCCCGGCGAGGTGCTGCGGCTGGCGATGCTGATGACCCACTACCGCGAGCCGATCGATTTTTCGGTGAAGCGGCTGGAGGAGGCTGGGGCGCGGCTAACTAATTGGCGTCGGCACGCTTCGATGATGATGAAAGCAGATATGCCACCTGTTGATCATCGAATTGTCCTTAAGCTGGAAAATGATCTGGATATCGGGGGCGCACTGAATGTAGTCGATGACCTCGCACATGGTGATGCCACTGATAAGAGCGTACGAGTGGTTACAGCGGCTTTGAATTTTCTTGGTCTTCAACAATCGGCCGAAGACGCGATATCAATCCTAGAAAAAATCACTGACGCCACTGAATATCGCTTTAAATACTACGTGAGGGATAATTTGCTGGATAGGGGCGAAGTGGAAGCCTTCTATGCTGTTTGGAACATGCTCGACGCGAATACAGCAATTGAAATGCGGCAATCCAGTATCAGGAAAAAAGATTTCGCCGAGGCCGACCGCATCCGCGACGAGCTTTTGGCCAAGGGCATCCAGCTCAAGGACGGCAAGGACCCGGAGACCGGCGAGCGGGTGACCACCTGGGAGGTGAAGCGTTAGAGGCTGACGCTCCGCCACTTGGGGGCAGTCGCGCCTCTCATTGGGCCGCGTCCATCACCCGGACGTGGCCTTCCGCGCCATAGGCCAGGATGGCGCGATCGACCGTCGCGATCGGAATTCCGTGATGCCGCGCCGTGGCGACGATGAACCGATCCGCCGGATCAGGATGAAACGAGCCCGGCAGCGAGACGCTCGCGACGGCGATGGAAGGCTCCAGCGGCAGCAGACGAATGCTGGGGCGGGACAATGCGGCGTCAATCCAGAGGCCGACGTCGGTTGCAAGGCTCAGCCGGCCTTTTTGGGTCAGCAAGGCGATCTCCCATGGCGTGATCGCCGAGATTGCGACCGCGCCCCGTCCGGCTTCCCGCCCGATGATATCTCGGGTCGCATCACCCAACTTCGGGTCGTCGCCTAGTAGCCAGATCAGGACATGCGTATCGATCAGGATCACCGCAATGCGTCCCAATCTTCAGGATCGCTGGCCGGCGAGATGATGTCGTCATAATCGAGGATCGTGTCCTTCATCGCGCCGAACAAGGACTGGCGCCCCTCAGTCGTTTCCACTGGTACCATCTTCGCCACGGGCTTTCCGTGGCGCGTCACGACGACGGGTTCGTGATCGCGATTCATCGCATCGATGAGCTTGAGGCAGTCAGACTTGAACCGCGTCGCGGTTACGGTTTTTTCGGTCATGGCCAAGCTCCCTCAATTCTGTCTATAAAATATGTACATTAACTACGGGGATGCAAGCGGGCACGGCATCGTTTTTGATCGGATGCGGTCGAGCGTCCCTGTCCAATTCAGCAAAGGGCACTAGTAATCATTCTCGATGACAGGTCCGCTTCGTAAACCCTTTCCCGGCCTCGAGCCTTATCAGACCGGTAGCCTGGACGTCGGCGACGGGCATCAGCTTTATTACGAGCTGTGCGGCAATCCCGATGGCAGACCCGTTGCTTTCCTGCATGGCGGGCCAGGCAGCGGGGCCTCGTCCCAGCACCGCCGGCTGTTCGATCCGGCGCGCTATCGCATCATGTTGTTCGACCAGCGCGGCTGCGGGCGTTCGACGCCCCTCGGTCGTCTGGACGCCAATACCACCTGGCATCTCGTCGCCGATCTGGAGCGCCTGCGCGCCTTGCTCGGCGTGGAACGCTGGCTGCTGTTCGGCGGCTCCTGGGGTGCGACCCTGGCTCTGGCCTATGCCGAGACGCATCCCGAACGGGTGAGCGGCATGATACTGCGCGGCGTCTTCACCGGCCGGCGCTCCGAACTCGACTGGTTCTACGAGCGCGGTGCCAACCGGCTTTTCCCGGATCGCTGGGAGGATCTGGTGGGGCAAATCCCGGCGGCCGAGCAGGACGACCTCGTCGCGGCCTATCGCAAACGGCTCACCCATCCCGATCGCGCCGTCCGCGCCGCGGCGGCACGCGCGTGGACAAACTGGGAGTCGGCGACGGTCATGCTGCGGCAGACCCAGGCCGGCGAAAACGGCAACGGCGGGGCTGTATCCGATGCCACGATCGCCTTCGCCCGGATCGAGAATCATTATTTCTACCACGACCTCTGGCTCAAGGAGGGCCAGCTGATTCGCGACGCACACCGTCTGGCGGACATTCCGGGCGTCATCGTCCAGGGCCGCTACGACGTGGTGACGCCGGCGGTCACCAGCTGGCAGCTCGCCCAGGCTTGGCCGAAAGCGGACTACCGGATGGTGGAGGGCGCCGGCCACGCCTTCGCCGAGCCGGGCATCCTGCACGAACTGCTGGAAGCCACCGACCGCTTCGCGCGGTAGGAGGGCGCCGCTGGAGCCAGAGGATGGATCCGGTTAGTATTTCGATGTCGTCGGTAAAGCGGGCATGCAGAGGAGGGCAATCCCATGACCATTCACACCGGCGGCTGTCAGTGCGGCGCGGTGCGGTTTCGCACCGAGATCGATCCGGCGAAGGCGTCGATCTGCCATTGCCGCATGTGCCAGAAGGCATTCGGCAGTTTCTATGCGCCTCTGGTTTCGGTGCGCGACCATAGTCTCGTCTGGACCAGGCGCGAGCCGAAGCGCTTCCAGTCGTCCAACCACATCCGGCGTGGCTTCTGCGAGGATTGCGGGACGCCGCTCACCTACGAGGCGCCGGACGGAGTGGCGCTCGCCATCGGCGCTTTCGACGATCCGGCGGCGATATCGCCAGTCATCCAGTACGGCGTCGAGGCGCGATTGCCCTATGCCGATCGTCTGGCGAGCCTGCCGTCGAGGGCGACCGAACAGGACGTGGACCCAACCTCGTTTCTCCACGACCTGGTCTCGTATCAGCATCCCGACCGTCCCGGCGACGACGAGGCCGCGCCGGCTTAGTCGGGTCCCGACCACCGACCACCCATCCGCTGCCGGTTCGCTTCCGCTGCCAATCCGCTACCGAGCATCACCGAATCGGATCGGTGCCATCATCGAAAAGCGGGTGTCGCCCCACGCGCCATCTGATAGACCGCCGTCATCCAACTCTTTCATCGAGCAGTCTCATGCCAGCGGCCGACGCCGGATCGAACAAGGGCTTTGCCTATGCCCTGAGCGCCTTCGCGATCTGGGGACTGGTGATGCCCGTCTATATGAAGGTCCTAGATGCGGTGCCGCCGCTGGAGATCGTCGCGCACCGTATCCTGTGGGCGGTTCCCTGCGCCGCGCTGATCTTGTGGTGGCAAGGCGCACTCGGCTCCGTCTGGCGGTATTTCAGGGACTGGCGGACACTGGCGCTGGCGGCGCTGACGGCCACGATCATCTCGATCAACTGGGGTGTCTATATCTACGCCATCGCGACCGACCGCACGGTCGAGGCGGCGCTCGGCTATTATATCAACCCGCTGGTCAATGTGCTGCTCGGCGCCATCGTTCTCGGCGAGCGACCGAACCGGCCGCAATCCTTCGCGATCGGGCTGGCGGTCGTCGCCGTCGTCATTCTCACCGTCAATGCCGGCGGTCTTCCCTGGATTTCGCTGGTGCTTGCCTTTTCCTTCGGCAGCTATGGTCTGTTGCGCAAGATGGTGCCGGTCGGCGCAACCGAGGGTTTCTTCCTCGAAGTGGTGATCCTGGCGCTGCCGGCGCTGGCTGTCCTCCTGGTCTCGGGGGGAAGCCATTTCCTGGCGAGCGTCCGCGAGGCGGCGCTGCTTGTCGGAACCGGTCCGATCACCGCGATTCCGTTGATCCTGTTCGCGATGGGCGCACGAATGCTGCACTATTCGACGATCGGCATCCTGCAGTATGTCGCGCCGACGCTGATTTTTCTGACCGCCATCTTCATCTTCGGCGAACCGTTCAACATGTGGCAGTTCGTTGGCTTCGCCTTCATCTGGGCGGCGCTCGCCGTCTACACCTGGGCACTGTTTCAAAAGGGCAGGGCAGCACGGCGCGCCCCGCGGCCGCAGGGCATTTGAGCGGGCACCATTCCTTGCCTGCTCAGGAAACCGGTCAGCCGCCGTCGGACCATGTCGTGCGGTAAAGATCGAGCCGGCGGTCGCGCAGATTGCGCACCGAGCCCTCGTAGCGGGCCCAGCCGAGGGTCGCCAGGTTCAGGTCGGCGACGGTCACCATCTCGACATTCTCCGAGGCTTCGGCGGCGATGCCGTCGCGGGCGAAGGGAAAGTCGCACGGCGTGAAGATACCGGACTGGGCGTATTCGATGTCGAGATTGTCGACATTGCCGAGATTGCCGGTCATGCCCGAGGTGACCACGTAGCACTGGTTTTCGATCGCCCGCGCCTGGCAGCAATAGCGCACGCGCAGATAGCCGTGGCGGGTATCGGTGTTGAACGGCACGAACAGGATGCGCGCGCCCTGGTCGGTAAGCCGTCGGGCGACCTCCGGGAATTCGGAATCGTAGCAGATCATCACGCCGATCGAGCCGCAATCGGTCTCGATCGTGTCGATCGGATCGCCGCCCTTGATCTGCCAATATTGCCGCTCGTTCGGGGTCGGGTGGATCTTCTCACGGGCATGGACCGAGCCGTCGCGCAGAAAGACGTAGCCGACGTTCTGGATGTCGCCGTCGTCGGTCTTGGTGGCGTGACTGCCGCCGATGATGTTGATGTTCCTGCGGATCGCCATGTCGGTCAGCCGCGCAACGAAGTCCGGCGTGTGCTCGGTCAACCGCTGGATCGCGGCCTCCGGCTTCAGTTCTTCGGCCTCGCAGGACAGAAGCATCAGCGTGAACAGCTCGGGAAACACGACGAAATCGCCGCCATATTCCGACGCGACTTCGACGAAATAGTCCACCGCGTCGTAGAAATCCTGCGGCTTTTCGATCCGCCGCGCCTTCATCTGGACGGTGACGACGCGCACCACATCCGGATTGCCGCGATTGACCGGCTGCTCCTGACGCAAAGGGTCGAAATAGGGGTTGCGCCAGACCATCAGCACGCCGTAGCCGCCGGAGGCGCGGTCGCTCGGATAATAATCCTTCAAAAGGGTTTCCGGCTCGAAGCCGGATTTCAGATGGAAGGAGGCGACCGGGTCCTTCACCTCGCTGGCCTTGACGGCCTCCAGATAGGCCTCGGGCGACGCATATTTCCTGGCGTTGCGCTGATAACCCGGCATCCGGCCGCCAAAAGCGATGCCCTTGAGATGCAGATCCTGGCAAAGCCGCCGCCGCGCGTCATAGAGGCGCTTGCCGATCCTCAGGCGTCGCCGGTCCGGATCGACACAGATTTCGGTTCCGTAGAGCCATTCCCCCCGGCGATCGTGCATCGCCGCGTAACCGCCGCCGGTCACCTCCGCCCATGTGTGCTGACCCAGCGCCTTGTCCTCGGACAGGATCATGGTCGCGGCATAGCCGACGATCTCGCCCTCATAGGCGACGACGAACTGACCCTCCGGGAAGGCCGAGAGCTGTCCCAGAATCATGCCGCGCGTATAGGCCGGCTCGTCCTTGAAGACCTTGGCGGAGAGGGCGATGATGGCGGCGACGTCGCTCTTTTCGGCCGTCCGGATTTCAAGTTTCGGGGTCGAGCGTTTCTCGGCCATGGGTTGGCGGGTCCTTGTCACGCGAGGGGAGAGCGGCATGGCCGTGTTTTCTCGCATCTAGGACGAAACCCCGCATTCGCAACCGCGCGACAGGGGGGCGGAAGATCAAAGCCGCTCGATGATCTCCAGCCGCCCTTCGTCGCCATTCACTGATGTCGCGGCGACAAGATGCGGCACGATGTCGGCGACGTCGTCGATGATAATCGGCCGAACCTGATGGGCGCGGTGCAGGAACCCTTCCTCGCTCATGTGGTCGAACAGCCGCGACAGGGGATCCCAGAAGCCGCCGATATTGGCGATGACAATCGGTTTTTCGTGCCGGCCCAATTGGCTCCAGGTGAGGATCTCGACCAGTTCCTCCAGCGTGCCGATCCCGCCGGGCAGAGCGACGAAGGCGTCCGATCGCTGAAACATCAGATGCTTTCGCTCGTGCATGTCCTCGGTGACGATCAGCTCGTCCAGCCGCTTCAGCTCGCGCTCGGTCGCCTCCATATCGATGAGGAAGCGCGGGATAATGCCGGTGACACCGCCGCCCGCCGCGATGACGCCTTCCGAAACGGCGCCCATGATGCCGCGGGTGCCGCCGCCATAGACGAGCCGCATGCCGGCTTCGCCGATCGCCGCGCCGAGCTTTCGCCCGCTATCGATATAAAGGGGATCGCGGCCCGCCGAGGAGCCGCAATAGACGCAGACGGATCGAATCGTGCTCATGGTCGCGAGAGTCGGACGGGGGCGGGAGGAGGTCAAGCGGGAAGGGGCGCGCGGGGTGGACAATCGGTAAATGACGATCCAATATAGTATACGTCAGTCGTTTATTTGTTTGATCAATAAAAATTTCCTAGGGGTAGTTTCGATAAAGGAGTAGAGCCGTGACGAAAAAACCTCAGCAGAGCTCGCCGGAGTTATCCATCGCGCCAGATTTGACCGCGAACACTTCCAAAGAGAGTGGAGACATGGAAACGGTCTCTGCGGAAGACGCCGAGGCCAGACTACCCACCGATATACCAGAACTTCCAGAGCCAGATGTTCCCGCCGATGCCCCGCTAGCCGAGCCCGGCGTAATTAGGCTCGGAAATCGCGAGTTCATTGCTAGTCCGCAGACCTTTGCGGGTCGCAGGCTCGATGTTCTCCCCGATCTTCCCGATATTCGCGATCGGATTTACCAACCGCACCTGAAGGCACTTCCCAACAGTATCTACCCGTCAATCGCGTTCAAAGTGCGCGATCAAGGTGCTTCTTCGAGTTGTACGGGATTTGCTCTTTCGCACATCATCGACTGTGTGACGCACAGGGAGATGCTAAAGGAAAGACCCCGTCGTGCGAGTGCGCGGATGCTCTATGAATTGGCCAAACGCAATGATGAATGGACAGGCACTGCCTACGAGGGATCAAGCATTCGGGGAGCGATCAGTGGATTTTATCGCAATGGCGTATGCGTGGAGAACCCTGCGGACGGCTCGAACGCCGAATGGATTCTAACCTACGAAAGGGCAAAAGAGGCGCGGGAAACAAGGCTTGGATCCTACTACCGTTTACAGCCTGACCTGTCTGATTATCATGCCGCTTTAAACGATGTCGGTGCGATTTATGCGTCGGCTCAGATTCATCAAAACTGGAATAAACCCCTCAAAGGTCGCATCGAACCCAGCGGAGCGCCTGTGGGCGGACACGCCTTCGCGATTGTCGGCTACGATTCGGAAGGCTTCTGGATATTGAATTCCTGGGGCTCAACCTGGGGCGATGGGGGGATTGCCCATTGGCGGTACGAGGACTGGGCGGCGAGCGTCATGGACGCATGGGTTTTGCAACTCGGCGTACGGGCGCCAACTGCGTTTAGTGCCGCCCCGAAAAGTGCACCGTCCGCAATCTCGACGCCGCTGGTATCGTCCCCGCCTAACCGCGGAGACATCGTGGGACATTTCATCAATATCGATGACGGTCGCTATATTACCGGCGGCCGATACGGTTCCCCAACTGCCGGTGAGATGGGCGAAACTGTCCGGCGGTTGAGCAAGCGAGATTCAAATTCTGGCAAAGGCTACGATCATTTGGTGATTTACGCCCACGGCGGCCTGAACACCTTGGATGACGAGGCAAGGCGCATAGCGACATGGAAGCGGCACGATATTTTTGGCCGGAACCGAATCTACAATTTCCATTTGATGTGGGGGTCAGGTTTAGTCGACGAGGCCTTTGGTCCCCTGTCGGACATGCAGTCTGCGAGAGCTGCGGGTCTTATCGGCGACATCATCTTCGAGACCGGACCGGGAAAAGCGCTGGGCAGTCGTGCTTGGCGAAATATGAAGCAAGACGCGGTTGCCGCCTTCAGTGAAATTACAGGGTATAACGGCGGCTTCGTCGGCCCCGCCCCGCTGCTCGGTGGGCTAGACAAGGCCGAGCATCGTCCGATCGTGCATCTGGTCGGACACAGTGCGGGCTCCATCATACTGGGTCAATTTCTGGGTGCGCTTGGCCGGTTCAATTTAAAGAAATTTACTCTTGGCAGCATCCATCTGATGGCTCCAGCCTGCACCTCTGGTTTCTTCGATGAATTCTATGGCAATTACTTGAATGGAAACGGGGCGGTTGCACTAAAAGATAAAATTTATTTATACAATTTAAATAAAAAACTCGAACTATCTGATACTGTTGCTATCAATGGCATTGGGTATGGGAGATCGTTACTCCATTTAGTGTCACGTTCTTACGAAGAAATGCCAAACATGCCTCTCACGGGCATGGAATTATTCGCAGAAAATCTTCCGAAGTCCAAAAAACTTTCTGTAAATTATTCGAATAACGCCGCGACGAAATCAACCAGTCATGGCGGCTTTGATAATGATCCCGCTACGCTAACGACGATCATGTCTCATATAATTGGGGGCCCCGTTCCTAAACCGCCAAAAAAAGAAGAATTGCTCGGTTACTGAGAATCTTCCTTACGGATTATTCACAGAACCCCCGAAAATTCCTTGTCCACCGCCTGCAGCGTGTGTTCCGCCCACACCGCATCCCGCTCGGCCCGGGGCGCGTCGATCTCGTAGACGCCGCGCACGGCCGCCGGCCGCGCCGTCAGAAATACGATGCGGTCGGACAGTTGCAGCGCTTCCCTCAGATTGTGGGTGACCATCAGCGCGGTCGTCGGCCGGGCCGACCAGACCGTCATCAATAGCTCCCGCAGGCGGTTCGCGGTCATTTCGTCGAGCGAGACGAAGGGCTCGTCGAGCAGCAGCAGCGCCGGCTCGATGGCGAAGGCACGGGCGAGCGCGACCCTGCGCGCAAGGCCCAGCGACAGTTCGCCCGGATAGCGCGAGCGCATCTCATTCAGGTCGAGAATGGCAAAGAGATCGTCGAGATCGGCGCCGGCCTTCGCCTCGGGCAGCGCCAGCCGGACGTTCTGCTCGACCGTGCGCCAAGGCAGGAGCCGCGGCTCCTGGAAGACGGCGGCGACGCGGCCGTTCTCGTCGGGCAGGCGGACATGGCCGGAAAAGTCGGTGTCGAGACCGAGGATGATCCGCAGCGTCGTCGTCTTGCCGCAGCCGGACGGACCGATCAGCGTGGTGAAGCTGCCGGGCGGCGCCTGGAACGCGATCTCGGCGATCGCCCGCACTTCAGCACCGTCGACCGCGTGGAACGTCTTGTCGCGGACGAGGACGTCAAGCGGGCCGGATACGCCAGCGGGTGGAATAGGCTTCGAGCGGTTGGACAAGCAGGAACTCGATCAGGAGCATTATGGCGACGAAGGCCAGCGTGTAGGCGAGAATGGCGGCCACGTCGAACAGCTGGAAATACAGATAGATCTGGAAGCCGACGCCGTTCGAGCGGCCGAGGAGTTCGACCACCAGCGCGATTTTCCAGATCAGCGCGATGCCGGAGCGGGACGCCGCGGCGAAATAGGGCTGCAACTGCGGGAGCACCACATGGCGCATCGTCTTTGCCGGGCCGAAGCGGTAGACGGACGCCATCTCGCTGAGGTTGCGGTCGAGGGCGCGGGCGCCCTCGCGCATCGTCACGACGACGTTGGGGATCTTGTTGACGGCGATGGCGCCGATGGCGGCAGCCTCGTTGAGCCCGAACCAGATATAGGCAAGGACGATGACGACCAGCGCCGGGACGTTGAGGAACAGGATCACCCAGGGATCGAAGAACCGGTTGGCGTCGCGGTTAAGGCCGAGCGCAATGCCGATCGCCGCGCCGATCGCCATGGCGAGCACGAAGGATACGGCAACGCGAAACAGCGTCATCGCCAGATGAAAGAATAATTCGCCGGTCTTCGCGTCGCGCCAGAAGGCGTCGAGCACGGCGGGCGGCGCCGGCAGGGCGCGGCTGTCGGCGAAGACCGCCACGACCCACCACAGGACGAGCAATCCGGCCAGCGACAAGAGCGTCATCAGGGCCGGGCCAGCAGCGCGAGCCACGCGGCGGCGCCCGCTTGCCACGGCGGGACTGTCAGCCGCCATCGGCAAGGCCGGGCCAGTAGGTGCCCTCGGCCAGCTCCGTGGACGGTCCGACGAGCTTTTCTCCGCCGATCCCGGCAAGCAGCCGGTAGAGCGTCCTCGCATCGGCTTCTTCCTCCGCGGCACTGCGGGACGGGATGCCCTCGCGGTAGCGATCGCGCAGGGTTTGCAGCGTCTTCTCGTCCTCGGCCTTGGTCAGGGGGGCGACGATATCCCATTCCTCGTCGGATGATGCGAGCAGCGCTTTCGTCGCCTTGTCGGCGGCGAGGAAGCCCTCGATCGCCTTGGGTTTCTCTTCGGCGAAGCTGTCGTGAAACACCCAGCCGAGCGCCGCGACCGGACCCGACGTTCCCATCTGGATGGCCGCATCGGTCCCCGAAATCAGCGTGCGAAATCCTTCCGCCTCAAGGCGCGCGGCGTAGTGCCAAAAATTCAGGACGGCGTCGAGTTCACCGGACTGCGCCTTGGCCATGAGCAGCGGTGGCGCGCCGAAAACCACGTCGTTTTCGCTCGCCAGGTCGATCCCGTATTTCTTTTTGGCAAGCGCCTGGATCAGCAGCCAGTTCTTGTCGAGCGGCCCGCCGGCGACTCCGATTGTCTTGCCTTTCAGGTCGCCGAGAGACTTCATGTCGCTGTCACCGGCCACCATCATCGAGCCGACCGATGTCGAATAAGGCGCGAAGGTGAAATCCGCGCCGGCCGCCCGCAGGCGCGAGACCCAGAGCCAGTCGGAGACGATGATATCGACGCCGCCCGCCTGCAGCGCGACGTTGGAAGCATCCTCGCCGGCGAAGGGAACGATCTCCACATGGACACCGTTCGTTTCGTCAAGCCCGTTGCGGGTCATGGCGTCGAGCGCCCAGTTGACGGTGCCGTATTTGAGCACGCCGACGCGAATTTTTTCCTGGGCCATCGCGCCGGTCAAGAAAACCGCGAGCAGCAAGGCGGCGCCCAGCGCCGAGCGAAGCCAAGCCATGATGGCGATCCTCCCAATCATGTTTCTAACAATGCCCTGATCCGAGAGCATAGCACGTGCTGCCGGCGCGACGCGTCGACGCCAAGGATCGGGAAAATGTCCCCATCGCGACAGACGCGGCGTGTCAGGAACGCGCGTCGATCGCCTCGGCGATCTCGTCGGCCATCTTCAGCAGTCTTACGATCACCGGAACCGCGAGCGCGACGATCGAGCGGTCCTGTCCACGCGCTCGCTGGGCCTCGCGGACTTCCTCGACGATCGCCCCGACCGCCGGGATGAAGCGGATCGCCAGGGAGATCGCCAGGCTCACCTTGCCGACATCGAAACCGAAGCGGGCAAGGGGGCTGAGCGCTTTTTCGATCACCGCAACGAGGTCGGCCGTGCGTGTTGTCAGTGTGACCAGGGACGCGGCGAGGATCAGGGCGGCGAAACGCAGGACAAGAAGCAGCGCCGCGGAGAGGTCGACCAGCCAGAGCTGCGCCGCGAACAGGATGGCGAGAACCCAGAGAACCGGGCGGATCTGGGCGAAGGCGGCACGGGCCGGAATGCGTGCCAGCGCGTAGCCGGCAAGGACTATGACGAGCGCAATAGCCGCGAGCCACACGTCGTCGATGGCGAAGAGGACGGTTCCGAGGACGAGGAGGGCGATGAGCTTTAGCGACGCGCGGACACCGTGGACGGGGCTCGAACCCGGCCGGTAGAGACCCGCGATCACCCGACGATCCTTAGATAGGCCGCGATCGCTTCCTTCGGCGCGGCGTCGGTGATGAGTTTGCCCTCGTCGAAAACCAGCACCCGGTCGAAACCGGCGAGGAGATCGAGATCATGGGTGACGAGGATCACATGCTGATCCAGCGCAGCCACGGCGTCCATGACACGACGTGTGTTGCGCCGGTCGAGGAGTGTGGTCGGTTCGTCGAGGACGAGCCAGGCGGGTTCCAGAATCATGACGCCGGCCAGCGCCACCATCTGGCGTTCGCCGCCGCTGAGCTCGTGGACGAGCCGATCGCCAAAACCGTTCAGGCCGAAGCGGTCGAGGGTTTGCTCGACCTTGCCGGGAATGTCGGCGGCCGCGACACCGCGGCCCTTGAGCCCGAAAGCGAGATCCTCGCCGACGGTCGGGTAGACGATCTGATTGTCCGGGTTCTGAAAGACGAAACCCACCTGGCGGCGCACTTCTCGGCCCTTCGTCCGGGTGTCGAGCCCGCCGACGGCGACCTGCCCGGTGGTCGGCAGGATCAGCCCGTTGAGCAGTCGGGCGAAGCTGCTCTTGCCGGAGCCGTTGGCGCCGATGACCCCGATCCGCCGTTCCGCGAGCCGCAGGTCCAGATCGGCGAGGATCCGGCGCCCGGCACGCTCGAGCGAAACTCCGGCGAGCTCGATCATCGACCGCGGGGCTGCCGTCAGGCCCGGCCCGCGCGCACTCGCGAGGGGATCAGCGGGTAGGACCGCTTGACGGTCGTGATCACCCCGGCGGCGATGCCGGCCTTGATCAAATCACCCGGGATGAAGGCAGCCGAGGCAGTGAGGGCCGTCCAGAGCGGAATGTCGGCGACGGCGGCGACGACCGGGATGCCGATCGCGTAGAGAACGACGATGCCGCCGAAGACCGAGATCAGGAAGGCGCCGACAAAGCCGAGGCCGGTCCAGAAACGCTCGGTCAGCCAGCCGATGACATAGGCGGCGACGATCCAGCCAAACAGGAAGCCGGCGGTCGGGCCGGCGAATACGCCGATGCCGCCGCGTCCGCCCGACAGGAGCGGCAGGCCGATCGCCACCAGCACAAGGAAGAGAACCATCGACAGCGCGCCGCGCTTGGCCCCGAGGATGCCGCCGGCCAGCATGACACCCATCGACTGCGCGGTGATCGGCACGCCGAGGGCCGGGATCGTCAGCGGCGGGAACACCGCAAGGACGGCCATCAGAGCGGCGAAGAGGGCGATGTAGACGATGTCTTTGGTGGCCATCGGACGGGTGCCTTTGCTTCGGGTGGGCGGACGGGCGCGAGCGCGCCGTGTGGCGGCGAACGCCGCTTCCTCTGACCGGATCGGGCGGCAAAGGTCAATGTTCGGGAGGGCGCACAAGAAACCCATCGCAACGGCTTCCGGCGGGCGTTTGGCCGCCGCCTCAGGCCGCCTCGATATCGGTTTGGGCGAAGTCGTCGCCCTTGTAGAGTAGCGGAACGCGGTAATGCCTGGCGCAGGCATAGGCGAAGCAGTCGCCGAAATTCAGCGCGGCGGGGTGGCGGCCCTTGCCATAGCGCTCATAGGCTTCGACAGCGAGGGCGGTGGCTTCCGGCGGAATTGCTACCACTTCGATATCCAGTTTGCCCAAGACCTTGCGGACGGCGGCTTCGGCATCGATCGGTTGTTTATTTCGGATACGGCTTAACGCTGCGACCGTCTCCCAAACAGCTGTGGGCGATGTAAGGCATCCCGCAGTTTCGTCGATCCTTGAAGCGAAGTCGCGCGCCTCCGGTTCATCCGCAAGTATCGCGCAAAGCGCTGAGGCGTCGATGAACATCAATCGTCCTCGTAGAGACTGTCGATCCAAGCCTTATCCGCCGATGTGCCACCGGGACCAGCTTTCTCGCGCAGCTCTCGGACGAAACGCATGATTTCCTCGACCCGCGGAGAGGCCGGTCGCTCCACAGCCGAGCGTCCGATCTCATTCTCCAACGCCACGCGCACCGCTTCCGTCTTGCTGACACCTTTGATCGCGGCAAGTCGGTCGGCCAATTCGCCAACCTCACGGTCCTTGACGTAAAGAGGCATCGCGCAACTCCATCCAGCATGGGATATCCCAAGATAATCTTCGGATATCCCAGTGTCCAGCGGAGACGTCCGATGTGTCAGGTCACGTCAGCGTCCGGCGCACCGCGTCGGCCCAGCCGGCGAGCTTGTGCCCGCGGGTGACGGCGTCCATTCGCGGCTCGAAACGGCGCTCCAGGCGCCAACGCTCGGAAAAGCCGGACATGTCCGGCCACACGCCCGCCTTCTGCCCGGCCACCCAGGCGGCGCCGAGCGCCGTCGTCTCCAGCACCACCGGCCGGTCGACCGGCGCGTCGAGAAGGTCGGCGAGGCGCTGCATCGTCCAGTCCGACGCGACCATGCCGCCGTCGACGCGCAGGATCGTGTCGCTGGCGCCAGTCCAGTCCTTCTTCATGGCGGAGAGAAGGTCGGCGGTCTGGAAGCAGACGGCCTCGAGCGCCGCGCGGGCGATCTCGTTCGGACCGGTCTTACGGGTCAGGCCGTAGATCGCGCCGCGCGCCTCGGCGTCCCACCAGGGCGCGCCGAGCCCGGTGAAGGCCGGCACCATGTAGACGTCCTGGGCATCGTCCGCCTCGGCCGCCATCGGGCCGGTGCGGTCGGCGCGCTCGACGACGCCGAGCCCGTCGCGGAGCCATTGCACGGCGGCCCCGGCGATGAAGATCGAGCCTTCGAGGGCGAAGGCGGTCTTGCCGGACAGGCGATAGGCGATGGTCGTCAAAAGGCGGTTGGAGGATGGCACGCGGGTATCGCCGGTGTTGAGAACCGCGAAGCAGCCGGTGCCGTAAGTGGATTTCAGCATTCCCGGCGCGAAACAGGCCTGGCCGAGCGTCGCCGCGTGCTGGTCGCCGGCCATGCCGCAGACCGAAATTGCGGCGCCGAACAGCGATGTCTCGGTCACGCCGAACTGCGCGTCGCAATCCTTCACTTCGGGTAGAAGCGCGCGGGGTACGTTCAGTAGCTTGAGCAGGTCTTCGTCCCAAGCGTTCGCCTCGATGTCGAACAGCATGGTGCGGCAGGCATTGGTGGTGTCGGTCGCGTGGACTTTGCCGCCAGTGAGGCGCCAGAGCAGGAAGGTGTCGACCGTGCCGAAGGCAAGCTTGCCGGCCTCAGCCTTGGCGCGTGCGCCCTCCACATGGTCGAGCATCCAGGCGATCTTGGTGCCGGAGAAATAGGGGTCAACGATCAGACCGGTCTTTGCCGTGATCGCCGGCTCGGCGCCATCATCGACGAGCTTGCGGCAGATGTCGGCGGTTCGGCGATCCTGCCAGACGATGGCGTTGTGGATCGGCTTGCCGGTGGCGCGGTCCCAGATCAGCGCGGTCTCGCGCTGATTGGTGATGCCGATTGCGGCGATGTCGGAGGCCGAGAGCGAAGCGTCGGCGAGGGCGGTGCGGACCGTGGCGACGACTGAGCGCCAGATGTCTTCGGGATCATGCTCGACCCAGCCAGAGCGCGGAAAATGCTGCGGAAACTCTTCCTGGCCGACGCCGACGATGCGAAAGCCGTCGTCAAAGACGATCGCGCGCGACGATGTCGTGCCCTGATCGATGGCGAGGACGTATCCGGACATTTTGTCTCCCCCTGAGGCGTCACATCGTTTTCGAATAGCGGAAAGCCGGGACGAGCCCGGCTTTCCTTGTCGTTGCCGATTGGCCGTTTACTGGGCGGCCGGCTTCTCCGCGTCTGCATCCGCAGGTTTTTCCATCGCTGCGTCGGCCGGCGCGCTGGCCGGTTCTGCCGCGGGCGCGTCGCCGCTGGCCGCGTTGGCGTCGGCCCAGCTTTTGACCAGCTCGTCGTAGTTGACGGTCATCGGCTGTTCTTTTTCGTTCTCGATCTTGGGCTGAGGGGCGAGCGTGCCGTTCTTCTTGGCCTCCTCGACCCAATAGGCGAGATCATGCTCCTCGTTGAGCTTCGGGCCGATGTCGCCCTGGATCCCGGCGCGCTCGAGACGCTCCAGAATCTGCTCTTGCTCGGCGCAGAGCGAGTCCATGGCTCCCTGCGCCGTCTTGGCGCCGGAGGCTGCATCGCCGATCGCCTGCCACCAGAGTTGCGCCAGCTTCGGGTAGTCCGGCACGTTGGTGCCCGTCGGCGACCACTGCACGCGCGCCGGCGAGCGGTAGAACTCGATGAGACCACCAAGCTTCGGTGCCCGCTCGGTGAAGCTGGCGTCGCGGATCGTCGATTCGCGGGTGAAGGTCAGGCCCACATGACTCTTCTTCACGTCGACGGTCTTCGAGGTGACGAACTGCGCGTAGAGCCAGGCGGCCTTGGCGCGATCGACCGGGGTCGACTTCATCAGCGTCCAGGAACCGACGTCCTGGTAGCCGAGCTTCATGCCCTCTTTCCAGTAGACGCCGTGTGGCGAGGGGGCCATGCGCCATTTCGGCGTGCCGTCCTCGTTCACTACCGACAGGCCGTCCTTCACCATGTCGGCGGTAAAAGCGGTGTACCAGAAGATCTGTTGGGCGATCTCGCCCTGCGCCGGCACCGGACCGGATTCGGAGAATGTCATGCCCTGGGCGGCCGGCGGCGCATAGGCCTTCAACCAGTCGAGATATTTCTGGATGGCGTAGACAGACGCCGGGCCGTTGGTGTCGCCGCCACGGGCGACGCAGGAGCCGGTCGGTTGGTCTTTGTCATTGACGCGGATGCCCCATTCGTCGACGGGCTTGCCGTTCGGAATGCCCTTGTCACCATTGCCGGCCATCGACAGCCAGGCGTCGGTGAAGCGCCAGCCGAGCGAGGGATCCTTCTTTCCATAGTCCATGTGGCCATAGACTTTTTTGCCGTCGACGTCGCGACCGGTAAAGAACTCGGCGATGTCCTCATAGGCCGACCAGTTGACCGGAACGCCCAGATCGTAGCCGTACTTCTCCTTGAAGTCGGCCTTGTTTTTCTCGTCGTTGAACCAGTCGTAGCGGAACCAGTAGAGGTTCGCGAACTGCTGGTCAGGAAGCTGGTAGAGCTTGCCGTCGGGCGCGGTGGTGAAGGAGGTGCCGATAAAGTCGGCCAGGTCGAGGCCCGGATTTGTGACGTCCTTGCCTTCGCCGGCCATCCAGTCGGTCAGGCTGCGGGCCTGCTGGTAGCGCCAGTGAGTCCCGATCAGGTCGGAATCGTTGATGTAGGCGTCGTAGATATTCTCACCCGACTGCATCTGCGTCTGCAGCTTCTCGACGACGTCGCCCTCGCCGATCAAGTCGTGGGTGACCTTGATGCCGGTGATCGCCTCGAAGGCGGGCGCCAGCACTTTGGATTCGTATTCATGCGTGGTCAGCGTTTCCGAGGCGACCTTGATGTCCATGCCCGACAGCGGCTTGGCTGCGTCGACGAACCACTGCATTTCCGCTTCCTGACCGGCGCGGTCGAGGGTCGACATCTCCTTGATCTCGGCATCGAGGAATTTCTTGGCTGCTTCCATGTCGGCGAAAGCCGGCGCGGATGCGAGCGCGATGGCCAGCATCGCTGCCGAGCCCATCAGATGGCGTTTCATAGTCTTATACCTCCCAAAACAGGTGCCGGTCTTTTGTTATGGCGGAGCCGCGTCGACCGGTGGGACGCGGCGAGGCCGGATTCCGCCTCTCTAGACGAGGCGAAAGACGAGGATGAAGAAGACGGCGCATACGATCAGCGCGTACCAGAGCGACAGATCGGTGCTCCAGAGCCAGCCGAGGCAGATAAAGGCCGAGCCCAGCAGAGAAACGAACAGGCGGTCGCCGCGCGTCGTCTCGAAGCGCAGGATGCCGACGCGGGGACTGCCGCCGGGCGAGGCGTATTCCCAGACGCCCATGCCGGCGATCATGGCGAAGATCACCAGAAAGAAAGTCGCGGTCGGCCATGTCCAGGCCATCCATGAGAAATCCATCAAACCCTCCCCAGGGCGAAGCCCTTGGCGATGTAGTTGCGCACGAACCAGATGACGATCGCGCCGGGAATGATCGTCAGCGCGCCGGCTGCGGCCAGAACGCCCCAGTCCATGCCCGACGCCGAGACGGTGCGGGTCATGATCGCCGAGATCGGCTTGGCGTCGGTCACGGTCAGCGTCCGCGCAATCAACAGCTCCACCCATGAGAACATGAAGCAGAAGAAAGCGGCGACGCCGATGCCGCTGGCAATCAGGGGCGTGAAGATCTTGAAGAAGAAGCGCGGGAACGAGTAGCCGTCGATATAGGCGGTCTCGTCGATCTCCTTCGGAATTCCCGACATGAAGCCTTCCAGAATCCAGACGGCAAGCGGCACGTTGAACAGTGTGTGGGCGAGCGCCACCGCGATGTGCGTGTCGATCAGTCCGAAGGCCGAATAGAGCTGGAAGAAGGGCAGGGCGAACACCGCTGGCGGGGCCATCCGGTTGGTCAGGAGCCAGAAGAACAGGTGCTTGTCGCCGAGGAAGCGGTAGCGCGAAAAGGCGTAGGCGGCCGGCAGCGCCACCGCTACCGAGATCACCGTGTTCATGGCCACGTAGATGATCGAGTTGATGTAGCCCGAATACCAGGACGGGTCGGTGAAGATTACCGCGTAATTGGCGAGCGTCGGATTTGCCGGGAACAGCGTGACGCTCGACAGGATTTCCTGGTTGGTTTTGAAGCTCATATTGATGAGCCAGTAGATCGGCAGCATCAAGAACAGGATGTAGACGATCGGGATCAACGCCTTCCAGCGGAAGTGGCGTGTTCGTGCCCGCTCACGCGTCCTGAGCGCGGTTTCCGAATGGCTCGCTGCCGGCAGCACGCGGTGGGCCTCGTGGCCGGCGGTGGTGGTTTGATCGCTCATTCCGAAACTCCCGTCAGCGGCTTGTCGGCTCCGGCGTTGGTCATCACGGTGTAGAAGACCCAGGAGAGCGCGAGGATGATCAGGAAGTAGACGAGCGACATGGCGGCCGCCTCGCCGAGGTTGAACTGGCCGATCGCGAGCTTGACGAGGTCGATCGACAGGAAGGTGGTCGAATTGCCCGGACCGCCGCCGGTGACGACGAAGGGCTCGGTGTAGATCATGAAACTGTCCATGAAGCGTAAGAGCACGGCGATCAGCAGCACCCGGCCCATCTTCGGCAGCTGGATGAAGCGGAAGACGGCCCAGCGCGACGCGCCGTCGATCTTGGCGGCCTGATAATAGGCATCGGGGATCGACACGAGGCCCGCGTAGCACAGCAGCACCACGAGGCTGGTCCAGTGCCAGACGTCCATGACGATGACGGTGACCCAGGCGTCGAACGGATCGCGGACGTAATTGTAGTCGATGCCGAGCGCCGCGACCGAATAGCCGAGCAACCCGATGTCGGTGCGGCCGAAGACCTGCCAGATGGTGCCGACGACGTTCCAGGGGATCAGCAGCGGCAGCGCCATCAAGACGAGGCAGACGGAGACCCAAAAGCCTTTCTTCGGCATCGACAGCGCCACCAGAATGCCGAGGGGAATCTCGATCGCCAGGATGATTCCGGAGAACATCAGATTGCGGATCAGCGCGTCGTGGAATCTTGCCGAGGTCAGGATGTCCTGGAACCAGGATGTGCCGGCCCAGAAGAACTGGTTGTTGCCGAAGGTGTCCTGCACCGAATAATTGACCACGGTCATCAGCGGGACCACCGCCGAAAAGGCGACGAGCAGGAGCACCGGGAGGACCAAAAACCAGGCTTTGTTGTTCCAGGTCTTTTCCATGATCTGTCTCCCTATGCCCGCTCGACCAGCCAGGAATCGGCGTAAAGATTGAGCGCGTCGGGCGCGAAGCGAACGGCCGGGTCCGCCGGAATGCTGGCGCCTTCCGGCACGATGGCGCTCAGTCGCGTGCCCGCCAGCGTCGCCCGCACGATGCGCTCCGAGCCGACATCCTCGACCTTCTCGACCGTGACGGGGATGCCGTCGTTTCTGCCGACGATCTCGACGAATTCCGGCCTGATGCCGAGTTCGGTCTTCTGGCCCGAATGGAACCCGATCGGGTTGCCGGGAAGGGCGATGCGGATGTCGGAGATGACGGCCTCGCCGCCCTCCATCCGGCAGGGCAGGACGTTCATGCCGGGCGAGCCGATGAAATAGCCGACGAAAGTATGTTTCGGCCGCTCGAACAGCTCTTCCGGCGTACCGATCTGGACGACCTCGCCGTCATACATGACGACGACCTTGTCGGCGAAGGTCAACGCCTCGGTCTGGTCGTGAGTGACGTAGACCATGGTCATCTGGAACTCGCGGTGCAGCTGCTTCAGTTCCGAGCGCAACTGCCACTTCATATGCGGATCGATGACGGTCAGCGGCTCGTCGAACAGGATCGCGTTGACGTCGGAGCGCACCAGGCCGCGCCCGAGCGAGATCTTCTGCTTTTCGTCGGCGGTCAGGCCGCGAGCCTTGCGGTCGGCCTTCGCTTCCAGACCGATGCGGCGGATCATGTCCTCGACGCGGGTCTTGATCTCGGCGGCCGGAACCTTGCGGTTCTTCAAGGGGAAGGCGAGGTTCTGGCGCACCGTCATGGTGTCGTAGATCACCGGAAACTGGAACACCTGGGCGATATTGCGCGCCTCGGGCGTCAGTTCGGTGACGTCCCGGTCGTCGAAATAGACGTTCCCCTCAGAGGGCGTCAGCAGTCCGGAGATGATGTTGAGCAGCGTGGTCTTGCCGCAGCCGGACGGACCCAGCAGCGCATAGGCGCCGCCATCCTCGAAGGCGTGGTCGACCTCGCGGAGCGCGTAGATGCCGGCGTCGCCCAGCGCTCGCGAATAGGCGTGGCGGATATGATCGAGACGGATGCGAGCCATGAACGTCTCCTCAAGCCGCTTGTCGCGCGGACGCGGACGTGGCGTTGCCGTGTTCGTCGAAGATCAGGATTTTCGCCGGATCGAAGGACAGGCGAATATGATCGCCGGGTTCGATGCGGCGGACTCCATGGACGAGGGCAATGATGCTGTTGTCGCCGACATCGGCGTGGACGAAGGTTTCCGAGCCGGTGACCTCGGTCAGGACGACCCGCGCCTCGAAGCCGCCGTCGCCGGCCTCGAATGCCAGATGATGCGGCCGGATGCCGCCGCGATAGGCGCCATCCGGAAGGGCGGAAAAAGCGGGTCCGGCATCGAAGGCGACGCCGTTCGGCGAGGCGAAGCGTGTGCCGGTCTTGACGAAATCCATGACGTTGAGCGGCGGATCGGAGAAGGTTCGCGCCGTCAGCAGGTCGTGCGGCTGGCGGTAGATCTCGGTGGTCTCGCCGAACTGGGTGACGCGGCCTTTCGACATCGTCGCGGTGCGCCCGCCCAAGAGCAGTGCCTCATGCGGCTCGGTCGTCGCGTAGACGAAGATCGCGCCCGTTTCGGCGAAAATTCGCGGCAATTCTTCGCGCAATTCCTCGCGCAGCTTGTAGTCGAGATTGGCGAGCGGCTCGTCGAGCAGAACCAGTTCAGCGTTCTTGACCAGAGCGCGGGCCAACGCCGTGCGCTGTTGCTGACCGCCGGAGAGGTTGAGCGGCGTGCGGTCGAGAAACGGCGTCAGCTTCATCAATTCGGCGGCCTTGTGCACCGCCGCCTCGATCTCGGCCTTGGAATGACCGGCGATCCGCATCGGCGAGGCGATGTTCTCGTAGACGGTGAAGGAGGGGTAGTTGATGAACTGCTGGTAGACCATGGCGACGTTGCGTTTGCGCACGGGAACGCCGGTCACGTCCTTGCCGTCCATCAGGATGTGGCCAGAGGTGGGGACGTCGAGGCCCGCCATCAGGCGCATCAGGCTGGTCTTGCCGGCGAGCGTTGGACCGAGCAGCACATTGAGCGAGCCACGCTCGAGGGTCAGCGATACGTCGATGATGTGTTTTTCGCCGCCGACGCTGCGGCTGACGTTCTGCAATTCGAGCAAATTGCCCTCCCAGGCGGCTGCTATTCGGCCGCTTTGCGCCAGTCAGCTTTTCGATTCTTCATGTGTTCGGCAAGCCTTGATTGCTGGTTCCCGTCAAACCGAAGGCCGAGCTTCGTGCGGCGCCAGAGAATGTCCTCCGCCGTCCTCGCCCACTCGTTCAGGACGAGCCAATCGACTTCGGCCTCATGGAGCCCGTGACCGAAATCCAGCCCCAGCGCGCCGGGCCGAATGAACTTGCGGATGTCGGTGCCGTAGCCGCGCGCCAGACGCCGAACGGTGCGTGCATCGAGTTCCGGAACGGAGCGTTGCAATTCCTCTTCCAACGCGGCCAAGCCATCCACCGGAAAGTCGCCGCCGGGCAGCGGCTTGTCGCCGGTCCAGCGCGTTCCCCTGGCGCCGAGGCGGCGTTCGATCTTCTCCAGAACCTCCTCGGAGAGCACCCGATAAGTGGTGATCTTGCCGCCGAAACCGTTGAGAACCGCCGGTTCGTCCTTGTCGCCCTCGACCTTCAGGACGTAGTCGCGCGTGGCCTCCTGCGCCTTGGATGCGCCGTCGTCGAAGAGCGGGCGCACGCCTGAATAGGACCAGACGATATCGTCGGCAGCCAACGGCCGTTTGAAATATTCGCTGGCGGCGGAGAGGAGATACTGGGTTTCCGCCTCGGTGATCGCCGCGTCGGCCGGATCGCCATCGAAATCCTGGTCGGTCGTGCCGACGAGGGTGAAGTCTTCCTCATAGGGGATCGTGAAGATGATCCGCCCGTCGGCGTTCTGGAAGATATAGGCGCGGTCATGGTCGTAGAGCTTGCGGGTGACGATGTGGGAGCCTTGGACAAGGCGGATGTTGTGGGCCTCGTTCTGGCCCATCGCGGCCTGGATGATCGCGTCGACCCAGGGGCCGCCGACATTGACGAGGAAGCGGGCCGAGACCGTGTAGGTCCGGTCATCGTCCTGGTCGGCCAAGGTGATCTGCCAAAGGCCGGCCTCGCGACGGGCCTCTAGCACCTTGGTTCGGACCATGATGTCGGCGCCGCGCGCCGCTGCGTCTCGGGCGTTCAGGACGACGAGACGGGCGTCGTCGACCCGGGCGTCGGAATATTCAAAACCCTTGTGGAATTCGTCCTTCAGCGGCGCGCCCATAGGTCCGTCGAGATCGACCGTCGTCGTCGCCCTCAGCTTCTTGCGGCCGCCGAGATGGTCGTAGAGGAACAGTCCGAGCCTCAGCAGCCATGCCGGCCGAAGCCCGGAATGGTGCGGCAGGATGAAACGCAGCGGCCGGATGATGTGCGGTGCGATGCCCCACAGCACCTCGCGCTCCATCAGCGCATGGCGCACAAGACTGAATTCATAGTGTTCGAGATAACGCAAACCGCCATGGACCAACTTGGTCGACCAGGAGGAGGTGCCGGAAGCCAGATCGTTCATCTCGGCCAGGCCGACCCGATAGCCACGACCCGCCGCGTCGCGGGCGATGCCGCAGCCGTTGATGCCGCCACCGATGATGAAGACGTCGTAGTCCAGAAGAGCCTCCCCAGGCTTCGCGTTGCAACATTCAAGTTGCGATTGCGAACAACGAGAAGGTTATTACGAAACCAAACCGAAGGTCAAACGAAAATTAACTAAGGGAAGGCCTGTTTCGATCGCCGACGTGCGGGGCGGTTTCGATCAAGCGCACATCGTTGTCGCGGCAGATGCGGTGGATGGAGGCGGGGGCGATGTCGGTGACGAAGGTGTTCATCTGGTCGAGGTGGCCGATGCGCACCGGCGCGCTGCGCTCGAACTTCGACGAATCCGACGCCAGGATCACATGACGGGCGTTGGAGATGATCGCCTGGGCGACGCGCACCTCGCGGTAGTCGAAGTCGAGAAGCGACCCGTCGGCATCGATCGCCGAGACGCCGATCACGGCGAAGTCGACCCGGAACTGGCGGATAAAATCGACCGCTGCCTCGCCGACGATACCGCCGTCGGAGCGGCGCACGACGCCGCCGGCGATCACCACCTCCATCTCCGGATAGGGCCGCATGGCCGTGGCAACGTTGATGTTGTTGGTGATCACCATCAGCCCGGCGTGGCGAAGGAGGGCGTGGGCGACCGCTTCGGTGGTGGTGCCGATGTTGATGAACAGCGAGGCCCGGTCGGGAATGAGATCGGCGACGGCCTTGCCGATCGCCGCCTTTTCCTCGGCCGCGATTGTCCGCCGCGCATTATAGCCGACATTCTCCACGCCGGAGGAGAGCACGGCGCCGCCGTGCACACGGGACAATAGCCGCTGCTCGCAAAGCTCGTTCAGATCCTTGCGGATGGTCTGCACCGAAACGCCGTAGTGCCCCGCCAGTTCGTCGACGGAGACCCGGCCCGAGCGCTTGGCGCCCTCGAGAATCTGCATCTGGCGATCGGACAACATGGTGGATCCCTCCCAAGACGGAAGGGATCATGGGAAAAACGAAACTAAAACGCAAGAAACGAAAGAGCTACCGCTCTATCCCGAGGTCGGTTGATGTCTCGCTGGATAGTCCATCGGGAACTCCATGCAGCCACGATGATAGGGAAACCGGGCCCGTTGCAGCGGATCCGGCCCTGTGAAAATCAACCGCGTTCGAAATGCGACCGGGCTGGCGCCGACGAGATATCCGCGCAGAGGTTTCTCGTCCGGCACGAACATCGGGATATCCAAATAGCGTCGCGGGTCCCGGACCCATGATGGAATGGAAAGCTGCCAGCGCCGGGCAAGATGTTCCGCTGCTCCTCCCAGAAAGGCGTCGGTTCGCGTATCGCCTAGGAAGCCCGGATCCTCGGAGAGGAGAGCGGACTGACGTTCGCATTCGCCGTCTGCGGCATAAAACGTATCGAGAAACTCGCGAAGGTGGTGCCGCCACGCGGCGTCTTCGCGGGTGCGGCGGGCGACTTCCTTGATGGTCCGTGGTCTCATCAAGTTAGCCTCCCGGATCGAGGACACGCGCAAACCGCCCGGCAGCAAGGGGCGCTGGCGCATCGTCATGAATGCTTGCATAGAGAGCGTGGAGTTGCGCTTCGTCGGTGATCCCGAGATGCGACGCCAGCGCTCTCGCATCCTCCATATCCCGCTCGTCCCGATCGAGACTGCGGAGGGCGTGAAGCTTCATTGCCAGCAGATAATGCGGTTTGGCGAGCAAGACGCGGAGGCCGGGATTGGAACCGGTCGGATATGTTCCGGAGATCTCGAACAGGCTGTCCTCTTCATGCAGGGGCGTAAACATGCCGACTGCATTGTTGAGCCAGTCGACGTCGAGCCCCATGTGCTCGGCAACCGATTTGACCGATGGCGCGAGGGCAGCCTCGTCGTAGCCTTCCCGGACTACGGCATCGACATCTTCCGTCGAGCGCCGCCACTCGAACTGCAGCATGATCGCACTCCCGCCGTAGATCGCCAGTTCCACGAAAACACCGCGCCGGGATAGATCCCGGCCGAGACGATCAAGCGCCTCAATCAGCCGGCTGCGATCCAAATGTTCGTTCATTTCGTCCTACGCGTTTCCACTTCGATCGCGCGCCACGATATCACGCCGGGAGCAATCGCGCCCAGAAGCGGAAAAATGCCGATGTCGGTCACGCTCGTTGAGCAACGAGGTTCCCATGCGCCGCTTGTTTTTGCGGTGATGCGCCGATGTTCCGCAGACGCCGGCGGGGAGACGGACTGCCCGACGCGCCGAAATCGCTGCGGCCTCAGATCGCCGTGCGGTCCGCCTCGGCCAGGTAGATTTCGCGTAGCCGCCGCGCCACCGGCCCCGGCGCGCCGTCGCCGAGCGTCACGCCATCGATTTCCACCACCGGCAGCACGAAGGCGGATGCCGAGGTGATGAAGGCTTCCTTCGCCCGCTTGGCTTCGTCCAGCGTGAAGCTGCGCTCCTCGATCCGCAGGCCGTCCTCCTCCGCCATTCGCAACACGGCGGCGCGGGTGATGCCGTGCAGAATCGCATGGGACAGGGCGCGGGTGACCAGCGCGCCGTCCTCGGTCAGGATATAGGCGTTGTTGGACGTGCCCTCGGTCACCATACCGTCCTCGACCAACCAGGCGTCGTCAGCGCCTTTCGCTTTGGCTTCCGTCTTGGCGATCGAGGGATAGAGCAGCTGCACGGTCTTGATGTCGCGGCGAGCCCAGCGCAGATCCGGCACCGACGCGATCTTGATGCCGGTGCGCGCGGCGGGCTTGTCGCGCAGCCCCATCGCCTGGGTGAACAGGACCAGCGACGGCTTGGTCTCTTCCGGCGGAAACAGGAAGTCGCGGTCGGCGGCGCCGCGCGTCACCTGCATATAGACCATGCCTTCGTCGATGCCATTGCGCTTCACCAGCTCCCGGTGGATCGCCAGGAGTTCCGCGTCGCTGGCCGGGGTCGCCATCTTGAGCTCCGACAGCGAACGCTCGAGGCGCTTCATGTGGGCGGCGAAGTCGACGAGCTTGCCCGACAGGACGCTGGTCACCTCATAGACCGCGTCGGCGAACAGGAAGCCACGGTCGAAAACCGAAATCTTTGCCTCTTGTTCCGGGAGGTAATCGCCATTGACGTAGACGGTGCGGCTCATGCCAAACTCCGGGCCGGATGTTGCGTTGCCCGCTCCATACGACAGGGCGGCGGGGCAGGGAAGGTCGTCGCACGATATCGCCGTTAGGCGGAGTCCTCTCACTGGGGCTTTCGCAGGTCCAGCGACGTGCTAATTCATCATCGACGGCACCGGCGGCGACGGATGATCGAGTCGGGCCAGCGAAACCGGAGGAGAGATTCTTGGACATTGGACAGACGACGCCGGCGATCGTGTCGGGTGCGGGATCGGGGCTTGGCCGTGGCACGGCGCGGGCGCTCGCGGCGATGGGCGCGAAGGTCGCCGTGCTCGACGTGAACGAGGAGGGCGGTCGCGCGGTCTCCGAGGAGATTGGCGGCCTGTTCATCAAGTGCGACGTGTCCGATCCGGGCGCAGTGGCCGACGCCGTGGCCAAGGCCGTCGAGGCGCACGGAGCGCCGCGAATCGTGGTCAATTGCGCCGGCATCGCCGTCGGCCGCAAGACGGTGTCGCGCGGCGAGGCGCACGATCCGGCGCTGTTCCGGAAAGTGATCGCCGTCAATCTCATCGGTACGTTCAACCTCTCGTCCCAGGTGGCGCTGAGGATGTCGGAGGCCGAACCGCTGAACGCGGACGGCGAGCGCGGCGTCATCGTCAGCACGGCCTCGGTCGCCGCCTTCGATGGGCAGATGGGGCAGATCGCCTATGCCGCCTCCAAGGCCGGTATCGCGGGGATGACGCTGCCGATGGCGCGCGACCTCGCCAAGTCCGGCATTCGGGTGATGACCATCGCCCCCGGTATCTTCGAGACGCCGATGCTCGCCGGTATGCCGGAGGATGTGCAGGCCTCGCTCGCCGCCTCGATCCCGTTCCCCTCGCGGCTCGGCACGGCGGAGGAATACGCCAAGCTCGCTATCCACGTCGTTGAGAACCCGATGCTGAACGGCGAGACGATCCGCCTCGACGGCGCGATCAGGATGCAGCCCAAATAATCGACTATCGGCCGGACGCGATCGCGAGGCCGGCCCATAGACCTGCCACACGGGCGAGCGGTGCTCGTCCTGGCTCGATTCAGCGGGAGATAACCCATGAGCGAAACCGACATCGTCCTTCAACGCCGCGAGGGCCGCGTCGCGATCCTCACCCTCAATCGTCCCAAGGCGCTGAACGCGCTGAACAGCGCGGTCATGCGCCAACTGGTCGAGCTGACCGGCTCGCTCGACCGCGATCCCGAGGTTGGCGCGATCCTGATCACCGGCTCGGAAAAGGCCTTCGCTGCCGGGGCCGACATCAAGGAAATGGAAGACCGCTCGGCGATGGAGATGATGCTCGCCGACTGGTTTGCCGAATGGGAGGCGCTGGAGCGGGTGCGCACGCCGATGATCGCGGCCGTCGCCGGCTTCGCTCTCGGCGGCGGATGCGAGCTGGCAATGATGTGCGACCTCATCGTCGCGGCCGACAGCGCCAAGTTCGGTCAGCCGGAGATCAAGCTCGGCATCATTCCCGGCATGGGCGGCTCCCAGCGCCTGACCCGCGCGGTCGGCAAGTACAAGGCGATGGACATGATCCTCACCGGCCGAATGATCGGCGCCGAGGAGGCCGAGCGCATCGGCCTCGTCTCGCGGTTGGTGCCGGCGGACAAGCTGATGGAGGAGGCGCTCGGCGCGGCAACGACGATCGCGGACTTCTCCAAGCCGGCGACGATGACCGCCAAGGAAGCGACCAACCGGTCCTTCGAGGTCGGTCTGCGCGAGGGACTCCTGCACGAGCGCCGGATTTTCCATGCACTGTTCGCTGGCGGCGATCGCAAAGAAGGCATGGCGGCTTTCCGCGAGAAGCGGCCGGCGACGTTCCGACACGGCTGACAGCGGGTCTGCGGCAACGGTTTGCGAGGGAACGGGTGTCGCGGTCGTAACCCGGCACAGGCCAGATGAAAAAGAACCCCGGCGCCGAACGCCGGGGTTCTGTCACTGTCGGATGCCGCGGGCAGAGCCCGCCGACCGTCTTACTTGGTCGTGGTTTCGCCTGCCGGGTCGGCCGGCTTCTCGGCATCTGCGCCGTCCGCAGGCTTCTCGCCTTCCTTGGACATGCTTTCCATGCCCTCTTTCATCTTGTCGTCTTTCATCATCGCGCCGCCGGCATCGGCGGTCTCGACGTAGTCGTACTTGCCGTCCTTCCACTCGTAGAGGACGTAGCCCGGCAGGGTCACGTCACCCTTGTCGTCGAACTTCAGATCGCCAATCACAGTGGTGAAATCGCTGGAATTGAGCGCCTCGACGACGGGGTCGTAGTCGGTAGAGCCGGCTTTGGTCACCGCGTCCGCCCAAGCCTGGATCGCCGCGTAGGTGTAGAGCACGTAGCCCTCGGCGGTCTTGCCCTGCTTCTCGAGCTCGGCGACGACCGGAGCGGCCGCCTCGTTCTTGCGCGGGTCCGGGGAGAAGGTCATCAGCGTGCCCTGGCCGGCATCGCCGGTGATCGCCCAGTACTCGTCGCTGACCAGCGCATCGCCGGACATCAAGATGGTGTCCATACCCTGCTCGCGCATCTGACGCGCCATCAGACCGGCTTCGGTATGATAGCCGCCGACATAGACGAGGCCGACGCCGGCTTCCTTCATCTTGGTGACAAGGGCCGTGTAGTCCTTTTCGCCGGCGGTGTAGGACTCCACGAGAACCGGGGTCTTGCCGGCTGCCTCGTAAGTCTTCTGCGTCTCGTCGGCCAAGCCCTTACCATAGGCGGTCTTGTCGTTGATGATCGCGACCTTGAGATCCGGGAAAGTCTCGGCGATGTAATTGCCGGCAACCTCACCCTGCTGGTCGTCACGGCCGCAGACGCGGAAGATGCCGCCACCGGGACGCTTGTCGGTGAAATCGGGATTGGTCGAGGCCGGCGAGATCTGCACGATCTGCTCGTCATTATAGACCTGGCTGGCCGGGATCGAGGAACCCGAGCAGAAGTGACCGGCGACGAAGGGCACGCCCTGCGAGGCAAACTGGTTGGCGACCGCGACGGCCTGCTTCGGGTCGCAGGCGTCGTCGCCGACGGACAGTTTCAGCATTTCGCCGTTGACGCCGCCCTTGGCGTTGATATCGGCGACGGCTTGCTCGGCGCCGGTGCGCAGCTGCTCGCCGAAGCTGGCGTACTGGCCGGTCATGGGGCCGGCGACGCCGATGGTGATCTCGGCGTAGGCCGCGCCCGCGAAGACGAGGTTGAGCGCTGCGCCCGCCAGAAGTATTTTCTTCATGAGAATCTTCCCTGTTTATTCTTTGAGGCGGCCAGAAGGCCACGGAGATGCAATGTGCATCCCCTCCTGGCGGGGATTAAAGACCGGATCGGCCGGCGTTGGAATAGCGCCGGCCTAAAAATTCAAAGATGCTGAATCGCGGAGCAGACCGATCAGTTTTCGTGGCGCACAACGCCGTATTGCCGGCTCATTTGCCGAGTGCGCACGAAACTGCGCCCGGCGGCCGCAAAAGCGAACAGCACGATGTAATCGATAAGCGCATAGTAGAACGCGACGCCGAAGGTCGCGGGCGGCAGAAAGAAGGTCCCGCCAAACAGGCTGAAATGAATAAAGCGGACCGCAATGGTCAGAAGCAGGACATAGAACGCCATCAGACCCCAGCCGCTCCAGGTCAGAGCTGTCGACCGCCCGATCATCCAGGCGCCGCCGCCGCCCAGAATTACCGTGACGAACAGGAATTCACCGATCGCGACTTCCCAGAGCAAGGACATTTCGGGCGCCATCAGTGTGCTCCTCCCTCGAGATAGGCGCTGCGAACCTCCTCGCGGGCGAGTAGCTCCTTCCCGGTGCCGGTCATGGTGATCGTGCCGTTGACCATCACGTAGCCGCGATGGGCGAGGCGCAGGGCATGGAAGGCGTTCTGCTCGACGAGAAAGACCGTCAGGCCCTCGTTGCGGTTGAGTTCGCGAATGACCTCGAAGATCTGCTTGACGATCAAAGGGGCGAGGCCGAGCGAGGGCTCGTCCAGCAACAGCAGCTTCGGCCGGCTCATCAGCGCCCGTCCGATCGCCAGCATCTGCTGCTCGCCGCCGGACAGGGTGCCGCCACGCTGGCCGCGGCGCTCTTTGAGGCGCGGAAACAGCTCGAAGACCTTGCGCAAATCGTCGTCGAAAAAGGAGTCGTCCTCCAGGATCGCGCCCATCTGGAGATTCTCCATCACCGTCATGCGCCCGAACACCCGGCGCCCCTCGGGCGACTGGGCGATCGACTTGGACATGATGGTATGGGTCGGCAGATGGGTGATGTCCTCGCCGCGGTAGACGATCTGGCCCTCGCGGGCGCGCGGATTGCCGCAGATCGTCATCATCAGCGTCGATTTTCCGGCGCCATTGGCACCGATCATCGTAACGATCTCGCCTTCGTAAACGTCGACATCGACCCCCTTGAGCGCCTGGATCTTGCCGTAGAAGGTCTGAAGGCCACGGATCGTCAGCAACGGTTCGGCCGTCGGCTGCGTTTCGACAACGGCGCTCATGTGGCGCCTCCCTGAGGGCTTGCGGGCGCGGCGTTGGCGGGCCCTTTCTTGATGTGAAGGTCTTCCTCGATCGCGTCGACCTCCTCGTCATCGACGCCGAGATAGGCCGCGATGACCTTCGGATCGTTGCGGACCTTGTCGGCCGAACCGTCCGAAATCTTCTTGCCGTAGTCGAGGACGATGATGTGATCGGAAATTTCCATGACCACGCCCATGTCGTGCTCGATCAGCAGAACCGACACGTCGTGCTCGTCACGAATATATTTCAACAACGTGTTGAGCTCGGCGGATTCGCGCGGATTAAGGCCGGCGGCCGGCTCATCGAGGCACAGAAGCGACGGATCAGTGCACATCGCGCGGGCGATTTCCAGCCGACGCTGGGCACCGTAAGGAAGATCCGACGCCGGATCGTCCGCCCGATCGAGCAGGTTGGTATGACGCAGCCAATCGACGGCCTTGTCCTTGGCGGCGGCCGCGGCGCGGCGGTAGCCGGGCAGGCCGATCAATCCGCCGATGGTGAAGTTGGAGGCGTCCATCAGCTTGTTGTGCTGGGCGACGAGCAGGTTTTCCAGCACCGTCATGCCGCCAAACAGGCGGATGTTCTGGAACGTCCGCGCGACCCCGGCGACCTCGGTGATCTTGAAATCGGCCATGCGCTCGAGGAGAAAGATCGAGCCGGATTCTGCGTCGATATACTGCCGGCCGCTATCAGTGAGTTCGCGGACCTTCGCCTCCGGGATGCCGCGGCCGCGGCGCAGCGCGATGCGCCCTTCGGTCGGCTTGTAGAAGCCGGTGACGCAGTTGAACACCGTGGTCTTGCCGGCGCCGTTCGGACCGATCAGGGCGGTGATGTCGCCGCGGCCGACGTTAAAGGACAGATCATCGACGGCGGTGAGACCGCCGAAGCGCATCGTCAGATGCTCGACCGTGAGGACCGGGTCGACCGACCAGCGTTCGCTTTCCGTCAACATCAGTGACCCTCGCCCTGGGCGACAAGATCGGCGCCGATCTTCTTCTTTTGTTTATAGAAAACCGACGGCGAGCGAGACGAAATCAGGCCGCGCGGCTTCCACACCATGATCCCCACCATCGCCAGGCCGAAGATCAGCATCCGGTACTGGGTGGGATCGAAATCGCTGCCGAACACGGCCTGCAGGGCCGTCAGGTTTCGCAGGAGTTCGATGCCGCCGATCATCACCACCGAGGCGATGACCACGCCGAGCTGCGAGCCGAGACCGCCCAGCACGACGATGGCCAGCACGATTGCCGATTCGATGAAGGTGAAACTCTCGGGGGAAATGAAGCCCTGGCGCGCGGCGAAGAACGAGCCGGCGAAGCCGCCGAACATCGCGCCGGTGGCAAAAGCCGTCAGCTTGACATTGACAGTATTGATGCCGAGCGAGCGACAGGCGATCTCGTCCTCGCGCAACGCTTCCCAGGCGCGGCCGACGGGCAGTTTGCGTAGCCTCAGGGTCACCAAATTGGTGATCAGTGCCAGTGCGAGAATGATATAATACAGGAACACGAAGCGCTGCACCGAGCTATATTCGAGGCCGAAGAAGTCCGAGAAGGAGCCCTCACCGCGCGAAAATTCGAGACCGAAAAGGGTCGGTTTCGGGATGCCTAGCAGGCCGTTCGGTCCGCCGGTGAACTCGTACCAATTGAGCAGCACGATACGGATAATCTCGCCGAAGGCGAGCGTCACGATCGCCAGATAGTCACCGCGCAGGCGTAGCACCGGGAAGCCGAGCATGACGCCCCACATCGCCGCGAACAGCCCGGCCATCGGCAGGCAAACCCAGAAGCCGAGGCCGAAATTCGTCGACAGCAACGCGAAGGAATAAGCGCCCACCGCATAGAAGGCGACGTAGCCGAGATCGAGCAGGCCAGCGAGACCGACCACGATGTTCAGGCCCCAGCCCAGCATGACATAAGTGAGGATGAGGATGGCCAGGTCGAGGAGATAGCGGTTCTGGCTCGGCAGGAAGGTGTCGAGCAGGAAGGGCAGCGTGAAGGCGACAAACAGCAGGAGGATACCGAACACTTTGCCGAGAGGGATACCTCCGACAGCAGAAGAGGTGGCCTTGGTCCGTTTGAAATAGCCGCTGATCGGCCGCTCGGCCTTGAACAGGAAGTAGGACAGCACGAACCGCCCGACGAAGGCGATGGCGATCCAGCTGAGCCACAGCATCGGCCGGGCGAGGAGGTCGAGACCGCCCGTCGCGATGTCGCTGCGAAAGGCGAGAAAGATCAGCGTCAGCCCGGCGACGATCGCCGCTGTGATGCCCGCCTCCTTCAGCGAGGCGACAAGGCGACTGTCGCTTTGCGGTGCCTCTACGAAGGGGGGCTCGCCGCGTGCTGCCTCGCGGCGCTCTTCGGATTCGCGCTCGGCGCCTTCCGGGCGATTGGAGAGGGTCGATGCGGTCGGGTCGGCCATCGTCTCAGACCTTCTCGACTTCCGGCCGGCCAAGCAGGCCGGACGGCATGAAGATCAGGACGATCGCGAGAATGGAAAAGGCCGCGACGTCCTTGTACTCGACCGAGAAATAGCCCGACCAGAATGTTTCGATCAGGCCGATGGCCAAACCGCCGAGCATGGCGCCCGGCATCGAGCCGATGCCGCCGAGAACTGCCGCGGTGAAGGCTTTCACGCCGGCGACGAAGCCGATGTAGAAGTCGATGACGCCGTAATAGAGCAGGTACATCATGCCGGCGACGGCGGCGAGGGTGGCGCCCATTACGAAGGTCAGCGAAATCGTCCGGTCGACATTGACGCCGAGCAGCGAAGCCATCTTCTGATCCTGCTCACAAGCCCGCTGTTGCCGTCCGAGCGATGTGCGCGAAATGATCAGCGAGAATACCGCCATCAGGACGATGGTCGTCGCGATGATGATGATCTGCATGTAGGAAATCTGCACCGCGATGGCGCCGGGACCGTCGAGCAGGGTGATTCCGCCTTGGATCTGCGGCGGCAGCGGCTTGACCCGCGCGCCCTGCGTGATCTGGACGAAGTTCTGCAGGAAGATCGACATGCCGATGGCGGTGATCAGCGGCGCCAGCCGGAACGAGCCGCGCAACGGCCGATAGGCCACCCGTTCGATGGTCCAACCCCAGAGCGCCGTGAGAAGCATGGCCACGGCCAGCATGATCACCAGCACCAGCGGCAGGAAGGTGATGCCGATCGCGGCGAGCAGGAGGAACGTGGTGAGCGCGATAAAGGAGCCAAGCATGAAGATCTCGCCATGGGCGAAATTGATCATGCCGATGATGCCGTAGACCATCGTATAGCCGATGGCGATCAGGCCGTAGATCGACCCGAGAGTGATCCCGTTGATCAACTGCTGGAGAAAATATTCCATTGTCCGCCCGTGTTCCGGTGCTGGGTTCGCCGTTTCCGGCCGACGCATCGAGCTGTCAGGAACGCCGCGCCGCAAGCCATGATCAATTCCATAGCAACGCCACGTCCGCAAGCCTCGGCGACTCGTGGCGGCAAAGTTGTCCACCTCATGCACAGTCATGATGTCGCGGTTTGATCAGAACGCAGCAGCGGCACGTCCACCGCGATGTTCAGATGGTCGGCGAGCGGGGTGCGGACCGGTTTCCATCGAAATCGTTGGCTGCGGTCGCTTCAGGCTCGACCGCGCCGCGCGATTCCAGCCATCTGGCGATCATCCACCAGCCGACCGCCCAGGCCGCGCCCGCCGTCCAGCCGGCCAGTACGTCGGACGGCCAGTGCACGCCGAGATAGACCCGGCTGACGCCGACGAGAACCGTCAGGAACACTGCCACGCCGATGAGAAACGCGCGCACCCGTCGCTGCGTTTGAACACGGGCGACAAGGATCGCCAGGGTCAGATAGGTGACCGCCGACATCATCGCGTGACCGCTCGGAAAACTCGCTGTGTAGACGAACGACCCGTGCGGAACAAGCGAGGGGCGGGGCCGGTCGAAGCCGTATTTGAGAAGCTGGCTCATCAGGAAGCCGCTGCCGATCGCGGCGAGGACCAGCAGCATCGAGCGGCGGTTGCCCTGCATCCATAAAAATCCGGCTGTAAAGACGGTGATGAGGACCAACGCTCCCGTGCCGCCGAAGGCGGTCATGTCGCGGCCGAACTCCTCCGCCCAGCGCGGGCCAAGCGGGTCGGAGGCATCGGCCGGATTGCGCAGCGACAGCAATATCTCGGCGTCGAAGCCCTTGGTGTCACCCTCCACCACTTCGCCGGCGACCGAGACGAAACCCCAGATCGATGCGGCGACGAGGAGCGCGGCGATGAGGGTGGTCAGTTCCACCCGGTCACTGATCCATTGCTTGACGGCGTAAAGTCTCATGAAGGCTGCTTTCGTCATGGCATAGTTGCTACGGCGGTGGCCGCGCGCAGGCTAACGCTCAGAGCGGCCGCCACCGGATCACCCGTTCATCATTCGGTCGGTCCGGTCAACGTTCTGGACCCGGCTCGACCACCCTTGGGAGGCGCGCACATAATTGCGCGAAACATTGTCAGGCGCTACCGACAGAGCCAAGGGATTTACGGACCGGAGTTGAGATGGACCTGATCGAACCGCGCGGCGGAGTCTGGCATGTGGCCCATGGCCGCAGCCTTGATCTGTCCGGCGCAGCGCACATCATGGGCGTGCTCAACGCCACGCCCGACAGCTTTTCCGACGGGGGACGCTACGCCAGCGTCGAGGCGGCGGTCGCGGAATCGCTGAAGATGGTCGATGAGGGCGCGGCGATCGTCGATATCGGCGGCGAATCGACCCGTCCCGGCGCGACGCCCATCGACGCAGCCGAGGAGCAGCGCCGGATCATGCCGGTGATCGAGGAACTGGCGCGCCGTTCCGACTGTCTGATCTCGGTCGACACCTATCGCTCGGAGACCGCACGGATGGCCGTGGCGGCTGGCGCGCACATCGTCAACGACGTGTGGGGCGCCCAGAGGGACGAGGCCATCGCACGGGTCGCGGCGGAGACCGGCGCCGGGCTGTGCCTGATGCATACGGGGCGTGAGCGCGAGAAATTGCCCGACGTCATCGCCGATCAGTTCCTGTTTTTGAAAAAATCGCTGACGATCGCGCGGGAAGCGGGGGTGCCGGACGCAGCCATCGTCCTGGATCCCGGCTTCGGCTTCGCCAAGGACGGGCCGGAGAATTTGATGCTGCTGGCGCGGCTGGGTGAGTTGAAGGCGCTCGGCTTTCCGCTGCTCGTCGGGACCTCGCGCAAGCGCTTCGTGCGCGGCGCGGTGGGCAGCGAGGACCCGGAGCCCGACATCGCGACGGCGGCGACCAGCGCGCTTTTGCGCGAGCGCGGCGCCGACATCTTTCGCGTCCACAACGTGCCGGCCAACCGCGACGCGCTGCGGATCACCGACGCCATGCGCCGCGCCATGAAGGGCGAACGCTGGTGACGGCCAAAGCCACTCTCGGTCTCGGCGGCAATATCGGCGATCCGGCGGAGACGATGGCGGCGGCGCTGCGCCTGATCGACGCGCGCGAGGATGCGCGGATCGTCGCCGTTTCGCGGCTTTATCGCACCCCGCCCTGGGGTAAGACCGACCAGCCCTGGTTTATCAACGCCTGCGCCGCGATCGAGACGACGCTGGGGCCTCGCGACGTCCTCGATCTGTGTCTTGAGACGGAGCGGGCGTTCAATCGCGAGCGGCGCGAGCGCTGGGGGCCGCGCACGCTGGATCTCGACGTGCTCGATTATGACGGGATGCCTTATGAGGACGCGGCGCTGACCCTGCCGCACCCGCGCGTGAGCGAGCGGGCCTTCGTGCTGATTCCGCTCGCCGACATCGCGGCGGATCTGGTCTTTGGGGAACGGACGGTGGCGGAATGGGCCGCGCGAGTCGATCGGGACGGGATCGAACCGGCGAGCGAGGACGGCGAGTGGTGGCGGGAAGAGGGCGAGGCTCGTTGAGGAAAGAACGCCAGCGCGGGGCAAGCGCATCCCGCGAGGCATATCTGAAACAGGATACAACGGGTCTGTTTCAGACGGTGGCCGTCGCTCCGAGGCTGTCAGATCAAAAAAGCCCCGAGTACGACGATCGCAACCCAAAAGAGGGCACCAACAATATTTGTGAGAAGCCATCCAAGGACTGGGCGACCGGCCTCGAACCGAAGCAAACGGGTGCTTTCGTAGTCGGAGCGGACCCAGCCAAAGCCAAGTATACGGATCACAACATAGCCCGTGCCTCCGAAGAGGACGTCCTCAAGAAAATGATACATCCGCCGATTTTTAGAATGGCATGGCCATTTAGCAAGCCGCGCATTTGAAGCAGATTTAGAAACCGGTTTCAGCGGTTGGCCCAATTAAAACGGTGCTTCGACAGCCTTCCCTACTTCGTCAGCGCGCTCTGGCGCGTGCCGCCGGTGCGTTTCAAATTCATGCCGATGACCGGCACCAGTTCGGACGCCACCCGCACTGACACGGTGATCGCCATCGCGCCGGCGCCGTCAAGGCGGGCGATCATCGCGCCCTTGAGCTGCTTGCGGTCGAGGCCGACGACGATGCGATCGCCATCGACATTGCCGGAGACGATATCGAGGCCCTTGCCCTTGGCGCCGTCCTGGAAGGCGCCGGTATAGCCCTTGCCGGAACGCACCACCTCGGCCCGCATCGGCTGCGAGAACACGCCGACGCGGCAGGAGCCGTCCAATTCCATGCCCAATTTCTTCGGATGCTGGGAGCCGGCGAAGTCGCAGACGAATTTGGTGCCCTTGTATTTGCCGGCAACGATCTCGCCGGGTCCTGACCACTGGCCGACGACCTGGCGGAAGAACGCCTCGTCAGGTTCGGCAAGGGCAGGCGTCGCCAGCGCCGAACCGGCGGCGACGGCGAAAGCGAGACCGGCGGTCAGCATGCGGGACATGGGGCGAACCTTCCTGGCAGACGTAGTAGCTGGAACAGGCTGCCTTTATCGCCCGGAAGGGTTAATCAAGCCTTGCCGCGGTCTTCACGATTTGTCGCGTGACGTGTCATCCGAGGCTGACCGGGACGGCCGAATCGCGCCGATTGCGGTGAGATCGCCGAGGACGTCGCCGATCGACGGCCGGCGAACCCGCAGGAAGGGCAGGGGCCGGCAGAGATCCATCGCGGCAAGGCCCACGCGAGCTGTCAAAAGCCCATTGACCACGCCCTCGCCGAGCCGCGCCGACAGCTTCGCCGCCACCCCGTGGCCGAGCAGTTGCTGCATGACGCCGTCGCCGATCGCGATCGTCCCGGTGACGGCCAGATGCGCCACCACGTCGCGGGTCAGCCGCACCAGGCCGAGCGTGCCGGGCCGGGCGCCGTAGAGTTCCGACATGCGGCGGATGAGCTTGACGGTCTCGAACAGCACATAGGCGACGTCGACCAGCGCCTTCGGGCTGACGGCGGTGACCACCGACACCCGCTTGGCCGAGACCAGAATAAGGGCGCGGGCTTCGGCGTCGAGCGGTGCGAGAAGCTCGCGTTCGGCCAGCGCGATGAGATCGGCGCCGTCGATCACCTCGTCGTCGAGTTCGGCCATCCGCGCCCGGCCGTGGGCGGTCTTCGGCCGATCGGAGAGGAGCGTGGTCAAGGTTCGCACGACGGTTTTCGCGTCCGCTGAGGAATTGGCCTCGTAGGCGGCGAGTGCGGCCTGGCGCTCCCGGTCGACGGCGGCCAGCCGCATCAGGCCGATGATTTCCCGCAGGGCCACGCCCAGCGCGCCGACGACGAGCAGGACGGCAACAACGAGCGCCGCCCATCCCAGCCACTCCGATCGGGCGAACAGATCCCGGATCAGGGCGTCGACGGCGAGGCCGACACCGAGCGAGACGAGAATGCCGAGGGCGCCGAGGAACAATTTGCCGAAGGAAAAGCCGTGGCGCCGCCGCGCCATCTGCTCGATCTCGAGCTCCACGATCGCCTCACGCTCGATGGCGTCGTCCGGCTCGATGGTGATCCGCGCCAGATCCTCAATGGCGCGTGGGGATCGCCCCGACGCAGCGGTCTTTTGCTCCTGGTCGGAGCGGGGAATGCCCGTCTCTTCCAGCCGATACGCGCCGGGGCGCCGGCCGGGGCGGGGGCTCTCGTCGCTGCTCATGCCAGGCGATCTCCCAACAGGAATTCAAGGGCCCGGTCGAGCCGGATATGCGGCAGCGAGAGCGTCATCCCGGCCGCGTCGCGTTCGAGCTTCGGCGGCTTGAAACGCACGAAGCGGATCGGGTCCGCCGTGCCGCCGTCGCTTTCGACGAACAGCCGCGCGGGATCGGCCGGGAGGTCGCCGGGAAAGATCGCCGTCTCGGTCTTGCCGTCGAAGGTTTCGTCGCCGATCGTCTCGCCGGCCGCGGGGGTGCCAACGATGACGGGCAGCGTGTCGCCGCGGTCGTCGACGCTCGCCTCGCGGGTCGCCCGGATCGCGGCAAGGGCGAGAACGTCGGTTCGTGCGCCCGAGAAATTGGCGCGCGCGATGGCGTCGTCGAGCATTCGGCGAACGATGGATTCGAGGCGGCGATGGCTGTCGCGGTGGAGATGGTCGGCCTTGGTCGCGGCGACGAGGATGCGATCGATCCGCCTTGTCAGGAACGATCCGAGCCAGCTTGAGCGGCCGGGACGGAAGCAGGCGAGGATGTCGGCGAGCGCGGTTTCGAGATCGCGGACGGCCTCGGGGCCGGCGTTGATCGCCTGCATCACGTCGACGAGCAGGATCTGGCGGTCGAGCCGGGCGAAATGCTCGCGGAAAAAAGGTTTTACCACCACCGTCTTGTAGGCCTCGTAGCGCCGCGCCAGCAGCGCCGCGAGCGAGCCCTTCGGATAGGTGTGGCCGGGCTCGACCGGCAGCGGGGCGAAGGTGAGGGCGGGGGAGCCTTCGAGGTCGCCCGGCATCAGGAATCGCCCCGGCGGCAAAGTCGACAGGGCCGTCCTGTCGGCGCGGCAGGCTGTCAGATATTTGGCGAAGGCGGCGTGCAAGGCCTGGGCTGTCGGCTCGTCGGCCGGGGCTGCGAGATCCACCGTTTCGAGCAGCGCGAGATAGTCGCTGGCGAGAGGGCGGCGCGAGGGCAGCCGGGCGCGCGCGATCGCTTCAGTCGAGAAAGTCGAGAAATCCTTGTCCAGCAGCGGCAGGTCGAGCAGCCATTCGCCCGGATAGTCGACGATATCGATCGATAGCCGGCCACCGGAGAACATCCGTCCCCAACCCGACGCCGATTCATACTCGATCGTCAGCCGCAATTCGGAAATCGCCCGGGTCGATTGCGGCCAGGCCCGCTCCTCGAGGATCGTGCGGATATGGTCCTCATACTGGAAGCGCGGCACCGCGTCGTCCGGCTGCTCCTCCAGATAGCTGCGCAGGATGCGTCCCCCGGCCTGGGCTCCAAACAGCGGCAGCCGGCCCCCATGCAGGAGGTTGTGGACCAGCGCGGTAATGAAGACCGTCTTGCCGGCCCGCGACAGACCGGTGACGCCGAGACGCACGGTCGGGTGGAAAAGGCCGGTCGTCCGATCGGCGAAGGTATCGAGGACGAGACGGGCCTCGTCGGCAAGAGAGGTCATAGGCTGGGCGAAAATCCTCTGGAGACGGGCTGTCGGCGATATAGGCAGTGACGATGGGCGTCGAAAGTGCGCCTCCTTCGTCTAACGCAGATCATGGGGATCGACGAATTCGCGAAGCCGGCCGGTGCCCCGTTCGATCGCGTCTAGCGGCCCTGAAAACTCCACGACAGCGAGGCCGCAGGTGGGGAAGCCCATCCGAATGGCTTCGATGGCGGCGGGATCGCCATCCGCGATGAGCGACAGGGTGAATTGCTCGATCACCGGATTGTGCCCGACGAGGAGGATCGCATCGCAATCGCCGTGGCGCCGCGCGGCGTCGTAATAGGCCTCGACGCCCATGGCATAGAGGGCGTCCGAGGCTTCCTCGCGGCCTTCAGTCGGAAGTTGGGGGCGAATCCGGTCATAGGTCTCGCTCGCCCGCTTCGCCGTCGAACACACCACCACGTCGAAGCGGTAGCCTTTCCTTGCGATGAACTCCGCGAGTCGGTCGGCTTCCTTGCGTCCTCGCGCATCCAGCGGACGGTGGTGGTCGCGCTGGCCGGGAAGGGCCCACGATGAATGCGCGTGGCGCAGGATGTAGAGGCGGCGGCTGGGCGATAAGGCGGACATGGCGATGGACTATGCCGAAACGACGGCATCGGGCAATCCGGTGACGGTCAAGCGCGCGCGCTGCTGACCCGGAAAGGCGGCATCGAGGCTCTTCATGCTGAAACCCGCGAACGCACGGGCCGGCACGTTTGTTGCCCGTCATAGCCGTGTCATCGCGCGGGCCGATGAGTCCCGTCGAAAAGCGAAGAAAAACGGGATGTTAGAAACCCGTTCACTTTCAAGTTGTAGTCTATGAACAACTTGTTCGCTGCGGAAAGCGTCGTTATAAGCCCGATTGCGTGAACGGAGGTGCGTGATGAGCGAGACACTCAATATCGAGACGACCTTGTCCGAGGACGGGCAGTTCATGAATGATGGCCAGAGGGATTATTTCCGCAAGAAGCTGCTGGCCTGGAAGGCCGAAATCTTGCGCGAGTCGCGAGAGACGCTTGTCGCCCTGGCCAATGACAACAGCAATCTCGCCGACGCGGCCGATCGCGCCTCGTCGGAAACGGACCGCGCCATCGAGTTGCGGGCGCGCGACCGCCATCGCAAGTTGATTGCCAAGATCGACGCCGCGCTGGAGCGGATCGACGAGGGCACCTACGGCTATTGTGAAGAGACGGGTGAACCGATCAGCCTGAAGCGGCTGGACGCCCGCCCGATCGCGACGATGTCCTTGGAAGCGCAGGAGCGGCACGAGCGCCGCGAGAAGGTCTATCGGGACGAGTAGCTCCCTGGACGGGTCTGTTCACACCAAGATTCCGATTGGCGCCTATAGGCTCAGCCAGCGAAAATTTGGTCTGGTCCCGAGTGACGGGGCGTGAATCGAAGAGCAAGAACACCCCTCCATCACTGGTTTTCCGCACCTGCCATTTCGGCGGATGAGCCGTTACCGGCCACCGCTTTCCTCCAAGATCCTCGCATACACCCTGCCAAATGTGTCGGTGTCAGAGCAGCGACCGGCCTCGGTATCGTGCGGCGGCACGCCTCGCCTTCAGAGTTTCAGTGTCAGACGCACACGAATAAGTTTCCGGCGATTGCCCGACTCAGTTGGCTTTACGATCGCTGTCGTCGCCGAAATTAAAGTCACCCAGCAACCGTTCCATTTCCTCTTCGAGTGTCAAAGGCACAGGTGCCGCGGCGGTGCGAGGCGGTGTGTCTGGCTGAGGGGCCGAGCGAGGAGGCGTGCCGTTGCCGGCGGATGAGGCAGGCGGCGCTGGTGCGACGACGCGTGGTGCCTCGACCGCCGTCGCGGGAGCCGGCTCTGATCTGGAGGCCTTGACTGGAGGCGCTCCGCGCGGCGCATCCGCACTTCGATCGACGTCGTCGGTCTTGTCGGCGAAGAAGGCGTCGTTGCCAAAATCCGCATCCATCTCGGCCGAAAGGAAGTCCTCGAGACTTGGCTCGGCATGCAGAACGGACGGACGATTCGGGGCGGCCTCAGTCTGGCTTGAGGACGTGGAACGCACCTCGGCCGCAGGCGGTCCCGAACGCTGCCGATCCCGCTGGCCGGGGTCGGTAAGCGACGAGTTCGCGTTATCTTGACGTGTCGTCGCCTCGGCTGCCTTAGGGGCTGGCTGCGGCATTTCCGCCGGCGCCTTGCGATTTTGTATCGCCGTGGCGAAGCTCCTGACCGACAGCGGCTGCCGCGGCGGGTCTCGGCGATCGACGGCATCGACGGCGATGGCTGGTGCGGTCGCATCCTGCACGCGTTCGAGGGTTGGGGACTGGGCGCGATTCATTTGCGCGCGCAGATCGGCGCGGTGCTGCTCGGCCTTGGAGGCCATCGGCTCGCGTTGCACATCGGGCACTGCCAGCGACGGCTCGCGTCGGCCGGAGGCAAGCGAGGCGGGGAGTGCCGCGTCCGATTGGGAGGCGGGAGACTCCGGCGAGACATTCCCGGCTTCCGTCGTCGACCGGCTCTGCCGCAGGTTGAGCGTCGGCGTCGCGATCGAACGTGGAGGAAGGCTCCGCGTGGATACTGGCGAGCGATCGGTATCTATTTCCGGGATGGGCGCCGCACTGTATGCGGGCGCCTTGGCCTGTTCGGTGCCGGCCTCCGTTGGAGCTGGCGGGACAGTCGGGGCCGGGGGCACCGGCAAGGGCGCCGTCATCGGCGCGGGACGGGACTTGTTCTCGGATGGGGTCCGCGGGGCGACCGTTTCCTGGGGGCGTGGTTCAGGGCGTGGCGCCAGCGGTTTCGCTTCCGGGGCAGGAATCGGAACGACACCTCGACTGGATGCGGGTTCCGGCAATATTTCGTCTTCGAATTCGGGGAAATCGCCGCGTGGTTCGTCCCGACGGGCGCCAGTCGTGGCTCGAACGCGCAGAATGCTGCCCTCGATGAGTACGTCGTTCTGTCCACCGACGAGCACGAGATGCTCGACCTCGTCGCGCCGTACCAAGACGAGGCGCCGTTTCTCATCGATTCGGGCGATATCCATGACCGCCAGTCGCGGAGCGCTTCCCTTGAAGCCGGTGCCGATTCTGCTGCCGAAGGCTTTTTTGGCGAGCACGATCATCAGTATTGCCAACAGGCACACGGCGGTCGCCACGATCGCCACCCAGACGATTGACGCGAGACTTTCGCCTACTAGGTCGACGATCCATTGGGGCATGGGCGCGATTTCCTCCTGCGGCGCCGGAGACCAGCGAAGTTTCCTTCCGTCGCCCAACCCGGTTGACCGATCTTTCGGTCCGGGGCAAGTGCAACGTCAGCTTGGCTGTTCATAATGCGTGGACAACGGTGCGCGAAGTCAGCATGGGCATTTTTCGTGGTCTTGGTTGAATAAAGCTTGGACGCGATCACTCGCCTCGGATTCGCTTTTGATTCATAGTTGCGGCAAGCAGGGGCGAATCGACATGGATGGAGCGGCGATGGGCGCGGCCGAGAAGCCTTTGATCGACCGGGCTGCGGCCGCATCGGGTGTGCGGCGCCTGCTCGTTCTGGGTGGCTTGTTGACCGTCCTGGCGGCATCCCTGGCGCTGTTTGGCCACGCCTATGGCGCAATCGCGCTGCTGGTGATCTTCGGTGGCCTCGCCGTGGCTGGAATCGCCGCGATCTTCGCCACCGCACTCGGCTTCGTGCAATTTACCGGCCGAATCGGCGAAGGCGCGATCGCCAAGGACTTTCTCGATACCGCGCGCAACGGGACGCTGATCGTCGATCGCAAAGGGCGAATCATCTACGCCAACAGTGCCTATGGCGAGACGACCGGCGCGACGACGGCCGTCGGCGTGAAAACGCTGGAACGGCTGTTGGCGCGTGAACCGGAGGCCTCCGAGGCGATCTATTTCCTCGCCAATCTGGCGCGTGAAAATCGTTCCGGCCAGCGCGAGTTTCGTCTGCCGCGCAGCCTCTCGGCGATGGCGGCTGGCAATGGCACGCCGCATTGGTATCGGGCCTCGGTGCGCCCGTTGGCGACCTCGCGCGGAACGCTGCAAGCCTGGCAGATTCTCGACATCACCGCCGACCGCCAGTCGCAGGAGAGTTCCTTCCAGGATCTCCAGCACGCGATCGACTATCTCGACAGGGCGCCCGCGGGTTTCGTGGCGACGGACGCGGATCTGAAGATCGCCTATCTCAACGCCACGCTGGCCGGATGGCTGGGCGTCGATCTGGTCGAGTTCAAGCCCGGCGAGCTTTCCCTTCTCGATTTCGTGCCGGAAGGGTCACGCGCGTTGCTGGCGCCCAGTGCCAGCGACGATGACGCGGACGGAACCAGCATCGTCGATCTCGATCTCATCACCCGCGACGGGCAAAGCCTTCCGGTGCGGCTTCTGCGCAAGCCGGTGACTGACCACGCCGCGGCGCCGGGCATTGTGCGAACGCTCGTTCTCAGCCGCAGCGCGAAGAGCGAAGTGGCGGATACGGCGGAACTGGCCGAGGCGCGTTTCACTCGCTTCTTCAATTCGTCCCCCATGGCGATCGCGGCGCTGGACGAGGACGGGCGCGCGATCCGTTCCAACGCGGCCTTCCGGCAGGTCTTCGGTCTGGATGCATCCGGCGGCACCGCCGAGTTCGTCGGCAGCATCCGCGAAAGCGATCGCGATGGTCTGCGACAGGCGCTCGCCGCAGCGGTTCGCGGGCAAGCTGGAATCGCGCCTGTCGATGCCGAAATTCTGGGTGAGAGGCCGCGCTCTGTCCGGCTTTATATCAGCGCGATTCCGAAGGCCGGCCCGGACACTCACGAAGCGGCGATTCTCTACGGTGTCGAGATCACCGAGCAAAGGGCGCTGGAGGAGCAATTCGCCAAAAGCCAGAAGATGCAGGCGATCGGCAATCTGGCCGGCGGTATCGCCCACGACTTCAACAACGTGCTGACGATCATCACGGCGTCTGTGGACTTTCTCCTGCTCAACCATCGCACCGGAGATCCCTCGTTCCAGGACCTTTTGCTGATCAAGCAGAGCGCCAACCGCGCTGCCTCGCTGGTGCGCCAGCTGCTGGCCTATTCGCGCCGGCAGACGATGCGACCGAAGATGCTGAACCTCACCGACGTCGTCGCCGACATGCACCTGCTCCTGAAGCGTGTCAGCGGCGATCACGCCAAGCTGGAGCGCCATCACGCCCGTGACCTGTGGCCGGTGATGGCCGATATCGGCCAATTCGAGCAGGTGATCACTAATCTGGTTCAAAATGCCCGCGACGCGATGCCCGACGGCGGAACGATCACTATCTCCACTCGCAATGTCGAGGCCGCCGAAGCCCGCGGCTTTGCATATGCGGAACTGACCGAAGGCGAGTATGTCCTGGTCGAGGTCGCGGACACCGGAACCGGGATTCCGCCGGACCTCGCCGAACGCATTTTCGAGCCGTTCTTCACAACCAAGGAGATCGGCAAGGGCACCGGCCTCGGCCTGTCGATGGTCTATGGCATCGTCAAACAGTCGAGTGGCTTCATCTTCGTCGACTCCAAGGCCGGCGAGGGCACGGTCTTTCGAATCTTCCTGCCACGGCATATCCCAGATCAGGTCGCGGCGGCGAAAATCGAGGCGGGTGCCATCGCCCCCTCGAACGCCAAGCTCGACCTCTCGGGAACGGCGTCGATCCTGCTCGTCGAGGACGAGGACCACGTGCGGGCCGGCAATGTTCGCGCTCTCAAGATGCGCGGCTACGACGTCCACGAAGCCGCGTCCGGCATCGAGGCGCTGGAGGTGATGGAAGAACTGGACGGTCAGATCGAGCTCGTGGTCTCCGACGTGGTCATGCCGGAAATGGACGGGCCATCGCTGCTCCGCGAGATGCGCAAGAAGCGACCGGATCTGAAATTTATCTTCGTGTCGGGCTACGCCGAGGACGCGTTCGCCAAGAACTTGCCGGAGGGCGAAAAGTTCGGCTTCCTCGCCAAGCCGTTCTCGCTGCGCGAACTGGCCGTCGCCGTCAAAACCATGATCGACGAATAGGCTCGAACCGCTGCCGCTTCCCAGCTCACGCGGTCTTGGCCATGGCGACGGCGATGCGTCCGGCCAGCCGCGCGTTGGCTTCGACCAGCGCGATGTTGGCGGCCAGCGAGCGCCCCTCGCTCAAATGATACATGCGATCGAGCAGGAACGGCGTGACGGCCTTGCCGATAATTCCCTTCGCTTTTGCATCGCTGAGCGCCTGTTCGATCCAGCCCTCGACCATTGCGCGCGGCAACGCCTGATCCTCCGGCACTGGATTAGCGACCAGCATACCCCCGCCGATCGAAAGGGAGCTCCGCGCTCTCTGAAAGGCGGCGATCTCGTCCGCCGTATCGAGCCGAAGCGGGGCAGGTAGTCCGGATTCGCGCGACCAAAAGGCAGGTAACTCATGGGTGCCGTAGCCGATTACCGGAATGCCTTTTGTCTCCAGGACTTCCAGGGTTTTACTGAGATCGAGAATCGCCTTCGCCCCGGCGCAAACCACGATGACCGGCGTTCTCGCAAGCTCCTCCAGATCGGCGGAAATGTCGAAGCTCGTTTCGGCGCCGCGATGAACGCCGCCGATACCGCCAGTGGCGAAGACGCCGATGCCGGCAAGATCGGCGGCGATCATCGTCGCGGCGACCGTTGTCGCGCCGGACCGCCCCGTGGCGACGGCATAGGCAAGGTCGGCCCGCGACAGCTTCATCGCATCCCGGGTCATAGCGAGTGCGTCCAGTTCCTGGTCGGCGAGTCCGACCACGAGGTGTCCATCCAGAACCGCGATGGTCGCTGGGACGGCGCCTTGCTTGCGTATGATCGCCTCGACATTGCGGGCCATGTCGCGATTCTGCGGATAGGGCATGCCGTGGGTGATGATGGTCGATTCCAGCGCCACCACTGGCCGCCGGTTGCGAATCGCATCAGTGACCTCGGCACAGGACCTGAACGGCAGCGTCACGGACATCACAGCGACCTTTCCGGTGAATGAGGAGATGGCAGAGCCGCCGCGCCCTCCTGGATCAGTCGAGCAAAATCGCGCGGCGGAAACAGATCGACCGAAATCCGGATCGACGACGCCACTAGACCGGCGCGGACGCAATCGATCCATTCACGCCCCCCGCAAAGGCCGACGAGCGCGGCTGCGGCCAGCGTGTCCCCGGCGCCGGTGACGTCCCTTGGAATCACGACGGGGGGCTCCTGGAAGGCGATCGTCTCGCCGTCAATCACCACGACTTGCCTCGGTCCATCGGTAATGACGGCGCGCCGTGCACCGAGTTCGATCAGGAGTTCGGCGAGGAGCCTGGGGCTCGTGCCAGAACTGGCCTCGACCAGGCTTGCCGCCTCGGCATGCGAAAGAAACAGCGCCGAAAGCGAGCGAATTGCCCCGTGCAGGCGGCGAACTTTGGCGGGCGAGACACCGATCGCCGCAATGGGACGCCCGCCGGCGGCCTTCGCCAGCGCGTCGATCGATCCGCTCGGCAGGTTCGCGTCGACCAGCAATGCGTCGACCTCATCTATCGCTGCCCTGACATGCCGCCGCGTGAACACGCGCGGAACCAGGAGATCGTAAAGGCCCATGTCCGCGACGCCGGCAACAAGCTCGCTCCGGTCGTCCAATACGGCCGTATAGGTTGGTGTCGCCCGGTCGATCCAGGTGATGGAGACATCGGTGAACTTGCGAGCGGCAATTGCCTGGGCAATTCGGTAGCCGTCCGAATCGCCGCCCCTGGCGCTTTGCAGCACCACCGCGCAACCGAGCGCGTCCAGCGTCAAGGCGGCGTTGAACGCGGCACCGCCCGGCATGTCGAAGAAGCGGCCGGGGTTCGACGCGGCGGGACGATACGGCGCATCGGCCTTGGCGCGCCGGTCGATATGGGCCGCACCGACAACGAAGACGGAGAGGGAGTGAGATGAAATTCCGGACTTCTTCATAAAACTTTAACAGACAGTGAGAGCGGACTGCGATTCGGCTTGCGACGATAAACCGGAACAAAACAGGAATATGGGCTTGTCAAATGAGAACAAATAGCGTACACGTTTGGTTCAGGCCGCATCATTGCACCCCCGTCCAACGCGTGGAATAAGGTCCCGTCTCCATGGCACAGAACACACTCCGTCTCGTCGAGGAAAATTCGTTGGACAAGAACAAGGCTCTCGATGCCGCGCTTTCGCAGATCGAGCGGGCGTTCGGCAAGGGCTCGATCATGCGGCTCGGCGCGAACGAGAAGATCGTCGAGATCGAAACCGTGTCGACGGGCTCGCTCGGCCTCGACATCGCGCTCGGTGTCGGCGGGCTGCCGAAAGGCCGGGTCATCGAGATCTACGGGCCGGAAAGTTCGGGCAAGACGACGCTCGCCCTGCATACGATCGCCGAGGCCCAGAAGAAGGGCGGGATCTGCGCCTTCGTCGACGCCGAACACGCGCTGGATCCGGTCTATGCCAGGAAGCTCGGCGTGGATCTGGAGAATCTGCTGATCTCGCAGCCCGATACCGGCGAGCAGGCCTTGGAGATAACCGACACCCTGGTTCGCTCGGGCGCGATCGACGTGCTGGTCATCGATTCGGTCGCGGCGTTGACGCCGCGGGCGGAAATCGAGGGCGAGATGGGCGATTCCTTACCGGGCATGCAGGCGCGACTGATGAGCCAGGCGCTGCGTAAGCTGACCGGTTCGATCTCCCGCTCTAAATGCATGGTCGTTTTCATCAACCAAATCCGCATGAAGATCGGCGTAATGTTCGGTTCGCCGGAGACGACCACGGGCGGCAACGCCTTGAAGTTCTATGCCTCGGTTCGTCTGGACATTCGCCGTATCGGCGCGATCAAGGACCGCGACGAGGTCGTCGGCAACCAGACCAAGGTCAAGGTGGTCAAGAACAAGTTGGCGCCGCCGTTCAAGCAGGTTGAATTCGACATCATGTATGGCGAGGGCGTGTCGAAGACCGGCGAGCTCATCGATCTCGGCGTCAAATCGGGGATCGTCGAAAAATCCGGCGCCTGGTTCTCCTACAACAGTCAGAGACTGGGGCAAGGGCGCGAGAATTCGAAGAACTTCCTGCGCGACAATCCCAGTGTCGCCAATGAGATCGAGGCCCTGATCCGCCAGAACGCCGGCCTGATTGCCGAGCAACTGCTCGTCGATCCCGGCGGCGAGGACAGTGCCGACGAGGGCTGAACCGCCCGACTCCGATCGCGGCCGTCGCTTAGGTGCGCGGCGGCGAATCGGAGCTTGATGGACACTGCTTCCGGGCCTCTGTACAAAGCGCCTTCGATAGGGATCGGGGGCGCTTCTTGGCGTGGTCCGGCCAGGTTTTTCCGTCAGTTTTCCGAAGGTCGCATTCATGAGTGGCGTCAACGAAATCCGGTCCGCGTTTCTCGATTATTTCGCGAAGAACGACCACGAGCCGGTCGCGTCCTCGCCGCTGGTGCCGCGCAACGACCCGACGCTGATGTTCACAAACGCCGGGATGGTGCAATTCAAGAACGTCTTCACCGGCGTCGAGAAGCGTCCTTACTCTCGCGCCGTCACTTCGCAGAAATGCGTGCGCGCCGGCGGCAAGCACAACGACCTCGACAATGTCGGCTACACCGCCCGCCATCACACCTTCTTCGAGATGCTGGGGAACTTCTCTTTCGGCGATTATTTCAAGGATCGCGCGATCGAGCTCGCCTGGAACCTGATCACCGAGGAGTTCGATCTGCCGGCGGATCGGCTGCTGGTGACCGTCTTTTCCGAGGATGAGGAGGCCGCCACCCTCTGGCGCAAGATTGCCGGGCTGCCCGACGACCGCATCATCCGCATCGCCACGTCGGACAATTTCTGGTCGATGGGCGAGACCGGCCCGTGCGGCCCGTGTTCGGAGATCTTTTTCGACCACGGCGAGGGCATTCCCGGCGGGCCTCCGGGCAGCCCGGACGAGGATGGCGACCGGTTCATCGAGATCTGGAACCTGGTCTTCATGCAGTTCGAGCAGCTCTCGGCCGACGAGCGCATGGAGTTGCCGCGTCCGTCGATCGACACCGGCATGGGGCTGGAGCGGATCGCGGCCGTGCTCCAGGGCGTCCACGACAATTACGACGTCGATCTGTTCAAGGCGCTGATCGAGTCGGTCGAGGCCGCGGTCGGTTCGCGGGCCGAGGGCGACAAGATTGCCAGCCACCGGGTTATCGCCGACCATCTTCGGGCGACGGCGTTTCTCATCGCGGACGGGGTGCTGCCGTCCAACGAGGGGCGCGGCTATGTGTTGCGGCGGATCATGCGGCGCGCCATGCGCCATGCCAAGCTGCTCGGCGCGCGTGAGCCGGTGCTGTTCAAGGTCCTGCCGACGCTGGTCGCCGAGATGGGCCGTGCCTTCCCCGAACTCGTACGTGCCGAGGCGCTGATTTCGGAAACGCTGAAGCTCGAGGAAAAGCGGTTCCTTCAGACCCTCGACCGCGGTTTGACGCTGCTGACGGACGCGACCGAAGGCATGGGCGCCGGCCAGAAGCTCTCCGGCGAGACGGCGTTCAAGCTTTACGACACCTATGGTTTTCCGCTCGATCTGACGCAGGACGCGTTGCGCCAGCGCGGCATCGCGGTCGATCTCGACGCGTTCAATACGGCGATGGCGCGCCAGAAGGCCGAGGCACGGGCCAGCTGGTCCGGCTCCGGCGATGCGACTTCGGACAAGGTCTGGTACCCGATCCGCGAGCGCGCCGGCGCGACGGAGTTCCTCGGCTACGATACCGAACGGGCGGAGGGCGTCGTCATGGCGCTGGTCAAGGACGGGCAGGAGCTTGAACGCGCCGAGACGGGCGAGGAAATCTTCGTCGTTCTCAACCAGACGCCATTTTATGGCGAATCGGGCGGCCAGCTCGGCGATGCGGGCACGATGCGCGGCGACAACGTCGAGATCGATATCACCGATACGCAGAAGGTGGCGGATGGTTTGTTCATCCATCGCGGCACGGTCAAAACGGGCGCGGTTCGCGGCGGCATGCCGCTCGACCTCACAGTCGATCATTCGCGGCGGTCGCGTATCCGGCTTAATCATTCGGCGACCCATCTCCTCCATGAGGCACTGCGTCAGGTGCTGGGCACCCATGTGGGCCAGAAGGGCTCGATGGTTGCACCGGGGCGGCTGCGCTTCGACTTCTCCCATCCCAAGCCGTTGGAGGCGCGCGAGATCGCCGAAGTCGAGCGGCTGGCCAATCGGATCGTGCTGCAGAACGCTTCGGTGGAGACCCGGCTGATGGCGGTGGATGACGCGATGGCGGCCGGAGCCATGGCGCTGTTCGGCGAGAAATATGGCGACGAGGTCCGGGTGGTCTCGATGGGGACGACCGAGGAGGGCGAAAAGGCTGGCCGGCCGTTCTCGATCGAGCTCTGCGGCGGCACGCATGTTGCCGCGACCGGCGACATCGGGTTGGTCCATATCGTCGGCGAGAGTGCTGTCGGTGCCGGCGTGCGGCGCATCGAGGCGCTCACGGGCGAGGCGGCGCGGGCCTACTTCGTCGAACAGGACGAGCGCGTGCGACGCATGGCGTCGGCGCTGAAGGTCGCGCCCGCCGAGGCGGCGGAGCGGTTGGAGGCGGTCGTCGAGGAGCGGCGTCGGCTGGAGCGCGAACTCGCCGAGGCGAAGAAGCGGCTGGCGCTCGCCGGTGACGGTGCCGGACAAGGTTCGTCCGCCGCGCCGAAGGATGTCGGTGGCGTCAGCTTCATGGGACGGGTACTCGAGGGCGTCGCCGGCAAGGATCTCAAGGGCCTCGTCGACGAAGCCAAGGCCGGGCTCGGCTCGGGCGTCGTCGTGTTCGTCAGCGTCGCCGACGGCAAGGCCAGCGTCGTCGTCGGCGTCACGCCGGATCTGACCGAGCGGTTCGACGCGGTGTCGCTGGTGCGGCAGGCCAGCGCGGCGATCGGCGGCAAGGGCGGCGGCGGTCGTCCGGACATGGCGCAGGCCGGCGGACCCGACGGGGACAAAGCGAGCGACGCGGTGTCCGCTGTCGAGGCGGCGCTGGCGGCCTGACCCTGTCTCTTATACACATCT
>DRFF01000046.1 GCA_011050685.1 Aurantimonas coralicida
TCTCATACCGAAACGTAGAACGATCAGTTCATTCTCTCATGGATGCCTCGTAACCGAAAAGGAAATCGGCACGAAACTCCACGCAGACTGACCGCCGCCCACGCTTCTCTTTCTTCTCAATATCAAATTGTCAAAGAGCACGGCAAAAACTTCGCCGTCGGGCCGGTCGACGCTGTGCGCCTCGAGTGACCCTGAAGAACGACCGTGACCGGTCTGCCTTCTGATTGTTTCCGACTGCCTGACACCAGAGCAAACCCAAGGGCTCGCCGGCGGCGTCTTCGCCGTCGATGAGTGGCTTATAGGCGGTCCCGGCTTTTGGAGTCAACAGCCGATTTACGAAAAAATGCACCGCAGCAAAATTTTCCGAAATCGCCGCAAACCCCTGCGTACCGGCCTTCCCTGACGTCATCCGGTCGTCACATCGCAGAGCATCGGCAAGGCCGCCCACCGCCGGTCACGCCCCGAGGGCGAGGAAATCCGTAACCAGCTTGACGTTCAATCCGACGATCAGCACCGCGATCACGACAGCAAGCGCCAGCACCCAGACGGGCGCCCGGAAATCCCCCATCTTGCGCCGGTCACTGGAGAACATCACCAGCGGCACCACCGCGAAGGGCAGTTGCAGCGACAAGATCACCTGGCTGAGGACGAGCAACTCGGCGGCGCCGCGTTCGCCATAGATGAGGATGATCGCCGCCGCCGGAACGATCGCCAGCCCGCGGGTGATCAGCCGCCGCGCCACCAGCGGCAGCCGCAGCCGCAAGAATCCCTGCATGACGATCTGCCCGGCCATCGTGGCGGTCACCGTCGACGCGAGACCCGAGGCGAGCAGCGCCACGGCAAACAGGATTGGAGCGATCGAGGCCCCCAGGAGCGGTGCCAGCAAGGCGTGCGCGTCGGTGAGATCCTCCACCACGCCGGCCCCGCGATCATAGAAGGCGGCGGCCGCGAGAATCAGGATCGATGCATTGACCAGCAGCGCGAATCCGAGGGCCACGGTCGAATCCAGCGTGGCGAATCGGATCGCGTCGCGCTTTCCGGCCGCGTCCTGGCGGTAGGCCCGGGTCTGGACGATGCCGGTATGCAGATAAAGATTGTGCGGCATCACCGTTGCGCCAAGGATCCCGAGTGCGAGATACAGCATCCGGTCGTTGGTCACGATCTCCGGTGTCGGCAGGAAACCCCCCAGGATCGCGGCGATCGACGGTTCGGCGAGAATCAGCTGGCCGACGAAGCAGGCCGCGATGACCAGGATCATCGTGACGATGAACGCCTCGACCCAGCGAAACCCCCGCGATTGCAGATAGAGGATCAAAAAGACGTCGAGCGCGGTAATGACCACGCCCCAGACCAGCGGCAGGCCGAACAACAGCTGCAGGCCGATGGCCGTGCCGATGACTTCGGCAAGGTCCGTCGCGATGATCGCCAGTTCCGCCAGTACCCACAAGCCATAGGCGACGGGCCTGGGAAAGGCGTCCCGGCAAGCCTGGGCGAGATCGCGCCCGGTAGCGATGGCAAACCGCGCGCACAGCGCCTGCAACAGGATCGCCATCAGCGACGACAACAGCACCGCGATCAGCAGGGTGTAGCCGAACTCCGACCCACCGGCGATCGAGGTCGCCCAGTTGCCCGGATCCATGTAGCCGACCGCGACGAGAAAGCCGGGACCGAGAAAGGCCGCGAAGCGGCGCAGGAACCCGGCGCCATGGGCGACATCGACCGTACGATGCGATTCCACGAGGGACGGTTCCCCGACGGGCTCGTTGAACCCGTCCAACAGTCGATCGTCGCCGCGACCCGCGCCACCGGTCGCCTCACCCTGCGTTTTCATCAAAGCCCCGAGACCAAGCGCCGGACCCCGATCGGAGCCGCCTCCTTCGTGTTTAATGCAGTTGCAAATCATTTGCAATCAGGTAATGAACGCCGACCGCGCGTTTGTGCGGCGGTCCTGTCATGATGGGAGTAGCCAGGGAGGAAACCGGCATGGCCAAGAAAGATGGGTAAGGCGGGCGGGGCGATCAAACCTGGCCGCTACGAGCGCATCCTGAGGGAGGCGGGCGTCCGGATCACGCGGCCGCGTCGCGTCATCCTGGCGATTCTCGCCGATGGCCACGACCATCCCGACGCCCTGGCGATCTTTCGTCGGGCGAGCGGGATCGATCCGTCGATCTCGCTGTCGACGGTGTATCGGACGATGAAACTCCTGGGCGAGAAGGGTGCCATCCAGCGGCATGTCTTCGAGGGCGGCCCCTCCCGCTTCGAGCGCGCTGACGGGGTCCATCACGACCATCTCATCGACGTCGACAGCGGCGAGGTGGTCGAATTCCGTTCCGAGCGCATCGAGCGTCTGCAGGAGGAGATCGCTCGCGAACTCGGCTATGAGATCGTCTCGCACCGGCTGGAACTCTACGGCCGCAAGCGCCCGGCCGACTGAGTTGGCGGCGCACGGCCCGGGGGCGCAGGGGTCACCGTTTGGGACGCCGGCGGCCCGGGCCGCTGCCCGGAACGCAAGGGCTCGCGCTATCGGCGCGAGCCCGTGTCAGACGGGTCGCTCAAGGCTCAGACGAGCTTGGCGTCCAGTGTCACCGTGATCGCACCGAGTGCCTTGGATACGGGACAACCGGTTTTCGCCTGCTCTGCCAATTCATCGAATTTGGCCTTGTCGATGCCAGGGACCTTGGCTTCGAGGGTGATGGCGCTCTGCTTGATCTCGAAGCCGGCCGCGACCTGCTCGACATTGACGACGGATGTCGCCTTCAGCTCGTCCGCAGGCGTGCCGTTCTCGGCGAGGAAATGCGACAGCTGCATGGCGAAGCAGCCGGCATGGGCCGCGGCCAGCAGCTCCTCGGGATTAGTGCCGGATTTGCCGCTCTCGTCCTCGAACCGGGCCTTGAACGAATAGCCATGATCGCTGAGGGCGCCGGACTGGGTGGTGATTGCGCCGGTGCCGTCGCCGAGTGCGCCCTTCCAGATTGCAGTGGCATGACGTTTCATGGGAGTCTCCTTCGATGGGAAAGGATCGGCGTCTTGTCCCGCAAGGGCTCGCCGATGGAACGGGTTGAGCCGGCAGCGACCGACCAAGGGCGCAAAGCCGCATCGACAAGGAAACCCGTGCCGGGCCGATGGGGTTCCGAGAACGAAGCGTTCACCTTGATCGTGGATGCTGCCGGTATGGTGCAAGGGCCAGGCGGGACCGATTCGAGCAGGACGAATCTCACCAGAAGAGACGCGGGGAATGCGGCGATGAGTCAGACGGTTCTTGTCCATGCCACCAAGCCGCTGCTGGCCGAAAAGGCCGCCTGGCTGACGGTGCTCGCCGAGGAGCGCCGCACCAGCCGTCACACGCTCGCCGCCTATGAGCGGGATCTCCGCCAGTTTCTGGTGTTTTTGACCGGCTACAACGCCCGCCCCGCCGAACTTGGCGATCTCGCCGACCTCAAGACCGCCGAATTGCGCGGCTTCCTCGCCGCGCGCCGCCGCGACGGCGCCGGCGCTAAGACGCTCGGCCGCGGTCTTGCCGGGATTCGCTCCTTCATCCGGCATCTGGAAAAGAAGGGGCTCGCCTCCTCCGCCGGCGCCAAGGCGATGCGCGCGCCCAGACAGCCGCGGTCGCTGCCGCGTCCGCTGAGCGTGCCCGATGCCAAGGCCGTCACCGAGGATGCCGGCGCCTTCGCCGCCGAGCCGTGGATCGCCGCCCGCGACGTCGCCGTGCTCACGCTTCTCTACGGCTGCGGCCTGCGTATCTCGGAAGCGCTGGCGCTGCCCGGCGACGCGCTCAGTGAGCCGGCCGCCCGGTCGATGCCCATCGCCGGCAAAGGCGGCAAGACCCGCCTCGTGCCGCTGCTTCCCGCCGTGCTTGAGGCGGTGGCCGAATATCGCCGCCTGTGCCCCTATGCGTTGCACCCGAACGAGGCCTTGTTTCGCGGCGCACGTGGCGGCCCCTTGAAGCCGCAGATCATCCAGCGCGCCATGGCGCGGCTCAGGGGCGGCCTCGGCCTGCCCGAATCGGCGACGCCGCATGCGCTTCGGCACTCCTTTGCCACCCATCTATTGTCGGCCGGCGGGGATTTGCGCACGATTCAGGACCTTCTCGGCCATGCCAGCCTGTCGACCACGCAGAACTACACCGCCGTCGATTCGGCCCGGCTCCTGTCGATCTATGAGGGCGCCCACCCGCGCGCGCGCCGCCGCGCCTGATCGGTCGGAGTGAAAACCCTGAGAGATTCAGGCTTTGGTCGTAATTCCCCCCTAGACTGCGCCGTTCTTGCGAGGGAGTTCATCAGCTGCCCATGACCGGCCCTATCGACCGCTTCGACCGTTTCGCGACGATCCTCTTCCGGCTTTGCCTCACGCTGCCCGGCATCATCTTGGCTTTTCTGATCGTCGGTATCCTGACCGCCGACGCAGCGGAGCCGGATGCCTGCAACGGCCGCGATCTCCGCCCCGCCTTGCGGGCAGAGGGCAAACTCGCGGGCGTCGAGGCAAAGGCGGTAGCGGTCCCCAACGGCGCCGGTAAACTGTTTCGCGTCGAGCGGGCCGGCCTCGCGCCGTCCCATCTGTTCGGCACCATCCATCTCACCGATCCGCGCGTTCTCGCCCTGCCGTCGCCGGCCGAAAACGCCTTTACCGCGTCCGAGCGCCTAGTCATCGAGACGACGGATGTCCTCGATCCGGTCAAGGCCGCCGCCGCCTTTTTCGCCCATCCGGAGCTGATCAACCTTCCCAAGGGCCAGACCCTCGCCGATCTGATTGATTCGCAAGAGCAGGCCAAGCTCGAAACGGCGCTGGCAGCCAAGGGGATTCCGTTCCAGTCGATCCAGACCCTGCAGCCGTGGTTCACCTCTATGAGCCTGATGCTGCCGGCCTGCGAAGCGGCGCGGAAAAAGGGCGGCGCCTCGGTCCTCGACGTCCGGCTCGCCGAGCGCGCCATCGCCGCCGGCAAGCCGGTCGAAGGACTGGAATCCTCCGAGGAGCAGCTCCGCGCCCTCGCTTCACTGTCGACCGATCTTCAGGTCGATAGCCTACTGGCGACGATCGATCTCCAGGATCGTATGCCGGATGTGATGGAGACCATGCTGGCGCTTTATCGCGAGGGCAAGATCGCAACGATCATGCCGGCGATCGAGGCTGCGGTGCCGGATGGCGGCATCCTCGTCGGCGCCGGCAAGGGCTACGCCGAGTTCGAAGAGCGCGTCGTCACCGAACGCAACCATCGCATGGCCGAGAGGATGCGGCCGATGCTGGAAAAAGGCGGCGCCTTCGTCGCCACCGGCGCGCTGCATCTTCCCGGCGAGGACGGTCTGGTTGCCCTGCTACGCGAGGCGGGCTGGACCGTCACGCGGGCCGACTGACGCAGCCGCCAATCCACTGATTCCTCAAGCATTGCCCTCCATCATTTTTGTAGTTACGTAAACTCATGGCGGGCGGTCGTGGATTTGAATGGGACGACACCAAGGCGGCAAGCAATCGCGCCGCGCACGGGGTTCCTTTCGAGACGGCTCGCCGGTTCGATTTCGAACGCGCAGAGATCATGGTCGACGATCGTCGTGCCTATGGCGAAACCCGGATGGTCGCTGTCGGAGAGATCGACGGCCGTGTCCATGTCCTCGTTTACACGGAGCGCAGGGACCGAATTCGGGTGATCTCGCTGCGCAAGGCAAACCGAAAGGAGATTGATCGCTATGCACGATTCCTCCAAGCACAGGGATGATCGCGCGGCCTTGCTGACCAGGGTGCGAGCCGAGCACGCGGCGATGACGGATGAGGAGGATGTGGCGATCACGGCTGCGGCCCTTGCCGATCCTGACAATCCGCCCATCGGGGAGAACGAGTTGAGGCGTATCGGGCGACCGCCGGCGGCGGTGCGCAAGCGTCAGGTCACCGTGCGGCTCGACCCGGAGGTCATCCACCGACTGAAAGCTGGCGGCAGCGGTTGGCAGACCCGTATGAACACCGTACTTCGCAACGCGCTCGGGATTGACCGGTAGCTGCTCCGGTGGCGACGCTGCCAGCATGGAACCACTCGGCAATCCTTGCCGGGAAGAAACATCGGGCGTACGCTTCCTGGTCGCAACAGCCAAGGAGTGCCTGCGCATGAAATCCTTACTCGCTGTGACCATGAGCCTTGGGCTTCTCGCCGCCGCGTCCGGCGGCGCGATGGCGCAATGCGCGTCCCACCAGGACACCGTGGCCGAGGCGCCGATGACGTCCATCGTCACCGCCGACACCACCGGCACGGACACAAGCACCGTCGTGAAGGAAGCCGACAGGAAGGGCTGAGAACCGCGGTCCCTGTAGAGAATGAAAAGGCCCGGTCGCTGACGCGCCGGGCCTTTTTCGTGGTCGATGTTTCACGTGGAACATCATGTCGGACGGCTTTTGCACCGCCGGCCTCTTACACGTGAATCGGCTTGGCGAAGGCCGCGAAGGCCGCCTCGCGCATCGCCTCTGACAGGGTTGGATGCGCGTGCGAGGTACGGGCGAGATCCTCCGACGAGCCGCCGAACTCCATCAACAGTGCCGCTTCCGCAATCATGTCGCCGGCGCCCGCGCCGAGAATATGGCAGCCCAGCGCCCGATCGGTCTTGGCGTCGACGAGGAATTTGACGAAACCGTCGGTCTTGAGCATCGCTCGAGCGCGGCCATTGGCCATGAACGGGAACTTGCCGACCCGGTATTCGATTCCGGCCGCTTTCAATTCCTCCTCGGTCTTGCCGACGGAGGCGACCTCGGGCGAGGTGTAGACTACCGAGGGGATCGCGTCGTAGTTCACATGGCCGACCTGCCCGGCCAGCTGCTCGGCCAGCGCGACGCCCTCGTCCTCGGCCTTGTGGGCGAGCATCGCGCCCTTCACCACGTCGCCGATGGCGTAGATGCCCGCGACATTGGTGGCAAAATGTTCGTCGATTTCGACCCGGCCGCGATCATCGAGCTTGACCCCCGCCCCTTCCAACCCGAGACCCTCCGTATAGGGCTTGCGGCCAGTCGCGACGAGCACGACGTCCGCCGCGAGCGTTTCCGCCTCGCCACCCTTGACCGGCTTGAATGCGACATTGGCGCCCTTGTCGGTCTTCTCGACGCCGGTGACCTTGGCGCCGAGGCGAAATTCCAAGCCCTGCTTGGCGAGCAACTTCTGGAAGGCCTTCGACACCTCGCCGTCCATCGGCCCCAGCACCTTGTCGAGATATTCGACGACGGTCACCTTGGCGCCAAGCCGCGCCCAGACCGAGCCGAGCTCGAGGCCGATCACGCCGCCGCCGACGACGACCATCGTCTCGGGGACTTTTTCCAGCGCGATCGCCTCGTCGGAGGAGACGATGGTGTCGCTGTCGAAGGTGAGTTCGACGCCGGGAATGCCTGCCACGGCCGAGCCGGTTGCGATGCAGATCGCCTTCGCCGACAGCGTCTCGGTCGAACCGTCCTCCTTGGTCACCTCGACTTCGCCGGCCGCCTTGATCCGGCCGGTGCCGATGATGCCGGTGATCTTGTTCTTCTTGAACAGGAAGGCGATGCCGTCGACATTGGCCTTCACCGTCTTGTCCTTGTGGCCGAGCATCGCAGGCAGATCGAGCTTGGGCTCGACAGAAATGCCGAGTTCGGCGAAGGAATGCCCGGCCTCGGCGAACATCTCGGAGGCGTAGAGCAGCGCCTTCGACGGGATGCAGCCGACATTGAGGCAGGTGCCGCCATAGGTCTTGCGCTTTTCGACGACGGCGACCTTGAGGCCGAGCTGCGCCGCCTTGATGGCGCAGACATAGCCGCCAGGTCCCGATCCGATGACGACGAGATCGAAGGTGTCAGACATTTGCAATTCCCGTTGCATGAGTTGGGCGGTAGGCACAGATTGGGCGAAGGAAGTCATTGCCGTCAGAGAAACGACCTAGAAAGCCGACCCGCCACGACGACCGTGAGCATGGCCACCTGTCAGTCATAGCGTAGAAACGGCTCGGGATAGTCCTCTCCCCAATCATAGCGCTGCTCCAGAATTCCGAAACTCGTCACCAGTCGGCTTGGGCAGCCCGCGTCGTCGTAGTTCCAGAAACAGGGATAGGTTCCGTCGCCGTCGCCGGTGGTAAACACCGCCATGTTCAGCTCGCTGTTTGGAAAACGGTGCTCTTCGCCTCGCCCACAACCGAACGCAACCTCGAGAAGGTTCACATCGTCGTCGCCGTCGGGATCATAGTTCTCCTCGGCGTATACCAGAAACGGTTGCGCTGTCGCATCGCAGAAGCAAGCCGCCGCCGCATCGACGCCGTAGCTGGCATCAAAGATATCGGTCTCAGCGGCTTGGCCTTCCTGCAAGGCAAGCCGCCAGCTTTCGTTAGGGGCATCGTTCAGCCACAACTCGATAAGCGCCGTCTTGTAGTGATCCGGCGCTTTGACCAGCGCTTCATAGCCGAACACCGGGTACCGGCCAGGCGGAACAGTCTGCGCCAATGGCTTTACGTATCCAACCGACGTCACCGGATCGCAGGCGAGGACACGCCCGGTCGGCAGATTGAGATCGCAGATCAGATATCGCCGGATGCCGTATTTCCGTAGCGTGCGGTCGGTCAGAAACGGGTGGCGCAGAATCCTCCACGAGTAGGAAGAGGAAGGGGCCGAACCGAGCGTCGTCACGGCAGGATCGACCGGCCGCCGGATACGTCGATGATCGTGCCGGTCGAATAGGACGCCTCGTCCGACAGCAGCCAGAGGATCGCCTTGGCCACCTCCTCGGCGGTGCCGGCCCGCTGCATCGGCAGAGTCGGAGCGATTTCCTCGACCCGGTCGGGCTCGCCGCCCGAGGCGTGAATGTCCGTCGCGATGATACCGGGGCGAACCGCGGTGACGCGGATGCCCTCGCCGGCGAGTTCCTTGGCGAGCCCGACGGTAAAGGTATCGATCGCTCCCTTGGCGGCGGCATAGTCGACCCGACTGCCGCCGAGGCCGAGCTTGGCGGCCGCCGAGGACAGATTGACGATCGCGCCGCCCTGGCCGCCGCGCGCCGTCGACATGCGCTTTGCCGCCTCTCGGGCGCAGAGGAAACTGCCGATGACGTTGATCCGGAACATACGGTCGAGCCGGTCCGCGCTCATGTCGGCGACCGGCGCGACGGCGTCGACCACGCCGGCATTGTTGACCAGCGCCGCCAGTCGTCCGAGCGTGTCCGCCGCTGCGAACAAGGCAAGGATGTCGGCCTCGACGCCGACGTCGCCCTTCACCGCGATCGCGGTACCACCAGCCGCTTCAATATCGGCAACCACGGCCTTCGCCGCTGCTTCGTTCGACGCATAGTTGACGACGACCGCATAGCCGGCCTTTGCGCCGAGCCGCGCGGTGGCGGCGCCGATCCCGCGCGACCCGCCGGTCACGATCATCACCCGTTCATTCATCGCACAGCCCTTCCCGGTCGTTCGGTCCTTCCGCGCAGCCTGCGCGATCTAAAGATCCAGCACCAGCCGCTCGGGGTCTTCCAGGCTGTCCTTGACCCGCACCAGGAAGGTCACGGCTTCCTTGCCGTCGACGATGCGGTGATCGTAGCTGAGCGCCAGATACATCATCGGCCGGATCACCACCTGGCCACCGATCGCCACCGGCCGCTCCTGGATCTTGTGCATGCCGAGAATGCCGGACTGCGGCGCGTTGAGGATCGGGGTCGACATCAAGGAGCCGTAGACACCGCCATTGGAGATGGTGAAGGTGCCGCCCTGCATGTCGGAGACGGTGAGCTTGCCATCGCGCGCGGCAACGCCGAGGCGGCCGATCTCCTTCTCGATCTCGGCAATGGTCATCTGGTCGGCATCGCGCACCACCGGCACGACGAGGCCCTTCGGCGTGCCGACGGCGACGCCGATATGGGCGTAGTTCTTGTAGACCAGATCGGTGCCGTCGATCTCGGCGTTGACCGCCGGGATTTCCTTCAGCGCGTGACAGACGGCCTTGGTGAAGAAGCCCATGAAGCCAAGCTTCACCCCGTGCTTCTTCTCGAACAGATCCTTGTATTTCTTGCGCAATTCCATGACCGCGGTCATGTCCACCTCGTTGAAGGTGGTCAGCATCGCCGCCGTGTCCTGCGCGTCCTTCAGCCGCCGGGCGATGGTCTGGCGAAGGCGGGTCATTTTGACCCGCTCCTCGCCTGCTACCTCGGCCTGGGAGGACGGGGCGCGGGCGGCCACCGGCTTTTCCTGCGGGCTCGACGGCGCGCCGCGGGCGATCACCTCCAGCACGTCGCCCTTGAGGATCTGACCGCGCTTTCCGGATCCGTCGACGTCGCCGTCACTGAGGCCCTTTTCGGCCATCATCTTCTTGGCCGACGGGGCCGGCGGCATGTCGCCCGACGCGGCCTTTTCATCAGCATCGCCACCAGATCTCGACGTGTCACCGGTAGCGCCGCCGCCGTAATCGGCCTTGGTGTCTGCCGCGGCATCCGCCTTGGCGGCCTGGCTCTTCGGCTTTTCGGTCGCGGCCGTCGTCCCGGCGCTCGAGCCAGACCCTTCGCCGATACTGCCGAGGACCGCGCCGACCTCGACCGTCTCGCCCTCCTGGACGGCGATATCCTCAAGCACACCGGCCACCGGCGCCGGCACTTCGACGGTCACCTTGTCGGTTTCCAGCTCGGCGATCGTCTCGTCGATCTCGACCCGGTCGCCGGCCTTCTTGAACCATTGGCCAATGGTGGCCTCGGTTACGGATTCACCCAGCATCGGGACTTTGATTTCGGTGCTCATCGTTCTCTACGTCTTTCGGGTTCGGTCGTGGCGTTCGGTTCAGCCCAGCGCGTCTTCGAGGAAGGCGGCGAGCTGCTTTTGATGGGTCGACATTGTGCCGGTCGCCGGCGAAGCCGCCGCCTGACGGCCGGTGTAGCGCACGCGCCGCTTCTGTGAACCGATATGGTCCAGAACCCATTCGAGGTAAGGGTCGATGAACGACCAGGCGCCCATGTTCTTGGGTTCCTCCTGGCACCAGACCATCTCGGCCTGCTTGAATCGCGACAGTTCGGTGATCAGTGCCTTGGCCGGGAACGGATACAGCTGTTCCAGGCGCAACAGGTAGATGTCGTCGATGCCGCGCTTCTCGCGCTCCTCCAGCAGGTCGTAATAGACCTTGCCGGTGCACATCACGACGCGCCGGATCTTGTCGTTCTTCACCAGCTTGATCGGCGAATCCTTGCGCAACTCGGCATCGTCCCAGAGCAGGCGATGGAAGCTCGTGTCGCCCGCCATCTCCGACAGGCTCGAGACCGCCCGCTTGTGACGCAGCAGCGATTTGGGCGTCATCAGGATCAGCGGCTTGCGGAAATCGCGCTTCAGCTGCCGACGCAGGATGTGGAAGTAGTTCGCCGGCGTGGTGACGTTGGCGACCTGCATGTTGTCCTCGGCGCACATCTGCAGGAACCGCTCGAGCCGCGCCGAGGAATGCTCAGGCCCCTGGCCCTCGTAGCCGTGCGGCAGAAGCAGCACGAGCCCGGACATGCGCAGCCATTTGCGCTCGCCCGACGAAATGAACTGGTCGATGACCACCTGCGCGCCATTGGCGAAGTCGCCGAACTGCGCCTCCCACAGCGTCAGGGCGTTCGGCTCCGACAGCGAGTAGCCATATTCGTAGCCGAGCACGGCTTCCTCCGAGAGCATCGAATTGATGACCTCGTAGATCGCCTGACCCTTGGCGACATGCGCCAGCGGGATGTAGCGGCTCTCGTCCTCCTGATCGTAGAGCACCGAATGGCGCTGGGAGAAGGTGCCGCGTTCGGAATCCTGGCCGGACAGCCGCACCGGATGCCCCTCGGCGACGATCGTGCCGAAGGCCAGCGCCTCGCCGGTCGCCCAGTCGATGCCCTCGCCGGTGTCGATCATCTTGGCGCGGTTGTCGAGGAAGCGCTGGATGGTCTTGTGGACGTTGAAGGTCTTGGGCACCGTCGCCAGCTTGCCGCCGATGTCCTTCAGCGTTTTCAGCGGTACGCCCGTCACGCCCCGGCGCGGCTCCTCGAGCTCCTCCGCCTTGCGCAGGCCGGACCAGGCGCCGTCCAGCCAGTCGGCCTTGTTCGGCAGGTAGCTCTGACCGGCCTCGAACTCTTCCTCGACGATCTTGCGCCATTCCGCCTTGCGGGCGTCGACCTCCTCCTGGCTGACCACCCCGCCCTCCACGAGCCTCTTGGAGTAGATCTCCAGGGTCGTCGGATGCTGGCGGATCGTCTTGTACATGATCGGCTGGGTGAACGCCGGCTCGTCGCCCTCATTGTGGCCGAAGCGGCGGTAGCAGAACATGTCGATGACGACAGGCTTGTGGAACTTCATCCGGAATTCGGTCGCCACCTTGGCGGCATAGACCACCGCTTCCGGATCGTCGCCATTGACGTGGAAGATCGGCGCCTCGACGGTCTTGGCGACGTCGGACGGGTAGGGCGAGGACCGCGAGAAGCGCGGATTGGTGGTGAAACCGATCTGATTGTTGATGATGAAGTGCAGCGAGCCGGCGACCCGGTGGCCGCGCAGGCCGGACAGGCCGAAGCATTCGGCCACGACGCCCTGGCCGGCGAAGGCGGCGTCGCCGTGGATCAGCAGCGGCAAGATCTGCGCGCGCGTCTCCAGCGGCACGATCTCGGTGCGGGTCCGGCCGGCGATCTGGTCCTGCTTGGCCCGCGCCTTGCCCATGACGACCGGATTGACGATCTCCAGATGCGACGGGTTGGCGGTCAGCGAGAGGTGGACGTTGTTCTGATCGAACTCGCGGTCGGACGAGGCACCGAGATGGTACTTGACGTCGCCCGAGCCCTCGACGTCCTCCGGCTTGTACGACCCTCCTTTGAACTCGTGGAAGATCGCCCGCAGCGGCTTACCCATCACCTGGCTGAGCACGTTGAGCCGGCCGCGATGGGCCATGCCGAAGACGACTTCCTTGAGCCCCAGCTGGCCGCCACGCTTGATGATCTGCTCCAGCGCCGGCAGCAGCGCCTCGCCGCCGTCGAGGCCGAAGCGCTTGGTGCCCTTGTATTTGACGTCGATGAACTTCTCGAAGCCCTCGGCCTCGATCAGCTTGTTGAGGATCGCGCGCTTGCCCTCGGCGGTGAAGGCAATGCCCTTGTCCGGACCCTCGATGCGCTCCTGCAGCCAGCCCTTTTCCTGCGGATTCGAGATATGCGTGAATTCGACGCCGAGCGTCGAGCAATAGGTCCGCTCGAGGATGTCGACCATCTCGCGGATGGTGGCGAATTCCAGCCCAAGCACGTTGTCGATATAGATTTTGCGGTCGAAATCGGCCTCGGTGAAACCGTAGGCCTTCGGCGACAATTCGTTGTAATCGTCGTCAGCCGGCTTGGCGATGCCGAGCGGATCGAGCTTGGCGTGCAGATGGCCACGGGCGCGATAGGCGCGGATCAGCATCAGCGCCCGCACCGAATCCTGCGTCGCCTGGTGGACGGCCGTTCCAGGCAGCTCGACGCCGCTTTCCTGCGCCTTGCCCTTGACCTTGGCCTCGACGCGCGTCTCGAGCTGCCCCCAATCGCCGTCGAGAGCCGAAACCAGCTCGCCATTCGCCGGGATCGGCCAGTTCGGCTTTTCCCAGGACGGCCCTTCGGCGCTTTTCAGGACGGCTGAGCGGTCGTCCTTCAGCGCCTTGAAGAAATCACCCCATTCGTCGGCGACCGAACTGGGGTCGTCCTCGTAGCGGGCGTGCAGATCCTCGATATAGTCGGCGTTGCCGCCGTAGAGGAAGGAGGTAAGCGCGAAGGTTTCGTTCGCTTCGGTGCGTGCCATCTGTCTCGTCGCGGCCCCGTCATCCGGGTACCGTCTCCTGTGATCGATCGTTCGGGGAACCGGACCGCCACAGTGACGACCGTACCATGCCCGAACCCTTTGGGCTGCGTTTTCGGCGATGCCGTGGCGCGGGAGGTTATCGCGCCAGCTTTTTTTGAACCCCGCCGTCAGCCCTTGAGGAGTTCGACGAGGGTTTTGCCGAGCTGGGCCGGGGAGGGCGAGACGCGGATGCCGGCGTCTTCCATCGCCGCGATCTTGTCCTCGGCGCCGCCCTTGCCGCCGGAGACCACCGCCCCGGCATGGCCCATGGTGCGGCCCTTCGGCGCCGTGCGCCCGGCAA
>DRFF01000047.1 GCA_011050685.1 Aurantimonas coralicida
CGTGTCGCGACCGGACGGACCGCCGGCGATGCCGGCGGTCCGAACATCGAGCGTGTTACTGGACGGTGGCGCCGACGACGCTGTCCCACTCGCCGGTGATCGCCGCCTTGGCGGCGTTCTGGTCGTCGAGGCTCGGGAACTTCGCTGAATCGTAAGCCTCGGCCGGCGGCAGCTTGTCGAGGAGTTCCTGCGGGATCTTGCCTGCTTTCGACATCGCGTTGAACCGGATCGGGTGACAATAGCCCTTCAGGTAGGTCAGCTGGCCTTCGTCCGAGTAGAGATATTCCATCCAGAGCTTGGCGGCGTTCGGATGCGGCGCGAAGGCGCTGATCGCCTGAACGTAGACGCCGGCGACGACGCCCGACTTCGGCACCACGACTTCCGTGGCGGGATTGCCCTTCAACGTATCACGGGAGGCGAGCGCGTTGTAATCCCAATGGATGAGCACAGGGGTCGTGCCCTGCGCCAGCGTCGCGGTCGAGCCGACGACCGGGACGAAATTGCCCGCTTCGTTCAGCTTCTTGAAGAAGTCGAGGCCGGCCTTGCCGACCGCCTCGCCGCCGCCGTCGGGCGTGGCCACGAGTCCGGCCGCGTAGACCGACTGGATCGCCTGGGCCGAGCTGCGCGGATCACCCGCCAGCGAGACCGCGTTGGCATATTCCGGCTTCATCAGATCGGCCCAGTCGGTGGGCACGTTGTCGATGATGTCCTTGTTCACCTGGAAGGCGAGGACGCCGTAGTAGTCGCCGTACCAGTTGCCGTCGGCATCCTTGGCATCCTCCGGAATTTCGTCCCAGGTCGAGACCTTGTAGGGAGCCAGCAGGCCTTCGGCCATCGCGGACGGCCCGAACGACAGGCCGACATCGATGACGTCGGGCGCCTGCGGGCCGGTGTTGCCCTTGTTGGCCTTGATCGCCTCGATCTCGTCGCCGGAGCCGGCATTGGGATTGAGCTCGTTGACCTCGAGGCCGTACTTGGCCTTGAAGCCTTCGATCATCTCACCGTAATTGCACCAGTCGTGCGGTAGCGCGATGGTGGTGAGCTGACCTTCCTTTTTGGCTGCCGCGACGAGCTCGTCCATCGACATCGCGGCGTCGCCGGACTGCGCGAGGGCAAGGCTCGTCGACAGCGACAGGACGGTGGCGAGCGCCGTGGTGCATGTTCGGGATGTCATCATGGGTAACCCTCTCAGAGCGCGTCGACACGGGCGTCGACGAAAACCAGTCGCTTCCCCAATGGGAGCGCCGGTGCGGTAACATCCGTCGATGACAGTCGGATGTCGCTGCACGGCAGGCTCCAGAAAGGCTCGACCAGTGATATTAGGCACGTCCTCGCCTCGCCATCAATCCGATACGAAAATGGATCGGCGCCGCAGCAATGGCGCATGGCGGTCCGAATGAGCGAACCGGCGGTCGCTTTGGCACCGGCAGGCGTTCTCGGCTCGGCTATCCGTACCCGCGTCGCCGTCCCGCGAATGCATGCTCAGCGCCCAAGCTATCGCAATGGATCAAGATCGCCGGTTCCCTCGGCCTCGGAGCGGATCCACGCGACCACCGCGTCCCTGGCGAAATTCGGTTTCGCCGCGATCGGGTGGACGATGTGGTAGCCGCTTTGATCGTCGCTTTCGTCCCGCCACAGCATGACGAGTCGGCCCCGCGCGATCTCCTCCGCCAGAAGCAGGCGCGGCGCCAGCGCGATGCCCTGTCCGTTCGCCGCCGCGTCCATGGCAAGCGATGTCTGATTGAATTGCATGATGCGATGGCGGGCCGTCGTCCCGCTCCGCTCGAACAGCGTTTCCCAGAAAATATGGCTGTCCTGGATCAGCCGATGCGCGGCAAAATCCTCGAACCGGTCGATCGGGGCGGCTGACTCCGCGTATCCGGGGCTGCAGACCGCGCAGAGATCGAGCGGGGACAGAAGCGTGCTGTGCGTGCCGCGTTCGAACGGCGGGTGCCCGTGACGGATGGCGATGTCGACGCCGTCGGGCTGGAAATCGGCGATCCGTTCGCTGGCGACGGTCCGCAGATCGATCTCGGGGTAGGCTTCTTCGAAGCGGCTCAGTCGCGGCACCAGCCATTTCGCCGCGAAGGAGGGCGTGACGCTCAGTGTGATGCGGGCGGTTTCCGGCCGCAGCTTCCCGGTGGCGTCATCGATGATCGCCAGCGCCCGGAAGATGGGGCGATGATAGCTTTCGCCCGTCTCGGTCAGCGCGAGGCCGCGTGCCTTGCGGTGGAAGAGCACCTGCCCGAGATCGGCCTCGAGCCGGCGCACCTGTTGCGCCACGGCTCCTTGCGTCAGGTTCAGTTCCTCCGCCGCGAGCCGGAAGTTCAGATGCCGCGCGGCAGCGTCGAACATCCGCAACGCATTCAGATTCGGTGTTCGCACGGGGAGCGCCTCAGTTAAGGCAGTAGGTTTTCTACAGTCTCGCGCGACGAGACATGATTGGTCAAGCCCCCGCCGGAGGTCCATTCTCGCGCCGGATAAAGACAACGGAGAACGGTCATGACCTCGAAAGTAGCGCTTATCACAGCCGGCGGCAGCGGCATGGGCGCCGACGCCGCACAGCGCCTGGCCGCTGACGGCTACACCGTCGCGATCCTGTCGTCCTCGGGCAAGGGAGAAGCACTGGCCGCCGAGCTCGGCGGTGTCGGCGTCACCGGCTCGAACCGGTCGGTCGCGGATCTGCAACGGCTTGTCGATCTGGCGATGGACCGCTGGGGCCGCGTCGACGTGCTGGTCAATTCGGCCGGACATGGGCCGAAGGGGCCGGTGCTGGAGATCAGCGACGAGGACTGGCACAACGGCATGGAGGTCTATCTGCTCAATGTCGTGCGGCCGACCCGTCTCATCGCTCCGATCATGGTGGCCCAGGGCGGCGGTTCGATCGTCAACATCTCGACCTTCGCCGCCTTCGAGCCGGACCCGCTGTTTCCGACCTCGGGCGTGTTCCGGGCCGGGCTTGCCGCCTTCACCAAGCTGTTTGCCGACAAATACGCCGCCGACAACGTACGGATGAACAACGTCCTGCCAGGCTTTATCGACAGCCTGCCCGAAACCGAGGACCGCCGCGCCCGCATTCCCATGGGTCGCTACGGCAAGGCGGGCGAGGTCTCGTCGCTGATCGCCTATCTCGCCTCCGAGGACGCCGCCTACATGACCGGCCAGAACATTCGCGTCGATGGCGGGCTGACCCGTGCTGTCTGACACCGTCGCGGAACCGGCACCGCGTGACACCAGCCAGATCGCCTTTATGATCAAATGGGTCGCGTCGATCATCCAGATCATGGGCTATACGGCGACGGCCTTCGGGTGGACGCCGTGGAACATCTATCTGTTTGTGGCCGGACTCATCGGCTGGTTCGCGGTCGGCATAATGTGGAACGATCGGGCCCTGATCCTGATCCACCTCGTCGCCCTCGGCGCGATGCTGGTGGGGCTCGCGAGCAGCTGAAAGTCACCGGAAATCGGCTGATCGTCGCTCCGTCGCATCGACCTGACGAAAGCCTGATCGCCGAACCAGATCCGCGAGCGGAACGATGCGCGACTGCCGGCTCCCGCGCGTCTGGATATTGGCGGCATCGGTACGTTGTCATTGCCGCCCCGGCGATTATAGACTTCCGCGCGAGGAGAAAGCGCGCCGGGAGGGTGCCTGGCGCGCTGCGGTACCAAGATGTTCGACGGGCACAATCCCTATCTGGTCGCCCTCTCGCTGGCGGTCGCGATTCTGGGCGGCTACACCGGCTTCGGTCTCGCGGCCCGGGTCCGCGGCGCGCCGGGACTGACCCGCCGGCTGCTGCTCGCCAGCGCGGCCGTGTTCCTCGCCGTCGGCATCTGGACCATGCATTTCATCGGCATGCTGGCCGCGCCGCTTCCGCAGGCCGCCGGCTATCTCGTCCTGCCGACGATCGTCTCGTTTCTGATCTGCGCGCTGGTCGTCGGCGTTTCGCTGTTCTTCGTCAGCGTCGGCGAGCCGTCCGAAGGGCGGGTCATCGCCTCGGCGCTGTTGCTCGGCGCCGGTATCGTCTCGATGCACTATGTCGGGATTCACGGACTGGCGGGCGATTTCACCATCGAGCACGACCCCGTCATGGTCGGCCTCGCGGCGCTCATCGCGGTCGGCACGGCCTATGGCGGCTTGCGGATCCTGATCGCCCGGCATGATGGCCGACGGCTGGCGCTGAGTGCCGTCGCCTTCGGCCTCGCCGTCTCCGGCATGCACTATACGGCGATGTACGGGATGCGATTGCAGCGGCTCGATTCCCTGGTCGGCGCGAGCCCCGTCGGACTGGTCGCCTCGGCCGAAGTTCTGGCGCTGATCGTCGCGCTGCTCTGTTTCGTCATCGCCGCGGGCTTCCTGCTGCTGCTGGTTCCCGAACCGCGCCAGCGCGCTGTCCATGCCTTTGCCCCGGCGGGCATCGGCGACGCGGCGTTTGTCGCCGACGCCCTCGGCGCGGGCGCCGCACATCCGCCGGCCGACACGCGGCCGTTGTTGCCGCCGGTGACGCGGCTGCCGGTCGAAGGGCCGGACGGCACGCATTTCATCGACGTGGCGGAGGTGCGCGGCGTGAAGGCCGACGCGCATTATACGCTGGTGCATGACGGCACCCGCGAGCGGATGTGCCCGTGGTCGATCTCCACGACCGAGGCGCGGCTCGACCCGGCCCAGTTCCTGCGGGTGCATCGCAGCCACATCGTCGCGATCCCGCACGTGACCTCGGTGCGCCGGGCGGGCGATGGCGGCATCGTCGAACTCGACGGGCTGACGCCGCACCAGGTTCCGGTGAGCCGAGCCCGGATCGCGGAACTGAAGACGCGTCTCGGCCTCGCCCGACACGACGCCCGGCCGCAGCAGGCCGGAAATAGGTCATAAACGCTGACGCAGTTCATGCGCCGAAAACGGCATTTCGTGCGCAATCTGGGCGTTCGTGACGCGTTGAGGCCGGCTGTCTTGCCGACGCGCGAACCGCGGAACAGCCTCGCCCCAAATGTCCGCGCCTATCGCGAAAAAGGACAAGGGGGAACGATGATAACGGGTCAGTTCGACTATCACCGGCCAGCGACCGTCTCCGAAGCGGTCAAGCTCATGGCCTCACTGGGCGAGGACGCGAATCTTCTTGCCGGCGGCCACAGCCTGATTCCGATGATGAAGCTGCGGCTCGCGGCGCCCGAGCATCTCGTCGACCTGCACGGCATCGCCGCCTTGAAGGGCATCAGCCGCGAAGGTAACATGGTGGTGATCGGCGCGATGACGACCCAGCACGAACTGCTCGCCAACGACATCATCGCGGCAGCGATGCCGATCCTTCGCGAGACGGCGCTTTTGATCGCCGACCCGCAGGTGCGCTATCGCGGCACGATCGGCGGCAATGTGGCGAATGGCGATCCGGGCAACGACATGCCGGCACTGATGATGACGTTGGGCGCGCGCTACCGGATCGAAGGGCCGAGTGGAACCCGCGAGGTCGCGGCGGCGGAATTTTATCAGGGCGCCTATGTGACCGCGCTGGAGCCGGGGGAGATCGTCACGGCGATCGCCATTCCGGCGCCGGCGGACGGCCACGGCTACGCCTATGAAAAGCTGAAACGCAAGGTCGGCGACTACGCGACGGCGGCCGCCGCCGTCATGCTGACGATGGACGGCGGCACGGTGGCGAGTTGCGCGATCGGGCTGACCAATTTGTCGGACACGCCATTGCTCGCCGACGAGGCGGCCGGGCTCGTCATCGGCACCAACCTCGATGACGCGACGCTGAAAAAGGCTGCCGCCGCCGCCGAGGCGATCATGTCGCCCGCCGCCGATACGCGCGGTCCGGTCGAATACCGCAAACATGTCGGCGGCATCATGGTCGCGCGCGCGCTGACCCGCGCCGCCGGCCGCGCCGGCTGAGGGGGAAACCATGGCGAAGACTCACATCACGATGACGGTAAACGGCGAAGCGGTCGAAGGCCTCGTCGAGCCGCGCATGCTGCTCGTCCATTTCATCCGCGAGAATTTACAGCTCACCGGCACGCATATCGGTTGCGAGACCACCCATTGCGGCGCCTGCACCATCGATATCGACGGCATGTCGGTGAAGAGCTGCACGATGTTCGCTGTCCAGGCGGAAGGCGCCGCGATCACGACGATCGAGGGCGTGGCCAATGCCGACGGTACGCTGTCGGCCTTGCAGGAGGGCTTTAGGCAGATGCACGGTCTGCAATGCGGGTTCTGCACGCCGGGCATGATCCTGCGCGCCCAACGTCTGCTGCAGGAGAACCCGACGCCGAGCGAGGAGGAAATCCGCTTCGGCATCGCCGGCAATCTGTGCCGCTGCACGGGCTACCAGAACATCGTCAAGGCGATCCAGTACGCTGCCGCCAAGATCAACGGCACCGAATTTCAGGAGGCCGCGGAATGAACGACATGGCACCGACGCGGGAACAACGCGAAGCCAAGCTCGAAGGCATGGGCTGCAAGCGCAAGCGCGTCGAGGACGTGCGCTTCACTCAGGGCAGGGGCAATTATGTCGACGATCTGAAGCTGCCGGGCATGCTGCACGGCGATTTCGTGCGCTCGCCCTATCCGCATGCGCGGGTGCTCTCGATCAACACGGAGGCGGCGCTGAAGGTGCCGGGCGTGTTGGCCGTGCTGACCGCCGAGGATCTCAAGGGCGTCAATCTCGCCTGGATGCCGACGCTCGCCGGCGACGTGCAGATGGTGCTGGCCGACGGCAAGGTGCTCTACCAGAACCAGGAAGTGGCCTTCGTCGTCGCTACCGACCGCTATGCGGCGGACGACGGCATCAACGCCGTCGAGGTCGAATACGAGCAACTCGACGTCGTCATCGATCCATTCACGGCGATGGCGCCGGACGCCCCGGTGCTGCGCGAGGATCTGGCCGGCAAGACCGAGGGCGCGCACGGGCCGCGCAAGCATCACAACCACGTCTTCGAGTGGACTGTCGGCGACCGGGAACTGACCGACGCCGCCTTCGCCAAGGCTGACGTGACGATCAAGGAGTTGCTCTCCTATCACCGCACTCATCCCTCGCCGCTGGAAACCTGCCAGTGCGTCTGCTCCTTCGACAAGATCACCGGCGAGCTGTCGATCTGGGGCACCTTCCAGGCGCCGCACGTCATCCGCACGGTGGTGGCGCTGATCGCCAAGATTCCCGAACACAAGATCCATGTGATCGCGCCGGATATCGGCGGCGGTTTCGGCAACAAGGTCGGCGCCTATCCGGGCTATATCTGCGCCGCGGTCGCGACCATCGTGACCGGCAAGCCGGTGAAATGGGTCGAGGATCGGATCGAGAACCTGACCACCACGTCGTTTGCCCGCGACTACCACATGACCACCGAGATCGCCGCGACCAAGGAGGGCAAGGTCACCGGGCTTCGCGTCCATGTCCTCGCCGATCACGGCGCCTTCGACGCCTGCGCCGACCCGTCCAAATGGCCGGCCGGCTTCTTCAACATCGTCACCGGGTCCTATGATTTCCCGACGGCGCATGTGGCGGTCGACGGCATCTACACCAACAAGGCCCCAGGGGGCGTCGCTTATCGCTGTTCGTTCCGGGTGACGGAAGCCGCCTATTGCATCGAGCGCGGGATGGACATTCTGGCGCAGAAGCTCGGCATGGACCCGGCCGAACTGCGGCTGAAGAACTTCATCAAGCCGGAGCAGTTTCCCTATCATTCGGCGCTCGGCTGGGAATATGATTCTGGCGACTACCACGCCGCCATGAAGAAGATGATGGAGGCGGTCGACTACGCCGGCCTGCGCAAGGAGCAGGCGGCAAAGCGCGAGGCCTTCAAGCGCGGCGAGACGCGCGAGATCATGGGGCTCGGCGTGTCCTTCTTCACCGAGATCGTCGGCGCCGGCCCGTCGAAGAACTGCGACATCCTCGGCATCGCCATGTTCGACAGCTGCGAGATCCGGATGCATCCGACCGGCGCCGGCATCGCCCGCGTCGGCTCCAAGAGCCAGGGCCAGGGCCACGAGACCACCTGGGCGCAGATCATCGCGACGGAAATCGGCATTCCCGCCGACGACATCATGGTCGAGGAGGGCAACACCGACACCGCGCCCTACGGTCTCGGCACCTACGGCTCGCGCTCGACCCCGGTGGCCGGCGCGGCGATCGCCATGGCGGCGCGCAAGATCAAGGCCAAGGCGCAGATGATCGCGGCCTACAAGCTCGAGGTCCATGAAGGCGATCTGGAATGGGACATCGATGGTTTCCGGGTGAAGGGGCTGCCGGAAAAGACCATGTCGATGAAGGACATCTGCTGGGCGGCCTATAATTCGGTGCCGCCGGGCATGGAGCCGGGGCTGGAGGCGGTCAGCTATTACGACCCGCCCAACATGACCTATCCCTTCGGCGCCTATATCTGCGTGATGGAGATCGATGTCGACACCGGCGTCTACAAGATCCGCCGCTTCTACGCGCTGGACGATTGCGGCACGCGGATCAACCCGATGATCATCGAGGGGCAGGTCCATGGCGGTCTGACCGAAGCCTTCGCCATCGCGATGGGGCAGGAAATCCGCTACGACGAGACCGGCAACGTCATCACCGGCTCGTTCATGGATTTCTTCATGCCGACCGCCGTCGAGACTCCGCATTGGGAGACCGATTTCACGGTCACGCCCTCGCCGCATCACCCGATCGGCGCCAAGGGTGTGGGCGAAAGTCCGAATGTCGGCGGCGTGCCGGCCTTCTCCAACGCCGTCAACGACGCCTTTTCGTTTCTGGGCTCGACGCACATCCAGATGCCGCATGATTTCTGGCGCAACTGGAAGGCGGCGAAAGACCTCGGCGCGCTCGGTTGAGCCTGTCGTGAGAGGGCAAGGCACGGCGGCGGCGCGCGTCACGATCGGCGCGCGCCCGGCGCGGCGGGGGAGACCGGAGCACCGGCCATGAGTCTGTCCCGCGACCAGATCGCCGAGCGCCTCGCCGGGGCGGGCTACATCGCCGATGGCGAACTGGCGGTGGCGATCTCGCTGATGGACCTTCTGAAGCGCCCGCTGCTTTTGGAAGGCGAGGCCGGCGTCGGCAAGACCGAGGTCGCCAAGGCGCTGGCGGCCGTGCATTCGGCCGAACTGATCCGGCTGCAATGCTACGAGGGTCTCGACCAGTCGGCGGCGCTCTACGAATGGAACTACCAGCGGCAATTGCTGGCGATCCAGGCGCATCAGGTTGAAGCGGGCGGCAAGGCGGGCGAGATCGAGGACCAGATCTTCTCGGAAAAATATCTGCTGGAGCGCCCGCTGCTCGCCGCGATCCGCCGGGAAAAGCCGCCGATCCTGTTGATCGACGAGGTCGATCGCGCCGACGAGGAGTTCGAGGCGTTTCTGCTCGAGCTCCTGTCGGACTTCCAGGTCACAATCCCCGAGCTCGGCACTATCACCGCCGTCTCGATCCCGCATGTCGTGCTGACATCGAACGGCACGCGCGAGCTGTCGGACGCGCTGCGTCGGCGTTGCCTCTATCACTATGTCGACTACCCCGACGTCGATCGCGAGGCCCGCATCATCATGGCGCGGGTCGAGGGCGCCGGCGCCTCGCTGTCGCTGCAGATCGCGCGGATGGTCGAGAGCATCCGCAAGGAGGATCTGCGCAAGGTTCCCGGTGTCGCCGAGACGCTGGACTGGGCGGCGGCGCTGGTCGGCCTCGATGTGCGCGATCTCGCCGACCGGCCGGAGACGGTGCATGAAACGCTGATGTGCCTGTTGAAGACCCATGAGGACAAGGCGCGGCTGTCGCGGGAGGTGACGGAGCGCCTGCTGGGGAAGGTGGCGTGAGCGCCGCCGGCCCCGCGCCGGCCCTGGTGCCAGGGGAGCCCGACGCGGTGGCGACGCTCGTTGCCGACAAGCTCGCGGCCTTTCTGCGCACCTTGCGCGACAATGCCTTTGCCGTCGGCCTCAGCGAGGGCCAGGACGCGGCGATGCTGCTCGCCTCCGGCTACGGCGACCGGCCCGGCCTGCTGCGGGCCGCCTTCAAACATCTGTTCGCGGCGCGCAAGGCCGACTGGGAGGTCTTCGACGGCCTGTTCGACGCCTTCTGGCTCGGCAAGCGGGTGCGCTCGCGCTCGGCGATCTCCGGTTCGACCAAGGCCGCCAACAGCCCGTCGCTGAAGAATCTGCGCAACGACGCCCCCAATTCCGGCGGCGACACGGCGCCGGACCAGATGCCCGCCGGCGACGAGCCCGGCGAGGACCGCGACGGCGTCGGCCGCATGGAAGGCGCGTCGCGCGCCGACAATCTCAGCGAAATCGATTTTCGCAAGATCGCCGACCCGGCGCAGATCGCGGCGGCCCATGACATCGCCGCGCGGCTGGCGCGGACCATGCGCACACGGCTCACCCGCCGCGACCTCGCCCGACGCCGTGGATACCGGCTCGACCTTCGCCGCACCATCCACCGCAATATCAGCCATGGCGGGGTGCCGATCACCCTGGTGAAGCGCCGCCGCAAGGAAAAACCGCTGCGGCTGGTCATGCTGCTCGACGCGTCGGGCTCGATGAGCCTCTACACCGGCGTCTTTCTCCGCTTCATCCACGGCGTCCTGGACGAGTTTCGCGAGGCCGACGCCTTCCTGTTCCACACGAGGCTTGCCCATGTCTCCGACGCGATGAAGGAGAAGAACCCCGTCCGCGCGCTCGACCGCCTGTCGATGATGGCGCAAGGTGCCGGCGGCGGCACCCGGATCGGCGAGAGCCTTCAAACCTTCAACCGCTGGCACGCGGCGCGGGTGATCCATTCGCGGACCTGCGTCATGATCGTCTCCGATGGCTACGAGACCGGCGACGCGGCGCTGCTTGGCCGCGAGATGGCGCGGCTTTCCCGGCGCTGCCGCCGGATCGTCTGGCTGAACCCGATGATCGGCTGGGAGGGCTACGCGCCGGAGGCAGCCGGCATCAAGGCGGCGCTGCCCCATGTCGACCTCTACGCCCCGGCGCACACGCTGCAGAGCCTTGCCGACCTCGAACCCTATCTGGCGAAACTGTGACGGACCCCTTGCGATGACCGCCCATGTCGACGTGATCGACCTGATATCCCGTCTGAAGGCCGCCGAGGAAGCCTTCGTTCTGGCGACCGTCGTGCGGACCGTTTCGGTGACCGCCGCCAAGGCCGGGGCCAAGGCGGTGATCCGTGCGGACGGCACCATCGCGGCCGGCTGGATCGGCGGCGGCTGTGCCCGCGGCGCGGTGCTGAAGGCGGCGCGCGAGGCGCTCGCCGACGGTGTGGCGCGGCTGGTCTCGGTGCAGCCGGAAAACCTCCTTGCCGAACTCGGCGTCAGCCCCGGCGAAAGCCGCGAGGGCGTACGCTTCGCCAAGAACATGTGCCCGAGCGAGGGCACCATGGACATCTTCATCGAGCCCGTCCTGCCGCAGCCCTCGCTGGTGATCCTTGGCGCCAGTCCCGTCGCGATGGCGCTGGCGAGCCAGGCGCGGCCGCTCGGCTTCCACGTCACCCTCGCGGCCCCGGTGGAGGATCGGCCCGGCACGCCGGACGCCGACCGCGTGGCAGACTGCTTTGCGGTCGACGGCCTGCAAGAGGCCCGGCGCTTCGTCGTCGTCTCGACGCAGGGCAAGGGCGACAAGGCGGCGCTGACCGCCGCGCTGGGGATCGCGGCCGACACCCACGTCTTCGTCGGCAGCCGGCGCAAGATGACGGCGCTGCGCCAGACGCTCGCCGCCGAAGGTGCCGACCCTTTGGCGCTCGCCCGCGTCAAGGCGCCGGCCGGTCTCGATCTCGGAGCGATCACGCCGGAGGAGATCGCCCTGTCGATCCTCGCCGAGATCGTTCAGGCCCGCCGCCGCGGCCAACGCGAGGGTGGGGGATAGGGGCCGGCAGGGCGGCGTGGCCGCAGAGCCGGCGGCCTGATCTATTCGCCCCTCATGTGAACTTCTTGAACATCGCGGTTTCGTCGAGCAGGCCTTCGAGCTCGTTCATCCGCCGCCGCGCGGTGTCCCAGTGGATCGCCTGGATGCCGGCCAGCAGGGCCTCCACCATGTAGGTCAGGACGACGGTCGAGTCCCAGGCCGACGGCACCTCGATCCGGGCATGAAAGCCGTGCGCCGCGTGGGTGGTGATCGGCGATCCCCACTGGTCGGTCATCAACACGATGGTCACGCCGCGCGCGCGGGCCATCTTGGCGAGGCTCAGGAGTTCGCGCTCATAGCGCCTGATGTCGAAGATCAGGAGGACGTCGCCCTCCTTCATGCTCAACACGCTGTGCGGCCAGATATTGGCGTTGGGCGGCAACAGATGCGCGCCGTCGCGGATGACCTGGAGCAGGCTGAAGAAATAGTCGGCCAGCGAACGGGTGACACGGCCGCCGACGACGAACACCGCGCGATCGGGGTCCGCCAGAAGGGCCGTCGCGGCGTCGAAGGTTTCGACGTTCATCCGCTGCAGTGTCTTGCGCAGATTGTCGGATACCGCCTCGGCGAAGCGGTTGAGGATATGGGCGTGCGGCAGCTCGTCGGTCCAGTGCTCGCGCCTGGCGACGGGATCGGAAATCATCATCTTCAGTTCGCCGCGCAGGCTCGCCTGGAAATGCGTGAAGCCGTCGAAACCGAGCTTACGCGCCATACGCAGCACCGTCGGCGTCGAGACGCCAGAGCTTTCCGACAGCGCCGTGATGCTGCCGAGCCCGGAGATTGGATAGTCCTCGAGGATGGCGTCGGCCAGCTGCCGCTCGGCGCGGGTCAGATCGGGAAACGCGGCGCGGATCAGCTCCGCGACCGTCCGGTCATCGCTCGTCGTCATTCAAAAGCCCCCCGTTCATCCGCGCCGGCCTCGTAACATGGCGCCACGCCGCCGCCGAATTTCGCGGCTGGGCGCGCTTGACATGGTAAGTAACTCTGTAATGATCGTTTCAGAGCCAGTCGAGAGGTAACGCCTTGTCCGAAGGGAGTGCAACGTTGGAAGAGCCGTCCGCCGGCTCGCGCGCCCAAACGGTCGAGGTGATCAATCCGGACGGGGCCGGCACCATTCTTCTGGTCTGCGAACATGCCTCGAACGCGATTCCCGCCGAGTTCGGCGATCTCGGCATCGGTGCGGCGACCAAAGCCAGCCACGCCGCCTGGGACCCGGGAGCATTGGCGGTGGCACGGCATCTGTCGGAGACGTTCGACGCACCGCTCGTCGCGCAAAAGGTGTCGCGCCTCGTCTATGACTGCAACCGGCCGCCGGAGGCTGACGACGCCATCCCCGCCCGCAGCGAAATCCACCAGATTCCCGGCAACACGGGGCTGAGCGCGACCGCGCGAACCGACCGGGTCGAACGCTTCTATCGGCCGTTTGAGAGCGCATTGGCAAAGGCCGTCGCGCGGCATCGCGCCACCCATGCCAACCCCGTCCTTTTGACGATCCATTCCTTCACCCCGGTCTATGCCGGAGAGCGGCGGTCGGTGGAAATCGGTATCCTGCACGACAGCGACCAGCGCCTCGCCGATGCCATCCTGAAGGCGGCCGATGGCTCGCTCGACATGCGCCGCAACGAGCCATACGGTCCGGCTGACGGGGTCATGCATACGCTGACGACCCACGCGGTTCCGCATGGGATGGCCAATGCGATGGTCGAAATCCGCAACGACCTGATCGCCACGCCCGCGGACGTGGTCGAGATTGCCAGCCGCCTGGCAGCCTGGGTGTCGCGCGCCCACGCTTCGCTCTCGGCCGACGCGTCGAAAGGGGCGGCGGCATGAAGCGGCTGGCTGCCTATGTCCGCTTCATTGACCGCGTGAACGGTTGGGTGGGTCTCGTCACGATGTATTCGATCTTCGGGATGATCGGCATCCTGTTTTATTCGACCATCACCAAGACCTTCTTCCACCCATCGCTGTGGACGCTGGAGATGGCCCAGTTCGCGATGGTGGCCTATTTTCTGGTCGGCGGTGGCTACTCGCTCAAGATGGGCGCCCATGTCCGCATGGATCTGGCTTACGGGCGCTGGAGCCCACGCACACAGGCGGCGACCGACGCGGTCACGATCCTTCTCCTGATCTTCTACCTCGGCATCCTCCTCTACGGGGGCCTCTCATCCACGGCCTATGCGCTGGAATATGGCGAGCGGAGCTATTCGTCCTGGCGGCCCTACATGGCGCCGATCAAGATCGTCATGGTCTGCGGCATCGTGCTGATGCTGCTTCAAGCCATCGCGATGCTGATCCGCAACGTCGCCGAGGCACGGGGAATCGTGCTGCCGGGGGTCGAGCGGCTGCCGCGGGAAGACGAGGTCGACCACCCGCGCGACCGGGAACCGGACGAAGCCGAGCGGGGGGCCGCCTCGTGAGCTACGAGATGATCGCCATCCTCATGTTCGCCAGCATGATGGTGATGCTGCTGACCGGCCAGCGCGTCTTCGGCGTCATCGGCGGCGTGGCGGTGGTGACCGCGCTTTTTCTCTATGGCGACGGCGGCTCGGAGATGGGTTTCTCCGCCGTCATGAAGCTGATGAAATGGTATCCGCTGCTCACGCTGCCGCTGTTCATCTTCATGGGCTACATGCTGTCGGAGAGCGGCATCGCCGACGATCTCTACCACATGTTCCACGTCTGGATGGGCGGCACGGCCGGCGGCCTCGCCATCGGGACGATCGGGCTGATGGTGATGATATCGGCCATGAACGGGCTCTCCGTCGCCGGCATGGCGATCGGCGCGACGATCGCGCTGCCCGAACTGCTGCGGCGCGGCTACGACAAGGTCATGGTGACGGGGGTCATCCAGGCGGGATCGTCCCTGGGCATCCTGGTGCCGCCGAGCGTCGTCCTCGTTCTTTACGGCATGATCGCGCGCCAGCCGGTCGGCCAGCTCTGGCTCGCCGGCGTCTTTCCGGGGCTGATGATCGCGGCGATGTTCGTCGTCTATATCTACCTCCGCTGCCGGGTGAACCCGGAACTGGGCCCCGTCCTGCCGCTGGAAGAGCGGGAGGGCATCACCCGCGCGGAAAAGATCGGTCTGCTCAAGGCCGGCATCCTGCCCCTGTTCATCTTCTTCGCCATGACCGGCCTTTTCGTCATGGGCGTCACCAGCCTGGTGGAAAGCTCCGCCGTCGGCGCGGTGGCGGCGATGATCGCGGCCCTGGTCAAGCGTCGGTTGACCCTCCATGTGCTGCACGAGACGGTGCGAAAGACGCTCCTCATCTCCTGCATGTTCTTCTGGATCATCATGGCGGCGCTTGCCTTCGGCAGCATCTTCGACGGTGTCGGCGCGTCGAGAGCGCTGGACAGCTTCTTCACCGAGGATCTGGGGCTTGGGCCCTGGCAGATCCTCATCATGATGCAGATTTCCTACATCCTGCTTGGCATGTTCCTCGACGACACGGCCATGCTGGTGATCGTCGCGCCGCTCTACATTCCGCTTGTCGGCGCCCTCGGTTTCGACCTCGTCTGGTACGGCGTCCTCTACACAATCACCTGCCAGATCGCCTATATGACGCCGCCCTTCGGCTACAATCTCTTCCTGATGCGGGCGATGGCGCCGCCCGAAATCACGCTGTCCGACATCTACCGTTCGGTCTGGCCGTTCGTCGGCATCATGATCGTCGGCCTCGGCATCGTCACCGCCTTTCCGCAGATCGCGCTGTGGCTGCCGGAATACGCATATTCCAATGGTCGCTGACCAAGCTGGTCGGCAAAACAAGCGGGCGGCAAAGCCCGTGCAACCGGCCTGACCGGGCCGCAACAGAAGGAAGCGACGACATGACGAACAGACGCGATTTCCTCAAGAAGGCGGGCGTTGTCACGGCGGCGGCCGGTGCCTCGACCCTCGCCGCCCCGGCCGTTCATGCCCAAAGCGCGCCGATCCGCTGGCGGTTGCAGACCTATGCCGGCCCGGCGCTCGCCGAATTCGTCGTCAAGGGCATGGTCGACGACTTCAACAAGGCGGCCAATGGCCAGATGGAGATCGAGCTGTTTTTCGCCGATCAGCTCGTGCCGACGGGCGAACTGTTCCGTGCCATGCAGCGCGGCACCATCGACATGGTCCAGTCGGACGACGACTCGATCGCCGCGCCGGTCGATATCTCGGTGTTCGGCGGCTATTTCCCCTTCGGCACCCGCTACAGCCTCGACGTGCCGGTGTTGTTCGAGCAGTACGGGCTGAAAGAGATCTGGGAAGAGGCCTATGGCGAGGTCGAGGGCGTCAAATGGCTCTCCGCCGGCTCCTGGGATCCCTGCAACTTCGCCACCAAGGAGCCGATCAACAGCCTCGCGGATCTGAAGGGCAAGCGGATCTTCACCTTCCCGACGGCCGGCCGCTTTCTCACCCGCTTCGGCATCGTGCCGGTGACGCTGCCTTGGGAGGACGTCGAGGTGGCGCTGCAGACCGGCGAACTCGACGGCATCGCCTGGTCCGGCATCACCGAGGACTATACCGTCGGCTGGGCCGACGTGACCGAATATTTCCTCACCAACAACATCTCCGGCGCCTGGTGCGGCTCGTTCTTCGCCAACCAGGAGAAGTATGACGAGCTGCCGGAGCACCTGAAGATGCTGTTGAAGCTGGCGATGGATTCCTCCCACTACTTCCGCCAGCAATGGTATTGGGGCGGGGAGGCCAAGCTGCGGGTTAACGGCGACAAACTGAAGCTGACCACGATCCCGGAAGAGGAATGGGCGACGGTGGAAGCCGAGGCGTTCAAGTTCTGGGACGAGATCGCCGCGACCAGCGAGCGCACCGCCCGTGTGGTGAAGATCTTCCGCGAGTACAACGACGTGATGGCCAAAGCCGGCAAGCCTTACCGCTACAGCTAGAATTGAGCTGATCGAACCTCACCCAGCCGCGGCGCCACGATCGGCGCCGCGGTTCCCTCACTCCAGCTGCGACATGTCTGACCGATGCCCGGCAAACTGACCTTCGACGAACTGAAACAGGCCGTTCAGAGCGGCGAGATCGACACCGTCCTGGTGGTCCAGGTGGACATGCAGGGGCGGCTGATGGGCAAGCGTTTCCACGCCGCGTTCTTCGTCGAGAGCGCCTGGGAAGAGACCCATGGCTGCAACTATCTCCTCGCCACCGACATGGAGATGAACACGGTGGAGGGATACGAGGCAACGAGCTGGGCGGCGGGCTATGGCGACTACGTCATGCGGCCGGACCTGTCGACGCTGCGCCGCGTGCCCTGGCTGGAAGCAACCGCGCTGGTCCTCTGCGACGTGGAGGATCATGACGCCGACGGGCCGGTCGCCCATTCGCCCCGTGCCGTCCTGAAGCGCCAGATCGCGCGGCTGGAGGCGATCGGGCTGCGGCCGACGATGGCCTCGGAGCTCGAATTCTTCCTGTTCGAGGACAGTTTCGCGGCCGCCGAGCGGACCGGCTACCGCGATCTTTCCCTCGTCAGCGCCTATAACGAGGACTACCACATCCTCCAGACGACCAAGGAAGAGGAGGTGATGCGCGCCGTGCGCAACGGGCTCTACGGCGCCGGCATCCCGGTCGAATGCTCGAAGGGCGAGGCCTCGGCGGGCCAGGAAGAGATCAACGTCAAATACGATCACGCGCTGACCGCCGCCGACAACCATGTGATCGTCAAGAACGGCGTTAAGGAGATCGCCTGGGCCAAGGGCCGCGCGGCGACCTTCATGGCGAAATGGAATGACGCCTCCGCCGGCTCGTCCAGCCATGTCCACCAGTCGCTGCAGACCTTGGACGGCGCGCCCGCCTTTTATGACGCCGAGGCCGAGCACGGCATGTCGGAACTGATGCGGCACTATCTGGCCGGGCTGCTGAAATACGCCGACGACGTCACGCTGCTGCTCGCGCCGAACGTCAATTCCTACAAGCGCTTCGTCGCCGGCACTTTCGCGCCGACTATGGCCGTGTGGAGCCTCGACAACCGCACCGCAGGTTATCGCCTGTGCGGCGCAGGCACCAAGGGCGTCAGGGTCGAGTGCCGGGTCGGCGGCTCGGATCTCAATCCCTATCTGGCTTTCGCCGGACAGATCGCCGCCGGGCTCGCCGGGATCGAGGAAAAGCTGGCGCTGGAGCCGGCCTTCGAGGGTGATGCCTATGGTGCGCGGGAGGGAATGCGGCACGTCCCGTCCACCCTTCGCGCCGCGAGCGAGGCGTTCGACCAATCCGCGATGCTGAGACAGGCCCTGGGCGACGACGTCGTCGCCCATTATGTGCATGCCGCCCGGTGGGAGCAGCGCGAATATGATTCCCATGTGACCGACTGGGAAGTCCGGCGCGGCTTCGAGCGCTCCTGAGAGGTTGTGATGAGCGAATTGACCTGTATCTCGCCGATCGACGGCAGCGTTCTGGTGCGTCGGGACACCGAGGACGCGGCGGCGCTGGCGCCACACTTGGCAGCCGCCCGAATCGCCCAGAAAGACTGGGCGGCGCGACCGCTGGCCGAGCGTGTCGCGATCGTCGACCGGGCGATTGCTGCGCTGGAGGCGATGAACGACGAGATCGTCCCCGAACTCGCCCGGATGATGGGCCGGCCGGTGCGCTACGGCGGCGAGATCGGCGGCGTCAAGGAGCGCGCCTTCCACATGACCGCGCTGGCGAAGGACGCGCTGGAGCCAACGGTGATCGAGGATTCCAACGCCTTTCGCCGCTTCATCGCCTATGAACCCCTCGGCCTCGTACTGGTCGTCGCGCCTTGGAACTACCCGTATCTGACCGCGGTCAACACGATCGTGCCGGCGCTGGCCGCCGGCAACGCGGTGGTGCTGAAGCATTCGACGCAGACGATCCTCGCCGGCGAACGCTTCGCCGCCGCGTTCTGCGCCGCCGGCCTGCCGGACGGGCTGTTCCAAGCGATCCACGTCACCCATGAGACGACCGCCGAGCTTCTTCGCGCTCGCGCCTTCGACTTCGTCAATTTCACCGGGTCGGTCGGCGGCGGACGGGCGATCGAGCGCGCCGCGGCGGGCACTTTCACCGGCGTCGGGCTGGAGCTGGGCGGCAAGGACCCCGGCTATGTCCGCGAAGACGCCGATCTCGACGCGGCGGTGGAGACGCTGATCGACGGCGCGATGTTCAACTCCGGCCAATGCTGCTGCGGCATCGAGCGGATCTACGTCGCGGACGCGCTTTTCGACGCCTTCGTGGAGAAGGCGGTCAAGATCGTCGAAGCCTATCGCCTCGGCGATCCGCTCGACCCGGAAACGACGCTCGGGCCGATGGCCAACATCCGCTTCGCACGCGAGGTCCGGGCCCAGGTGAAGGAAGCGATCGATGCCGGCGCCAGGGCGCTGATCGATTCGGCGCTGTTTCCGGCCGACACGGGCGACACCGCCTATCTCGCCCCGCAGATCCTGATCGATGTCGACCATTCCATGCGCGTCATGCGCGACGAGAGCTTCGGCCCCGTCGTCGGCATCATGCGGGTATCGTCGGACGCGGAGGCGATCTCTTTGATGAACGATTCGCCCTTCGGACTGACCGCCTCGCTGTGGACGCAGGACGCTGACGCGGCGGAGCGGATCGGCCGTCAGATCGAGACCGGGACGATCTACATGAACCGCTGCGACTATCTCGACCCGGCGCTCTGCTGGACCGGTTGCAAGGACACCGGCCGTGGCGCGGCGCTGTCGACGCTCGGCTATCGCAGCGTGACCCGCCCGAAATCCTATCATCTGAAGAAAGCCTGACCCATGAAGCTCTGGGGCAATTGGTCGTATCCCACCGCCATCCGTTTCGGCGCCGGACGCATCGCGGAACTCGCCGATGCCTGCGCGGCCGCCGGCATCGCGCGGCCGCTGCTGGTCACCGACCGGGGTCTGGCCAAGCTGCCGGTCACCGCCCGCGCGCTCGACCTGATGGCGGAAGCGGGACTAGGCCGGGCGATCTTCGCCGATGTCGACCCGAATCCGAACGGCGCCAATCTCGACGCCGGGGTGAAGGCCTATCGCGACGGAGGCCATGACGGCGTGATCGCCTTCGGCGGCGGCTCGGGTCTCGATCTCGGCAAGCTCGTCGCGCTGATGGCCGGGCAGTCGATCCCGGTCTGGGAGCTGGAGGACTTCGGCGACTGGTGGACGCGGGCGAACGCCGACGCGATCGCGCCAATCATAGCGGTTCCCACGACGGCGGGAACCGGTTCGGAGGTCGGCCGCGCGGGAGTCCTGACCGACATGGCGACCGAGACCAAGAAGATCATCTTCCATCCCAAGCTGATGCCGCAGGTGGTCATCTGCGATCCGGAGCTGACCATCGGGATGCCGCCGGCTATCACCGCCGGCACCGGCATGGATGCCTTCGCCCATTGCCTGGAGGCCTATTGCTCGCCGCATTTCCATCCGATGAGCCAGGGCATCGCCCTGGAGGGCCTGCGGCTGGTCAAGGCGTATCTGCCGCGCGCCTTTCGCGACGGCTCGGACATCGAGGCCCGCGCCCAGGTGATGGCCGCCGCCGCGATGGGCGCGACCGCCTTCCAGAAGGGGCTCGGCGCCATCCATGCGATCTCGCATCCGATCGGCGCCCTCCATCACACCCATCACGGCACCACCAACGCCGTCGTCATGCGGCCGGTGCTGGCCTTCAATCGCGAGGCGATCGAAGCGCGGATCGAACGGGCGGCGGCCTATCTCGACATCGCCGGCGGCTTCGAGGGGTTCGACGCCTTCGTCGGCGAACTCACCGGTGAGCTTGGCATCCCCGCCAACTTGACGGCGTTGGGCGTCGTCGATCCTGACATCGATCGTCTGACCGAGATGGCGCTGCGCGATCCCAGCACCGGCGGCAATCCGGTCACGATGACGGCCGAGAACACCCGCGCCCTGATCCGCGCCTGTCTGTGAGCCGATGCGGGGGCGCCGGGC
>DRFF01000048.1 GCA_011050685.1 Aurantimonas coralicida
AGATGTGTATAAGAGACAGGCAAGGCGCTGACCGGCGAGGGCTTCCTGGTCAACGTCACCCTGTGCTTCTCGGCGGTGCAAGCGCTGCTCGCCGCCAAGGCTGGGGCGACCTTCATCTCCCCCTTCATCGGCCGGCTCGATGACATCAATATCGACGGCATGGGGCTGATCGCCGACATCCGCCGGATCTACGACAATTACGGCTTCGACACCGAGATCCTGGCCGCCTCGGTGCGCACCATGAACCATGTGCGCGAGGCGGCGCTGCTCGGCGCCGACGTCGCCACCGTGCCGCCGGCGACGCTCAAGGGTCTGGTCAAGCATCCGCTCACCGACAAGGGCCTCGAGGCCTTCCTTGCCGACTGGAAGAAGACCGGCCAGACCATCGCCTGAGGGCGGGGCGGACCAATCGCTGCAACGAAAAAGGCGACCCCATCGGGCCGCCTTTTTTCCTGTCTGGATAGGAGCCGGGGAACGCCTTACGCCTGAAAATGACTCTCCAGGAAATACAGCGACTTGTCGAGGCCGCGGCCGACCTCGGTCAACAGATCCTCGGTCAGCGCGTCGCCGGCCTCGGACGCCTCCTCGATGCCCTTTTGCACCTCGTCGCTCCAGCGCGCGTAGGAATCGGCGAGTCGCTTCAGGTGATCTTCCGATTTCACCAGATCGAGCGGGTAGGGCTCCAGCACCGAATTCTCGACCGCCGCCTGCACCGTGCCGTGGGCTTGGCCGCCCATGCCGGTCAGCCGCTCCGCGATATCGTCGACATAGGCTTCGGTCACCTCGTGCAGCTCGTCGAACAGCTTGTGCACGGCGATGAAGTTCATGCCCTTGACGTTCCAGTGCGCCTGCTTCGTCTGGTAGGTGAGATCCACCGCCGAGCCGAGATGCTTTTGCAGAAGCTGGACCATCGATCCGCGGATGTTTTCCGACAGCGGGTTCTTGGTCGTGTGCAGCTTGGTTTTGCCGTTCTTGGCCATGATCGTCTCCTTCGTTTTGTGTGGCGTTGGCGTATCGAGCCGCGTGGGCGAACCCCGATGCCAAAACCGGTCGCCAGCATAATCGCCCTAGAGGCGAACGGTTCCGTTCGAAACGGGTTTTCGGCGACGATTGGGGATGACATCGCGTCGCGGCGCGGGGTGTCCGGGGTTTCCAGAATGGGGTCGCGATCCACATGGCGGTTGCAGTCCGATCGCGCCCGGTAGCGGCGCCCGCCTGAATTACCATCAAGGAGATTTCCATGAAGACCATGCTCATCACCGGCGCCTCGACCGGCATCGGCGCGGCCACCGCCCGCCGCGCCGTTAACGCCGGCTACTGTGTGGCGCTCGCCGCCCGCTCCAGGGACAAGCTCGACGGGCTCGTGTCGGACCTGGGTTCGGAGAACGCGATGGCGCTCGCCTGCGACGTTCAGGATTTTGCCGCCCAAGAGGCGATGGTTGCCGCCGTTCTCGGCCGCTTCGGTTCGATCGACGCGGTTTTCGCTAATGCCGGGCTCGGCGCCAAAGGCACCGGCACCGCGGGCGGCGACGTCGACAATTGGCGCGAGATGGTGCTGACCAACGTCCTCGGCCTGATGTTCACGGTGAAGGCAAGCTACGAGGCGGTCGTCGCGGCCAAGGGGCATTATCTGCTGACCGGCTCGGTGGCTGGCCGCAAGGTGTTGCCGGGCTCGGTCTACGGCGCGACCAAATGGGCGGTGACCGGCTATGGCTACAATCTGCGTGAGGAAATGCGCGAGAAGGGCGTCAAGGTGACGCTGATCGAGCCCGGCATGGTCGATACGCCCTTCTTCGACGAGCCCAAGCCCGGCGCGCTGACCCCGGACGATATCGCCGGGGCCGTGCTCTATGCGCTGTCGCAGCCGGACAACGTGATGGCCGGCGAGATATGGATCGAGCCGCTGACCCGCTGACCCGACGGCGCTACTCGGCGATCGCCGCGTCCGACAGCTTGTCGAGCGCCTTTTCCATCGCCTCGACCGGCTCGGCATCGTCATCGATGCCGTAGCGCTCGGCAAGTTCCTCCGGCTCGAGATAGCCGACCATGGTCTGGCCGTCCTCGTCCCAGACGAGCATCTTCTGCGGCAGGTCGAGCCCGATCCGGCGGTTCTTTTGCATCAGCGGCGTGCCGAGCTTCGGATTGCCGAAGACGACCACCGTCGTCGCCGGCAGCTCCATGCCGGCCGATTGGGCGTTGGCCTGATGGTCGAGGGTGGCGACCACCTTGGCGCCGGCCTTTTCGATTGCCGCCGTCAGCGCCGCGACCGTATCGGCGACGGATTTGGGCGATTGCTTGGTGACCCAGTCGTCCTCGGCATGGGCGAGGGTAGGAGCCAGGATGAGCGCGGCGCCGAACAGCGGCGCCAGGGCTTTGAAAGTCATGATCTCTCCCGTGTGAGGTTTCGAGTTCAACTGTCGGCGGGGCGGCGGGTTCCCTCCGCACCGCCCCTGCCGTCTCTCAGCTCATCGAATCCTTGATGCCCTCGAAGGCCTTGTCGCCCCAGACCTTGCGGATCGTGGCGTCGCGGCCGCAGGAGAAGCGGTAGTATTTATATTTCAGCGGGTTCTTCTTGTAATAATCCTGGTGGTAGCCCTCCGCCGGCCAGAAGGTCGGGGCGGTGTTGATCGGCGTCACGACTGTGCCGAGGTCCTGTTTCACCGCGGCCTTCGACGCCTTCGCGGTCTCGACCTGGGCGGCGTCGGTGGCGAAGATCGCGGTGGAATAGGAATGGCCGCGATCGCAGAACTGGCCGCCGGCGTCGGTCGGATCGACCGAGTGCCAGAACACGGTGAGCAGCTGGTCGTAGGACACCTTGGCGGGGTCGTAGGTGATCTTCACCGCTTCGACGTGACCGGGATGGTTCTGATAGGTCGGGTTCTGGTTGGTTCCGCCGATATAGCCCGACGTCGTGTCGAGCACGCCCTGCACATGGTCGAAGTCACTCTCCACGCACCAGAAGCAGCCGCCGGCAAAGATCGCCGTCGCACTCGTCTGGGCCGCTACCGGGCCGGGCGACAGCGTCAGCGCCATCAGCGCGCCAGCGGCCAGCGTGGCCAGGGCGAATGGGTTGCGTCGCATCGTCATCTCCTCAGTCTTCTGCCGAACGGGCATGCGTCGCGCCATCAAGGCTGGCGACGCGCGCCCGATCAACACAAGCTTCGGTGAAGCGGGGTGTTACCGGCCCCGACCTTAGCTTCTCGCGAGGCTCGGCGCTAACCGGGACCCGGTTGTCTGCCCCGCCCTTAAGCTTCGGGCTTACGCTCTCGCTGGCGGGGGCCCCTAGCCCCCGTCGGCCTGGAAGCCGGCGGCCTCGATGCCGGCGATGGCGGCGATCTCGTCATTGTCCGAGGTATCGCCGGTGATGCCGACAGCGCCGAGGATCGCGCCGCCCTGGCCCTTGACCAGCACACCGCCCGGCACCGGCACCAGCGAGCCCTTGGCGAGAGCGTTCATCGCCTGGACGAAAGAGGGCTGCTCCTCGGCCCGCTTGAAGATCGCCCGCGAGCCGATGCCGAGCGCGATGGCGCCGTTCGCCTTGCCGATGGCGACGTCCGGGCGCATCCGCGACGAGCCGTCGGAGCGCTCCAGCGCGATCAGCGCGCCGCCGGCATCGAGCACGGCGACGGTCAGTGGCTTGCAGCCGTTGGCGGCGCCGGTCTTGAGCGCTTCGGCTATGATGATGCGGGCCTTGTCGAGGGTGATGGTCATGGTCGTCCTTGCCGTACGAGGTTTGCGGGATGTGGCGTGGCATCGCCTTTACCCGATCCGCCCGGTCGGACAAAGCCGCCGCCGGGCGCTTTCCAGCCGCCGGCCGACCTTCCCTCACATCCACTTGATCGGCAGATTTCGACGCAACCTCCCGCCGAACGGCCCGTTGTTGGTCCAATCGCGGCATCGCTTCGGCGGTGAATCGCGATCCATCCCCGAATTTGGAGGACTCCCCATGAACAAGCTTCTTATGACGACTGCCGCCACGCTGCTCGCGCTCGGCTCGAGCGCTTTCGCGGAGAACATGGTCGACACCGCCGGGGTGAAGGTCGAGGGCAAGACCGCGACTTTTGCCAAGGTCTCTTCGGACAAGGGCGGCTATCTCGTCCTGCACGAGGTCAAGGACGGCGCGCCGGTGGTTCCGGGCTCGATCGGCCACGTGGCGATTCCGGCCGGCGAAAGCACCGACGTTTCGGTCGAAGCCGACATGGATCTGACCGCCGAGGGCGAGTACATGGTCATGCTGCACGACGAGACCAACGGCAACGACACCTATGACTTTGGCGAGGGTGCGACCGACGTCGACACCCCGACCATGATGGAAGGCAAGCCTGTCGTGATGCCGTTCATGGCGACGATGATGAAGGACGGCGGCGTCAAGGCCGACGGCGCGATGGACTCCAACATGTCCGGCGCCAGCACCGCGACCAGCGGCGAGGCCGGCGCGAAGACCGATGAGGTCACCACCCCGTCGGGCGGCGTGGTTCCCGGCCAGACCCCGAAGTAAGCTCGCTACCGTCAGCATGTGACGACAAGCCGTCCCGCCCAGCGCGGGGCGGCTTTTTTTATAGCAGCGGCGCCAGGACGGGCGGCGGAACCATTCCCCCGGTTCGCGGCGTTTATCGCCAAGAGACTCCATCCCATCAAGGAGATCGCTATGCCCCGCTTCACCGCTGCCATTCTCGCCGCGCTGCTCGCGCTCCCCGCCGCGCCGGTCCTGGCGCAGCAGACCGTCGGCGTCGCCCTGTCGAACCGCGAGAAGCGCGTCACCGTGCCGGTGCGTCTGCCGGACGGGCGCATGGTTCTGCGCACCCGCAACAGCGGCGTGCCCTGGCTCTACGGCGTCGGCAGCGCCTACGGCAAGGCATCCGGCCTGCCGCTGATCGGCGGCGTCACTCCCTCGATCATCGCCTCCACGCCGTCCGGCGGCCTGGTGCCGGGACAGGAGCCCGAGTGATCGCCCCCGCCATCGCGCTCGCGCGGTATCGCCACGCAATTGCCCGCTTGGCAGCGGACAATGCCTGCGCCAACGCAAAAAGGCCTGCCCGATGAAAATCCTCCCCGCCGTTCTTCTCCTCGCCTTGACCTTCAGCGCCTGCGCCCAAACCCCGGACGGCGTGAAGAGCGCCAGTTGGAGCCGCCAAGCCGAACTGATGGACGGCGCGGTACCGCGCTAGAGGGGACTCCACACGCAGCAAGCTTGACGATGCCAGAATCGCACGGTTGGTTCGTTGCCAAGCGGGCTCCGCATGCTTCGCAATACAGAGCGGCCAAGTCGAACTTTCCGCCGCGCGCCGAGGGCGGGCGACGACCAACGGCACCCCGCAATTCAAGCGGAAACGATTGCGGGCGAGAGACTGCATGGTGCTGCATGGTGCAACTGGGGCAAACCCATCGGTAACGGCTTCGATGCGGCGGCGGTGACATGCTCCGGGGGCAGGGGATCGCTATCGATGAGCCCTGCCGATATCGCGAAGACGCTCGCCCGCGTGCCGTAAAAGCCGCTGGACGACGACCGGAGTAAGCACCGACTCGCCTCATCCGCCAATTTGGTGACGTTGCCCTGATTGTGACCGCAATGAATCCATTTCGGGGCTGGTATGGGCCGATTAGGTGCGCCGCATTAGGCTTTAGTCGTATCCCGATCGCCCCGTCGCTCCTTGCCAACCAGGGGTGCGTCCATGATAGTAGCCGAGGCCGCCGGGAGGGATCGGTTCGCCACAATGCATCGGCTTGTGTGTGAACCAAGGTTCCGCAAGACCGGGCGCGAATTTTAAGGGAGGAATTACGTGACAAACATTCAATCCAAGGCCGTCAACCGCCGCTCGTTTCTGAAGAAGAGCGTGATCGGCGGCGGAGCGGCAGCCGCGGCGACCGCGCTCGCGACGCCGGCCGTACTGGCCCAGTCGCCGCTGGTCGTGAAGATGCAGACGTCCTGGCCGGCATCCGACATCTGGATGGACATGGCCAAGCAGTATGTCGACCGTGTGGAGTCGATGTCCGGCGGCCGGATCAAGATCGATCTTCTCCCCGCCGGCGCTGTCGTCGCCGCCTTCCAGGTGATGGACGCGGTCAATGACGGCGTGCTGGACGCGGCGCATTCGGTGTCTGCCTACTGGTACGGCAAGAACAAGGCGGCCTCGCTGTTCGGCACCGGACCGGTGTTCGGCGGCAATCCGACCACCATGCTGTCGTGGTTCTACCAGGGTGGCGGGCGCGAGCTTTATCGCGAGCTGACCCAGGACACGATGGGACTCAACGTCGTAGGCCTGCTCGGCTTCCCGATGCCGGCTCAGCCGTTTGGTTGGTTCAAGGAGCCGGTCAATAGCGTCGCCGATATCAAGGGCTTCAAGTACCGGACCGTCGGTCTTGCCGCCGATCTGATGCAGTCCATGGGAATGAGCGTCGCGCAGCTTCCGGGCGGCGAGATCGTGCCGGCGATGGAGCGCGGCGTGATCGACGCGTTCGAGTTCAACAACCCGTCGTCCGATATGCGTTTCGGCGCGCAGGACGTGGCGAAGAACTACTATCTCGGTTCCTACCATCAGGCGAGTGAGGCCTTCGAGTTCCTGTTCAACAAGGACTTCATGGACGATCTCGACGAGGATCTGCGGGCGATCATGGAATATAGCGTCGAGGCGGCCTCGACGGCCAACACGGCTTATGCGCTCGACAATTATTCCTCCGATCTGCAGAAGCTGCAGGACGAGAGCGGTGTGACCGTGCGCCAGACGCCGCAGGAAATCCTGCAGGCGGAACTGGAAGCCTGGAGCACCATGATCGTTGATCTGGAGAGCGATCCCTTCATCAAGAAGGTACTCGACAGCCAGCGCGCCTGGGTCGAACGGGTGACCTACTACGAGCTCCTGAATGCGCCGGACTACCGCTTGGCCTACGAGCACTTCTTCCCCGGCAAACTGCCGAGCTGATACTCCGACACAGAACAATCCAATGCCCGGCGGTCGGTTTCCGCCGGGCCTTTCTGTAATCGGATCGGGAATCCATGGTCGCTTTCATCCGCTTTGCCGACTCACTGTCGGCAGCCTTCGGCAAGGCATTCGCCTGGCTGATCATCCTGATGACGTTCGGCACCAGCTACGAAGTGTTCGTGCGCTACGTCCTGAACGATCCGACGCCCTGGGCGTTCGACGTTTCCTTCATCATGTACGGAACGCTGTTCATGATGGGCGGAGCCTATACGCTGTCACGCGGCGGTCATGTGCGCGGCGACTTCCTTTATCGGCTCTGGAAGCCGAAGACGCAGGCGACCGTCGACCTCGTCCTCTATCTCATTTTCTTTTTCCCCGGGGTCACGGCGCTGATCGTTACCGGGTGGAAATACGCGGCCCGCTCCGTCGGTTACGGCGAGGTCAGTGTGAACAGCCCGGCCGGCATCCCGATCTTCCAGTTCAAAGCAGTCATGGTGGCGGCTGGTATCCTTCTCTTCATTCAGGGCATCGCCGAGATTTTCCGCTGTATCCAGTGCATTCGCACCGGATATTGGATGCGCGCCCATGAGGACGTCCAGGAGACCGAGGACGCGATCCTCAACAAAGCCACTGCCGCCGAAAGCGACGCCCACCCATGACCGATCCCCAACTCGCCCTCACGATGCTGGGGCTGTTCATCTTCCTTGTCTTCCTTGGATTTCCGATCGCCTTCACGCTCATGGCGATGGGTATCGGCTTCGGTTACTACGCCTATTTCGACGCCGACCGCATGTGGCGCAGCTTCAATCGTCTCGATGATCTCGCGGGCACATGGGACAGCTTGAGTCTCTGGGTCGACGGGTTTTTCAACAACCGCATCTTCGACCTCTTCATCAACCAGACTTACACGGTGATGAGCAACGAGGTCCTGACCGCAGTCCCGCTGTTCCTTTTCATGGGCTATGTCGTCGAGCGGGCCAATATCGTCGACCGGCTCTTCACCACCCTGAACATCGCCTCCAAGAATGTTCCCGGCTCGCTCGGCGTCGCCGCCCTGATCACCTGCGCCCTGTTTGCCACGGCAACGGGCATCGTCGGCGCTGTGGTGACGTTGATGGGCCTGCTGGCGCTGCCGGCCATGCTGAAGGCGCGCTACGACACGTCGTTCGCCGCGGGCATCATCTGTGCCGGCGGAACGCTCGGCATCCTGATCCCGCCCTCGATCATGCTGATCGTCTACGCGGCGGCCTCCGGGACCTCCATCGTTCGGCTCTACGCCGGCGCGTTGCTGCCCGGCTTCCTGCTGGTCGGTCTGTACCTCGTTTACGTGGTCGGTCGGTCCATCCTGCAACCCTCCGCTGCTCCGAAGCCGACCGCCGAGGAGGTTCCTGACGTTCCCGCCCTGCGGTTGATCGTCATGATCGTGACGTCCTTCCTGCCGCTGGCCGTCCTTATCCTCTCCGTCCTCGGCTCGATCCTGTTCGGCCTGGCAACGCCGACTGAAGCCGCGGCCATCGGCGCGCTGGGCGGCTTGCTGCTCGCCGTTTCCTACCGCGCCCTGACCTTCCAGCGACTGCGGGAGTCGGTGTATCTCACGGTCCGGACCACCGCGATGGTCTGCTGGCTCTTTGTCGGCTCCTACACGTTCTCCTCGGTCTTTTCCTATCTTGGCGGTGAGACCGTCATTTCGGAATTCGTCCGGGGGCTGGATCTGACGCCTCTGGAGTTCCTGCTGCTGGCGCAGTTGATCATCTTCCTGCTCGGTTGGCCGCTGGAGTGGTCGGAGATCATTATCATCTTCGTACCGATCTTCTTGCCGCTGCTGGACATGTTCGGGATCGACCCGCTTTTCTTCGGCATCCTGGTGGCGTTGAATCTGCAGACATCGTTCCTCACACCTCCGATGGCGATGAGCGCCTACTACCTGAAGGGGATCGCCCCGCCGGAGGTGAAGTTGACGCAAATCTTCGCCGGCATCATGCCGTTCCTCTTCATGGTCTTCCTGTCCATGGCGGTCGTCTACATCTTCCCGCAAATCGTCTATTATCTGCCGAACGCCTTCTATGGCAATTGATCCAAGGCTGCTCACGCTGCCGGCTGCTGAACTCGCAAGCCGACTGGCAAGCGGGGCGCTACGTGCATCCGACCTGGCGGAGGCCTCGCTCATGCGGATCGCGGAGCGCGAGGAGGCGGTTGGCGCTTTCGCGTGGTTCGACACCGAGTTCGTGCGCCGCCAGGCAAGGATTCTCGACGAATGGCGGGGCAGGGGGCGGGCCCTGGGGCCTCTTCATGGCTTGCCCGTCGCCGTCGTGGATACGATCGACACGGCCCGCGTCCCCACCCGCAATGGCACGCCCGCCGACGCGCAGCGCGTGCCCGAAGCCGACGCCGCCATCATGGAGCGGCTGCGCGCGGCGGGCGCCTTGCTGATCGGCAAGACGGAAACAGCGGAGCTTGGCTATCGCCAGCCGCCGAGGACGCGCAACCCGGTCAACCCGGCGCACACGCCGGGGGTGGCCTCGTCCGGCTCGGCGGCGGCCGTCGGCGCGGGGATGGTGCCGCTCGCGGTTGGCGTCGAGGGCGGCGGCTCGGTCATCGGCCCGGCGGCCTATTGCGGTTCGGTCGGCTACAAGCCGAGCTTCGGTTCGATATCGCGACGCGGCACGCTGGCCCTTGCGCCCAGTCTCGACACGCCCGGCGTGTTTGCCGCTGATGTCGCGAGCGCGGCGATGCTCGCCGAGGCGCTGTTTGGATATGATGCCGCCGATCCCGCGACATCGCATGCGCCGCATCCACGTCTTCTCGACGCGGCGCGCTCCGCGCCGCCGGTCAAGCCGACCTTCGCCTTGGTGCGCACGCCATTCTGGGATCAGGCGAGCGCCGATACGCAGGGGGCGCTCGGCGAACTGGCAGAGCACCTCGCCGAGCGCTGCTTCGAGGCCGAGCTGCCGGCCATCTTCGCTGAATGCGAGATCCATTTCGAGCGCGTCCTGGAGGCTGAAATGGCCCGCAACCTCGTCGGCTACGGGCAGCGTCACGGCGCGCTTCTCAGCGCGCCATTGCGCGAGACATTGGAGCGCGGCGGGGCCATCCTGGCACGCGACTATCTCGCGGCGAAGGATTGGCAGAGCGTCTACAGAGCCGGGATCATGGCGATCCTGGACCGATGCGACGCGATCCTGACGCCTGCGGCGCCGGGACCGGCGCCCGAAGGGCTCGACAATGTCGGCTCACCGGTTTTCAATCGTCTTTGGACATTCGCCGGGCTGCCGACGATCACGCTGCCGCTGTTGGAGGCGGAGAACGGCCTTCCGATGGGAGTTCAACTGGTTGGACGCCTGGGGGAAGATGCACGTTTGCTGCGCGCGGCGCGTTGGCTGGAACAGACGATACTCAAAGGAGGAACGCCCGAATGACCCTGACCGAACGTTTGATGAGCGTTGTGGCTTTTGCGCTGTTCGTATTCTTCCTTGGAGTGCTGATCGTCTACGTTCCCCGCGTCGACCTGGGTGTGGTGCTTTTGGTGACCATCCTGCTTTGTGCCTACGACCTGTTCTGGCACAAGACGCCTGCGCGCGACTGAAGCACGGGGCTTGAAGCACCGACGGAAGACGGCCTTATTCCCGGAGTAACCTCTACGAGATCGCACCGGGCTGACCCGGTGCAGGAACCTGCCGTGCCCCGCTCGCGTCTCGTCGGGATCGGCGAATAATTATCCTCGTATCTCGCTATAGGCCGCCAAGGCGCGTTCGCGCGCCGCTTTGTGATCGACGATCGGCAAAGGATACGTCTCGCCGAGTTTTATTCCGGCCTTTGCCAGTGTCTCGGCAGTCGCGTTCCAAGGCGCGTGGATCGCCTTGTCCGGCAGTTCGGCGAGTTCCGGCACGAATCGGCGGATATAGGTGCCGTTGGGATCGAATTTCTCGCTCTGGGTGACGGGATTGAAGACGCGGAAGAACGGCTGCGCGTCGGCGCCGGAGCCGGCCACCCACTGCCATTGCGCGGGGTTCGAGGCCGCATCGCCGTCGACCAGCGTATTCCAAAACCAGCGCTCGCCGTCGCGCCAGTCGAGCAAGAGGTCCTTGGTCAGGAACGAACCGACGATCATCCGCACCCGATTGTGCATCCAGCCCGTCTGCCAGAGCTGGCGCATGCCGGCATCGACGATGGGGTAGCCCGTCAGGCCCCGTTGCCACGCCCGAAGATCGGCGTCCGAACGTCGCCACGGAAACGCATCGAAGCGCTTGTTGATGTTCGTCGTGGCGAGGTTGTCGCAGTGATGGAGCAGGTGGGCATTGAAGTCGCGCCAAACTAACTCCTTCTTGAACGTGCGGATCGCATCGTCCGGGATCGATTGGCGGCGTGACGCATAGGTTTGAGCCGTGTGCCAGATTCGATAGGGCGAGATTTCGCCCCAGCGAAGATGCGGCGACAGACCGGATGTGCGATCCGCGGAGGGATTGTCGCGCGCTTCATGATAGCCGGCGAGATCGTCGTTGCAGAACGTCTCAAGGCGCTCCAGCGCGGCTTTCTCGCCGGGCGTCCAAGCCTTTGCGATGCCCCCCGACCAGTCAGGCTTTGTCGGCAGAAGCGCCCAGTCGGCGAGATTGTCCGATCGTGGAAAATCGTCCGGCTGCTTGAAACCCGCCGGCGCGTCGATCGGATCGCGTGGCTCGGATGCCGAGAGCTTCTTCCAGAACGGCGTATAGACCTTGTAATAGCCGCCGGTGGTCGTCTGGACCTCGTCCGGCTCGTGCAGGATGTTGGCGGTGAAGCGGCGGACATCGAACGCCGCGCCCAAAGCCTCCGCGATCCTGTCGTCCACACCGCGCCCGGCCGGATCGTAACGTCGGTTGAAATAAAGCGCTGTCGCGCCGACGGCCGCGATGATGGCGAGGATCTCGTCCTTTGCGGCGCCGCGCCGAAGCGTCAAGGCAGAGCCCTTGCCGTGCAAGCTGCGGGCGAAGGCGTCGAGGCTGCGATGCAGCCACCATTGGTGAGCGCCACCGAGCGCGCGGATGCCGTCCGATGTCTTGTCGAGCACATAGAGCGGCACCACGGGCCGGCCGGTGTCGGCCGCCGTGGCGAGAGCGGGATTGTCGTCGAGGCGCAAATCGTCGCGCAACCAGACGACGATCGGACCGCCGTGGGCTTTCGAGGTGGTGTCGTCCATGCAGGCGTCCCATCGTTGCCGATGGCAGATTAGCTGGCGCGCCATGGCTCTGCGGCGAGGCGGGTGCGACGAAATCGCAAGGGGCCGACGGATCAGACGACGCCGAAAAAAGAAGGTCGCCGGTACGACACCGACGACCTTCTTGAAAACTGGCTCCCCGAGCAGGGCTCGAACCTGCGACAATTCGATTAACAGTCGAACGCTCTACCAACTGAGCTATCGGGGAATGACGCGTCAGGCGCGTTGGCGTGCCTATAGCAAAACGATGACACTCTTGCCAAGCCGCGAGTTGAGGAAAAATCCCCGATCACGGCGCGAATGGCGAAAATGGCTTTGCTCCAGTCGGCCGCATTCCCATTTCAAGGGCCGGGCCGATAACTACTGGTAAATCATGGCGGCAGGATGAGTGATCAAGAGACGCAGCACGACGAAAGCGATGGCGAGCGCACATCGGAAAGCCGAGGGATCGAGATATTCGGTCGCAGACTTCCGCTGCCGGCGAACCGCGGATGGCGGATCGCCTTGGGAAGCGGCCTTGTCGTGGGCGGCCTCTTGGGTTTCCTGCCGATTCTCGGCTTCTGGATGATCCCGTTGGGGCTCCTTGTCCTGTCGGTCGATCTGATCGTCGTGCGCCGCTGGCGCCGACGGACGACGGTGAAGTGGGGACGATCGCGACGCCCGCGCCGTCCGGTCGGGAATGCTGGCGAACTGGGGCGAGACCCCGGCACCCATCCCCGGTCCCTGGACGATGATTCCCGATGCCCAGCTGCGAGGCCGGGCGCTTCGACCGGGATTAGTGAATACCGTTAACGCGGTTGCGGAGCGGTCTTCGCCGGCGCGGGTGCCGTGTCCCCAGAAGCGGCCGGCTGTATGATGATGCGGCTTGTCGGCTGACGGCCGGGCGCCTCTTCCGATGCCTGGTAACCGAGATGGCGAACGCTTTCCGGACGATCCGGCGAGGCGGTCTCGACCCGGTCGTAGAAATGGCCGAGCACACCGTCGCCGGTCGCAGCGAACTGGGCGGCCGCCGGCCCTGCCAGAAGCAACGAGGCGGCGAGGGTCGAGGCGATGGCGGGAAGCAATCTCATGGTTCTGGTCCTTCTTGCTCGGCGCAACGGGCGGCTTCCGGCCGTTTCATGGCCTTGCGTCCCGTTCCGCTCTGCATAAGACCTATTATCGAAACGATTGGTGGGATAGGGGGACTTATTGGAACCAATCGTTCCATTTATAGGACGGAAAATGTCGACCCTCGATGACCTCTTCTATTTCGACGCCGTGGTGCGCTACGGCGGGTTCGCGGCGGCGGGGCGTGCTCTCGATATCCCGAAATCCAAGCTGAGTCGTCGCGTATCGGGATTGGAGGAACGTCTCGAAGTGCGGCTATTAGAGCGTTCGGCGCGTCGATTTTCGCTCACCGCCGTGGGCGAGGCCTTTCACGTCCACTGCCGGGCGGCGCTCGATGAAGCCGCGGCCGCGGAGGAAATGGCGCTGAGGTTGAAAGCCGAGCCGCGCGGTCTCGTGCGTGTCGGTTGTCCGCCCGGCTTCGGCGAACACGCGTTGGCAAAAATCCTTCCCGCCTTCTTCGCCGCTTATCCCAAGGTCCGGGTCCAGATTCTGGTTTCCATGAAGCCGGTCGACCTCATCGCTGAGCGTGTCGACGTGGTGATACGGGCCAACCTCGCATTCGATCATGACCAGGATTTGATCGCGAGGAAGCTCGGCGCCGTCGGGATCGTCCTCGTCGCCAGTCCCGCGTTTCTTGAACGGCATGGCAATGTCGCACGGCCGGAGGATCTCTCGCAGCTGCCGACGATTTCCTATCCGAAGGCGAGCGACCAGGATCTCTGGATCCTCTACGATGAATCCGAAATTCCAGCGCGCGTCCGCCATCAGTCTCAGGTAATCGCCGACGATTTTGCGGTCCTGCGGGCGGCGGCATTGGAAGGTATCGGGGTGGCGATGTTGCCGCAGGCCGTGTGTCTCGATGCGCTGACGACGGGCCGCTTGGTGCGGGTGCTCCCCGCCTACCACGCCGGCGAGAGCATGATGCATGTTCTGTTCACGTCACGGCGGGGCATGTTGCCGGCCGTTCGAGTCTTGGTGAATCATTTGATAGCGGAGCTTCCTACGCTGATGCGAACCAAGCGCGAGCAGGCGTGAGCGGCGATGACGTAGGAGGTTGAGCGATACTGGCACGATCTGAAGTGCTACGCATTGTTACGTCAACTGCCGGATTCGATTACACAGATCGGCTCGTTTGGCCCTGCGTCCTCGCGGAATGCAGCATCGTCGGAGATTTTCCGGGAACCAAAATGTCGCACCAAGCCTTGTGCCCAAAAGAAAACATATTTGCAGGTGGCGCACATGCTTACGAAGACCGGAATGACGATCTTGGCCCTGACCTTCGGCTCGCTGAGCCTTCCCGCTTACGCTCAGGATGTAGTTGGCTCGGCCCAGTTCGAGGCGCCGGTCGAAATGGCGTCGCTGGATATCGCACCGAGACAGCGTGGCGAGACGGCTTCGATTCCGGTTCCCATGCCGCGGCCCGATATCACCCAGGCGGCGCAACAGCCGCAACCGCAGCAGGAAATCCGCCGGACCGCCGGCGGCATCCGCATCGTCGGCCCTCGCTTCTTTCCCTCCGAATAGGACGCATCACCGGTTGTCGCCGGCATGCGTCGGCGAAATCCGATAGGGGAAGCGATTATATAGCAGGGATGGGAATGGAGGCCTCGGAGGGAATCGAACCCCCGTACAAGGATTTGCAGTCCTCTGCGTAACCACTCCGCCACGAGGCCTCACCGGCGCCGTACCTACGGATTTCGTTGGGTTTCTGCAAGGCCGGAAATGGTCATTCGGGAAATCTGGCCCTTGCGCCGTCCTGACCGGGTGATCGCGCCCTAGGAGCGCCGGTGAGCCAGTGATCGTAGAGGTTCCAGATCCTGCGCGATCTCGTTGCGCGCCGGTCGCCGTCGTATCGTCCGCCGGCACCGGCTCTTTTATCTCTTTCCTCTGAATTCGTCCTCAGGCGAGATTCTCCGCCACGGACAGGGGCGGGGCGCTCGTCATGTCTTGCCAACCGTCGGGAATGGGCGCACGCCTGTTCAAATCCGCGGCCCAGCGTCTCCACGTGCAGGACATGATTCGGAACAATTCGCGAGCGCCTTCCGCGCCTGCCATCCCCGACGCTGCCGACATGCTCATCCGTGCGGCGCGCACGGATGATATCGATCGGCTGGTCGAGATCGAGGTGGCTGCTTTCGATGTCGATCGCATCTCGCGCCGCTCATTTCGTAATCTCGTCAGCGCGGACAGTGCCATCGTGCTGGTCGCGGAGGATGGCGGATTTGCTGCACAAGCCTGCCGGGTCGTCGGCTACGCGGCCATCCTGCTGCGTCGCGGCACGGGGCTTGCGCGGCTCTACTCCCTCGCCATCGCACCGGATGCGTCGGGGCGTGGAACCGGCCGGAAGCTGCTCGAAGCGGCAGAATCCGCGGCCTTCGATCGCGACCGCATCGCCCTTCGACTTGAGGTTCGCGAGGATAATGCCGCCGCGATCGCGCTCTATCGCTCCCGTCATTTTCGCTCGATCGGACGCTATCTCGACTATTATGCCGACCACATGCCGGCACTTCGCTTCGAGAAGACCCTGCGCGGCGACCAGGCGATCGACACCGGTGTCCCCTATTATGAGCAGACGACGGATTTCACCTGCGGCGCCTGCTGCCTGATGATGGCGCTGGCGCGGGATGTTCCCGGTTTTGTGCTGGAGCCCGTGGCGGAGATCCGCCTCTGGCGCGAGGCGACGACGATCTTCATGATGTCGGGACCCGGCGGCTGCGAGCCCTATGGCTTGGCGGTGGCGGCGCATGAAGCCGGGCTCGACGCCGAAATTCATGTCTCGGAACCGGGCGATCTGTTCCTGGAAGGGGTTCGCAGCGCGGAGAAGCAGCGGGTGATGGCGCTTGCCCAGGAAGATTTTCGCCGTCGCGCCGACGCCTATGCGATTCCGGTCACCATTCGCCCGTTCACCCTCGTCGAACTGCGCGCCGCGATCGCCGCGGGCAAGACCGCCGTGGTGCTGATTTCCGGCTATCACATGTTCGACAAGAAGGTGCCGCACTGGGTGCTCGCGCATGGCGACGATGGCCGTCACGTCATCATCCACGATCCCTGGGTGGCGGACGAACGCGGCGAATCCGTCGCCGACGCCGCGAGTCTTCCGATTCCATACGAAACATTTGACCGGATCGCGCGTTTCGGCAAGGTCGGCCTCCGCGCGGCCGTTTTCCTCTCCCGGCGCGAGGCTTAAAAGGTCGTCCGATGTCTCAATGGGTCGTCCTCGTCGGGCGCGCGTCCGATCTCGACAACGGCGCGACGCCGCACAAGGTCATGACCAGCCGCGACTATCTTGCGCGATCCGGCCTGTTCCGGGGGCAACGGCCCAAGGTCATCAACTTGTCGCGGTCCTACGCCTATCAAAGCAGGGGGTATTACGCCTCGCTCCTCGCCGAGGCCCGCGGCCACCGCATCATCCCGTCGGTCGAGACGATGATCGATCTGTCGGAAAAGAAGCTTTACGAAAACGCCTTGCCCGAGCTCGATGCCGTGCTGTCGAAGGCACTCGACAAGGGCGAAGCACCAACTGCCCCGATACGCATCTATTTCGGCCACGCTGACGACCCCCGCCTTGATCGTTTCGCCAAGCTGATCTTCGACTGGTTTCGAGCGCCGGCCCTTGAAGTCCATCTGGAGCCCAAAGCAGGGCGCCCGCGAATCCGGCGCATCGGTTTTGCCTCGATCGGCAAGCTCGACAGCGCCGAAACGGCGCGCCTGCTCGTCGCCATGGAGCGGTACACCGCGCGCCAATGGCGCGCCGCCAAAGCCAAGACTCCGGCGAAATACGCATTCGCCACCCTCTACGACCCCAAGGAAGACATGCCGCCGTCTTCGGTGGATACGCTGCGGCACTGGGCGCGCATCGCGGCCCGGCTCGGCGTCGATGTCGAACCGATCGGTCGCAAGGATCTGCCCCGGCTGGCCAATTTCGATGCCTTGTTCATCCGCGAGACGACCTCGATTTCCAATCACACCTACCGGTTCGCCCGCCGTGCCATGCAGGAGGGCATGCCGGTGATCGATGATCCGATCTCGATGATACGCTGCACGAACAAGGTCTATCTCAACGAACTGATGGCGGCGAATGGTGTCGCCACGCCGTCGTCGGTGATGATCGGAGGCAAGGAGGACTTCGCCCGGGCGGCGGATGAGCTCGGCTTTCCGATGGTGCTGAAGATCCCCGACGGGTCGTTCTCGCGGGGCGTGAAGAAGGTCGACGACGTCGCGGGTCTGGTGACGCTGGCGAATGCCTGGCTGGAGGATAGCGACCTTCTGATCGCCCAGAAATTCATGCCGACGACTTTCGACTGGCGGATCGGGGTGCTCGGCGGGGAGCCCTTGTTTGCGGTCCAGTACCTGATGGCCAAGAGCCATTGGCAGATCATCAACCACGACAATGGCGGGCGACCCTTGGAGGGAGGGTTCAGGGCGTTCTCGCTCGGCGAAACGCCCCCGCATGTGCTGGATGCCGGACTGCGGGCGGCCCGCTGCATCGGCGACGGACTCTACGGCGTCGATCTCAAGGAGACCGACGACGGGATTTTCCTGATCGAGGTCAACGACAATCCGAACCTCGAGCATGGGGTTGAGGATTTTGCGGAGAAGGACGAGGTCTGGACCCGGCTCACCCGGTGGTTCATCGACCGCATCGAGCGTTGAGTTTGGTCGCCGAAAGTGTGCGGCGCGAGCGGGATAACCGCCGCTCCCTGGCCCGCGCCGAGCCGGAACCGCGCCGCCATCGCCCAGAGGCGGGTCCGCCTTGCGCGCGGCAAGAGCCGCGACTATGGAAACGGGGCGGCCGCAAGGCGACGATGCGGCGAGACACGAGGATTTCGGCCATGGATTTCGAGACCGCCCGCACGAAGATGGTGGACAACCAGATCCGCACCACGGACGTCACCCGTCACGACATTTTGCGGGCGTTCCTGCAGGTGCCGCGGGAAGAGTTCGTGCCCGCCTCGCGCAAGCCGCTTGCCTATATCGATGAGGATCTGCCGATCGGCAACGGCCGCTACATCATGGAAGCCTCGCCTTTCGCCAAGCTCCTTCAACTTGCCGCGGTCACGCCCGACGACGTCGTCCTCGATGTCGGATGTGGTTCCGGCTATTCCTCGGCGATCCTGTCGCATCTCGCAGGCTCGGTGGTGGCGCTGGAAGAGAATGCCGAACTCGCCGCGGCCGCGGGCGACAATTTGGCGCGTCTCGACTACGTCACCTGCGTCGTGGTCGAGGGAAAGCTGGAGGAGGGCTACCCCTCCGAGGCTCCGTACGACGTCATCTTCTTCGAGGGGGCCGTCGAGCGCTTGCCGGACACCTTCTTCGAGCAGTTGCGCGAAGGGGGACGTCTGGTGGTTGTTGAAGGCGTGGGCAATGCCGCCGCTGCCAAGCTCTATTTCAAGGACGAGAACGGCATCGTCTCGGACCGGTTCGGCTTCAACTGCAGCGTGAAGCCGCTACCCGGATTCGACAAGGCGAGAGAATTCGTCTTCTGAGCGCGGCCGGTCGTTGCAGATATGTGTCGTTGCCACGCAAAGCTCGGACCGAGCCCTTCGGGCACTTGATCCTACAATCACAAAACTGATCAAATGCCGCCTACAGGGGATGGGCACGATCGCATGATCGCCACTAGGGCTAGGCCTTGAAGGCATCGTATGCCGGCATCCTCTGTGAATTGGAGTGATCGTATTGCGTAAGAAAATCTGGTTCGTCGCCATTTTGGCCGCCTGTACATTCTTGTCGGATCCCGGCATGGCCGAGACCCTCACCGGGGCATTGGCCAAGGCCTACGCCAACAGCCAGGGCTTGAATTCGGCGCGGGCGCAACTGCGTGCCACCGACGAGAATGTTCCACAGGCGCGGGCTGGACTCAGGCCGTTCGTCAGCGGTGTAGGCTCGGCCAACGCGACTAGAAGCCGGACGACCTTCGGCGACGATATTTCGTCGCAGACGGCGCGGTCGGAATCAATCGGCTTTGGTATCCAGTTGAACCAGACGCTGTTCGACGGCTTTCAAACCCCCAACAACGTCGCCGCGGCGCAGGCGCAAGTTCGCGCTTCGCGGGAAAACCTCGCCAATACCGAGCAGAATACCCTGTTCGACGCGGCGACCGCCTATATGGACGTGCTGCGCGACCGGCAGATCGCCGCGCTACGCCGCCAGAATCTCGGATTTCTGCAGGAGCAGGTGCGGGCGTCGCGGGCGCGCTTTGAGGTGGGCGAGGGAACGCGCACCGACGTAGCGCAAGCCGAATCCCAGCAGGCCCTCGCGACGGCGCTGCTCAATAGCGCGCTGGCGCAGGTGGCCTCCAGCGAGGCGACCTATTTCGATGTGGTGGGCAATCCACCAACGAACCTCAAACCGGGCAGAACACCGGCGGGTCACATTCCGAAGTCGCTCGATTCGGCCGTCGCCATATCCCAGCGCGAGCATCCGGCGATTCTTGCGACGCTGGCCGTCGTCGACGCGGCAGCCTTCCAGGTCAAGTCGGCCGAGGGCGCGCTGCTGCCGACACTGAGCCTGACCGGCCGTGTCGACGATACCTATGCGCTGAGCGAAACCCGAGGGGGCGACCTGCCCGGCGTCAATACGTCGCTCGGCCGTCCGAACGTCAACACACAGAACCAGGTCTCGGCGACCGTGGGCGCCCAATTGACGATACCGATCTACCAGGGCGGTCGTGCGAGTTCCAAGGTCCGCCAGTCCAAGGAAGTGCTCGGACAGCGCCGGATCGAGGTCGACGGAACCCGCGATCAGGTGAGGACGGCGGTGGCCAGCGCCTGGGCACAGTTGCAGGCCGCCCGTGCCAACATCGCCGGCTTTCAGGCGCAATCGCGGGCCGCTCGCCTGGCCCTGGATGGTGTCATCGAGGAGCGTAACGTCGGCCAGCGGACCACGCTCGACGTCCTCAATGCTCAAGGCGAGGTGATTTCGGCGCAGATTTTGCTCGTCGGCTCGCAACGCGACGAAGTGGTGGCCGGCTATGCAGTGGTCTCGGCCACCGGCCGGCTGTCAGCCGAGCGGCTCGGCTTGGCCGGCAAGACCTACAAGCCGGAAGAGCATTACGAGCAGGTCCAGGACCAATGGTACGGTCTGAGAACGCCGGACGGGCGGTAGACACTCCGCGTACGTGTCGCGGCCGAGGCCGCCATCGCGACAGCCTCGGCCAAGAAGCTGGTGATAGTTTCCCCAAAAGGGCTCGCGGGATTCACGCCGGGGCTCTTTCCATTTAGGCTTCGCGCATGATTCGATCGATAGGGTCGACCCTTGTCGCGGAATTTGCGGGAGCGTCCCATGAGCAATGCCCTTTCGGCCCGTGAGCCGTCGATGGACGAAATCCTGGCCTCGATCAGGCGGATCATCGAGAGCGGCGATGAGACCGTCATCGCCACACAAGCGCCAGATCTCGAGCCTCTGCACGGCGAGCCGGCAAACGCCGCCGGCAAGGCTGCGGATCTGGCGGCCGATGCGGTGGTCTGGAGAGCCGAAACGCCATCCGAATCCGAAGACGCGTCTGTCGGTTCGGGGGCGACTGGAGACGAGACGGCCAGGCCACCGAGCGCCGGTTCCGCCCAACCCGCTGTCGACGGCACAACTGCGCCGGGACGCCCCCGGCTGGGGATCGTGCCACCCGTCGAGCCGGTGGATTCCATGTTTGCCGAGCAGCCCGGCGAGGCGAACGACGAACGGTCGCCCGCGGGCCTGGACGCGGGCCTGGAGGTCGACCCTGTTGCCGAGTTGAGCGGTTTGCCGGATCGGCAGACGGCCGAGGCGGCGCAGGGTGAGGATAATCTCCTTGAGGCCGGCGAGGATTCGTCGCTGTCGACCGCGCGACTGCGCGCGGTCTCGCTGGCCTCCGTTTCCGAGCGCCGTATCGAGGCGGTGCGCGCCGGCGCTGTCCCGTCTGAGGCTTCGGAGCCGATCGAAGAGGGCGATGACGATCATCTCGGCGCGCTGTCAAACGCGATCGACGCGGAGGGCGACGAGAACGAGGCCGTGGATCTGCTGCCGGATGGCGGCCAGACGGTTGTCGCGGACGATGATGAAGACGCAGTGGGTGAATTCGACGAGGACGAATTCGCGTCCGAACTGATCGAGAACGCCAGCCAGATCGCGTCCGAACCGCAGGTCGAGGGCCAGCAGCCGGATGCGGTCGAGGCTGAGACCGCGCTGTCGCCGGATGCCGTTACCACGGCGCCGGCTGAACGCGACAAGCCGGCAGCTCCGGAGGCGGCGGATACGGCGAGCGGTCCGAGCCTTCACGGAAACGCGGCCAGCGCCCCGATCCACGAACTGATCTCACAGGAAACGGGCAGCCGCGTCGCCGCATCCTTCGACAATCTCGCGCGCGTCATTCGCGAGGAACATCTGGATTCCATCGACGAGACGGTAGGCGAAATCCTGCGGCCGATGCTGCAGGAGTGGCTGGACGACAATCTGCCGAGCCTGGTCGAGAAGCTTGTCCGCGAGGAAATCGAGCGGGTCGCGCGCGGCGGCCGCCGCTGATCGTGCCTTCTCAAGGCATCTCTGCGGGTCCTCGAGTTCCTGTTGCGTGCCGCTCTTCGTTGACAGCCGCGAAAGCAAGGCTGTAACCGGAAGGCACGCTTCAACGCCCTCGGGCAATGCCCCGTGCCGGGGCCACCGGACATGTCATGATTGAAAAGACGTACGACGCCGCGGCGATCGAGCCACGCATTGCCGAACGTTGGGAGAAGGCCGACGCCTTTCGAGCCGGGACGGGAGCGGCCGAAGGCGCCGAAGCCTATTCGATCGTGATACCGCCGCCGAACGTGACCGGCTCGCTCCATATGGGGCATGCCCTTAACGATACGCTGCAGGACATCCTGATCCGCTTCGAGCGCATGCGAGGGAAGAATGTCCTGTGGCAACCGGGCCTCGACCACGCCGGCATCGCCACGCAGATGGTGGTCGAGCGGCAATTGGCCGAACGCAAAGAGCCGGGTCGTCGCGACATGGGCCGCTACGCCTTCATCGATCGGGTCTGGCAATGGAAGGGCGAATCCGGCGGCACGATCCTCGAGCAGCTGCGCCGGCTTGGTGCCTCCTGCGACTGGTCACGCGAGCGTTTCACCATGGACGAGGGGCTGTCGAAGGCGGTTCTCCATGTGTTCGTCGCGCTCTACCGCAAAGGGCTGATCTACAAGGACAAGCGGCTGGTCAACTGGGACCCGAAGCTGCTGACGGCGATCTCTGACCTCGAGGTCGAGCAGAAGGAGGTGGCGGGCCATCTCTGGCACTTCCGCTATCCGCTGGCTGACGGCGCGAGCTACGAGCACCCTTACAATCTGGACGACGAGGGCAACCGCGTCGCTTGGAAACCCTCCGACGGCGAGCCGGCGGGACACGAAACGCGCGACTATCTGGTGGTCGCGACGACCCGGCCCGAAACCATGCTGGGCGACACCGGCGTCGCCGTCCACCCGGACGACCCGCGCTACAAGGACCTTGTCGGCAAGCATGTCACCCTGCCGCTGGTCGGTCGCCGCATACCGATCGTCGCCGATGAATATCCGGACCCGGAGGCCGGCACCGGCGCGGTGAAGATGACGCCAGCCCATGATTTCAACGATTTCGAGGTGGGCAAGCGTCACGATCTGCCGCAGATCAGCATCCTGACCGTCGCCGCGGCGATCACTCTGGCCGAGAATCCGGACTTTCTCGATGGCGTCGAGCCGTCGGACGATCTCGATCGCACGGTCGCCGAACTCGATGGCAAGGATCGCTTTGCCGCGCGCGATATGGTCGTGACGATGATGGAGGAGCGAGGCTATCTCGACCGGGTCGAGAACCACGCGCATACGGTGCCGCATGGCGACCGTGGCGGGGTGCCGATCGAACCCTTCCTGACCGACCAGTGGTATGTCGACGCCAAGACGCTGGCCGAGCCGGCGATCGCCAGCGTGCGCGAGGGTCGCACCAAATTCGTCCCGAAGAACTGGGAAAAGACCTATTTCGACTGGATGGAGAACATCCAGCCTTGGTGCATCTCGCGCCAGCTCTGGTGGGGCCACCAGATTCCGGCGTGGTACGGGCCGGACGGCGAAATTTTCGTCGAAAAGAGCGAGGAGGAAGCGGTCGCCGCCGCACTCGCCCACTACGTCATGAACGGCACGATCTCCGATGACGAAGCCAAGGCGATGGCGGCCGATCCGGCCCGCCGCGACGGCTTCCTGCATCGCGACGAGGACGTTCTCGACACCTGGTTCTCGTCGGCGCTGTGGCCGTTCTCGACGCTCGGCTGGCCGGAGAAGACGCCGGAGCTCGCCACCTACTATCCGACGAGCGTGCTGGTGACCGGCTTCGACATCATCTTCTTCTGGGTTGCCCGGATGATGATGATGGGGCTGGAATTCATGGACGAGGAACCGTTCCACACGGTCTATGTCCATGCGCTGGTCCGCGACAAGACCGGCGCCAAGATGTCGAAATCAAAGGGCAACGTCGTCGACCCGCTCGATCTGATCGACGAGTATGGCGCCGACGCGCTGCGCTTTACGCTGGCGATCATGGCCGCGCAGGGCCGTGACGTGAAGCTCGATCCGCAGCGCATCGCCGGCTACCGCAATTTCGGCACCAAGCTCTGGAACGCTACCCGTTTCGCCGAGATGAACGGCGCGCTCCACGGTGCCGCGCTCAACCCGGCACCACTGACGCTGCCGCTGAACCGCTGGATCGTCACCGAACTTGGCCGCACCATCGCCGAGACCGAAGCGGCGATCGGCGCCTATCGCTTCAACGACGCGGCGGCGATGCTCTATCGCTTCGTCTGGAACCTGTTCTGCGACTGGTACGTGGAACTCGCCAAGCCGACGCTCGGCGGCAGCGACGAGGCGGCGGCGAACGAAACCCGGATCGTGATGGGATCGGTGCTCGACCGCATCTACGCGCTGTTGCACCCCTTCATGCCGTTCATGACCGAGGAATTGTGGGCGACGACGGCGGAAACGCGGCCCTCGCTGCTGTGTCATGCGGCGTGGCCATCGCTCGATTTCGCCGATTCAAATGCCGCCGACGACATCAACTGGCTGATCGCTGTGGTGTCCGAGATTCGTTCGGTTCGCGCCGAAATGAACGTGCCGCCGGGCGCGCAAGCGGCGCTGCTGGCGATCACGCCCGACGCGGCGACGGCCGCGCGGCTCGATCGGCACGGCACGGCGCTGAAACGACTGGCCCGGCTTGCCTCGATCGAGATCAGCGATGGCGCCCCCGACCAATCCGCCCAGATCATCGCCGGGGGCGCCACCTTTGCCCTGCCGCTAGCCGGCATGATCGACATCGCGGCCGAGCAGAGCCGGCTGGAGAAGGCCGAGGCCAAAGCATTGGCGGAGATCGAGCGAATCGACCGCAAGCTGTCGAATCAGAAATTCGTGGCGAATGCGCCTGATGAGGTCGTCGAGCAAGAGCGGGAGAAACGCGAGGCTTATCGGCTCGAAGCCGAAAAGCTTGCCACCGGACTGGAGCGGCTGCGGTAGCCGCTACGCGGCGGAGTTCTATCGCTCCGGTGACCGCGAATCGCTCTCGCGTTCGATATAAGCCGGGCTCACTTGGATAGCGAAGCTTGTCACATTTTTGGCACGCTAGCGGGCGGAAATCCTGGCACCGGCGGACCGAGGCGACGACGCGCATTGCGTCAGGTCGAATCTCGTCCGCAGTTGATCGCGTAAATTGCAGGAAATCCAACGCGTCCAGGCCGATTTCTAAAGTCGTGACTGACCTCAAAGTCTGCCTGTTGCGCTAAGGCCGCAAGGTGGGCCTGGGTCGTGGCAGCTACGTTCCGCTGGTGGAGTTTCTCATTTACGTTTGCGTCAACTCCCTGAGCATAAGCTCTTTGGATCCGGGAGCTTGAAACGGGGGGCACCATGACGACATTTCGGAACCTGATGGCCTGCGCAGCGATCGCGAGTGTGGCGCTGACGACGACGGCGTTTGCGGGCGGCTTTCAGCGCGGTACGGCCGATACTGACATCCTGTATGAGTCGGGTCCGGTTTCGATGCGGACAGGCCTGATCTATGTGAATCCGATGCGCGGGTTCGATTCGATCAATGGCCAGAGCGGCGATTTCGGTGACTACGCCCAAGCCTACAACATTCCGACCTACGCGGTCGGTTTCGGCGGCGAAAATTTCGGATGCGCCGGTACCTACATCATCTCCTTCGCGGCAGAGTCCGATTACACGGGCTCGCCCGGCGGCGCGCTTCCGCCCGGGCCGACCGCCCAATCGCGCACGCTGGTCAACGAGTTCGACTCGAACGAGTTCGGTATGACCTGCCGCGCCAGCTACACCAGCGACATGGGCCGGTTCAGCCTGCTCGGCGGTGTGTTCGCCGAAGACTTCAATTTCGAGGGCAGTAGCGCCTCCTTCGTCCCGACGGGACGGAGCACTCCGCCTTCACTCGGATCGCTGCCCATTTTCCTTCCGGTCCAGACAACGGTCGACACCCGCGGCGACTACGAGTTCGGCTATCGGATTGGCGCTGCCTTTGAGAAACCTGAGATCGCGCTGCGCGCCCAGGTTCTCTACCGCTCGGAAGTGACCCACAATACGTTTACCGGCACCGGTACGGTAGCCGCGTCGGGAGACGCCTTCGTTTTCGGACCGGGGGGCCAGCAGGTCGTGATCCCCAATGCCGTGCCGCCTGTCGGTACGCCATTGGCGGTGGGAACCTCCGGCTTTAACGAGGTGACCAGCCCGCAGAGCCTCTACGTCAATGGGCAGACCGGCATCGCCGAGGGCACGCTGCTGCTCGCGTCCTTCCGTTGGACGGACTGGAGCACCAACAAGTCCGCGATCAGCTCCATCACCACCGGTGGCGTGACCCGATCGAGCGTCTCGCCCTACAACTGGCGCGACGGCTATACCGTATCGATCGGCATCGGCCGGGCCTTCACCGACGAGATCGCCGGCGCGGTCTCGATCGGCTACGATCGCGGCGTGTCGACCGGCTCCGAGACGACCTACACCGATCTCTACACCGTGGCCGGTGGCGTCTCGTTCAAGGCCAACAAGTGGAGCGAGATCCGTGTTGGCGGCCTCGTCGGCTACTGGACCGACGGCGCGCAGTCGATCAGCGACGGCGCTTATTTCAACGGCACCGTCGGCGACGACGTCGTGCTGGCTGGAAATGCTTCGATCAAGCTGAATTTCTGACGCCCGACCGGGGCCTTCCGCAGGGCTCCGGGGCAACAGCGAAAGAGAAAAGGCGCGTCCGATGGGCGCGCCTTTTTCGCATCGAGAGGATACCCCCCACTCCGCGAAATCGCCGCTGTGGGATCGCGGCAACACTATTGCAGGAGTGCATCGATTATAGTCGCCGGCGACACACAGCGCCCCGTTGCCGCCACAAAACGCCGTCACCTCCACGGGTGTGGCCTGGGTCCGGTCGCGCGGCGGGTAAAGAGTACGAGGGGACGATGGACGCGCACGCAATCAACAAGAACAAGCTGCCCAGCCGACACGTGACGGAAGGTCCGTCGCGGGCACCACACCGCTCGTATCTTTACGCGATGGGCCTGACCAAAGAGGAAATCCATCAGCCGCTGGTCGGCGTCGCCTCATGCTGGAACGAAGCCGCGCCCTGCAACATTTCGCTGATGCGCCAGGCGCAAGTGGTCAAGAAGGGCGTCACGGCCGCCAAGGGCACGCCGCGGGAATTCTGCACCATCACCGTCACCGACGGCATCGCCATGGGCCATCAGGGCATGAAGGCGTCGCTGGTCTCGCGCGACCTGATCGCCGATTCCGTCGAGCTGACCATGCGCGGTCACGCCTATGACGCGCTGGTCGGGTTGGCCGGTTGCGACAAGTCGCTGCCGGGCATGATGATGGCGATGGTGCGTCTGAACGTGCCGTCCGTCTTCATCTATGGCGGCTCGATCCTGCCCGGAACGTTCCGGGGCCAGCAGGTGACGGTGCAGGACATGTTCGAGGCGGTCGGCAAGCATTCCGTCGGTGAAATGTCCGACGCCGACCTCGACGAAATCGAGCAGGTCGCCTGTCCGTCGGCCGGTTCCTGCGGCGCGCAGTTCACCGCCAACACCATGGCGACCGTGGCCGAGGCGATCGGCCTGGCGCTGCCCTATTCCTGCGGCGCCCCGGCGCCCTACGAAATTCGCGACAAGTTCTGTTACGCCTCCGGCGAGATCGTCATGGAACTCCTCGCCCGCAACATCCGGCCGCGCGATATCGTCACGAGAAAGGCGCTGGAGAACGCCGCGGCGGTGGTCGCGGCCTCGGGCGGCTCCACCAACGCGGCACTGCATCTGCCGGCGATCGCCCATGAATGCGGCATCGAATTTGATCTGTTCGACGTTGCCGAGATCTTCAAGAAGACCCCTTACGTGGCCGACCTGAAGCCGGGCGGCCGCTACGTCGCCAAGGACATGTTCGAGGCTGGCGGTATTCCGCTGTTGATGAAGACGCTGCTCGAGCACGGCTATCTGCACGGCGATTGCCTGACAGTCACCGGCCGCACCATCGCCGAGAACATGGCGAAAGTCGCCTGGAATCCGGATCAGGATGTCGTGCGCCCGGCCGACCAGCCGATCACGGTGACCGGTGGCGTGGTGGGCCTCAAGGGCAACCTCGCGCCCGATGGCGCGATCGTAAAGGTTGCCGGCATGAAGAACCTGAAGTTCTCCGGCCCGGCGCGCTGCTTCGATTCCGAGGAGGCGGCCTTTGAGGCCGTCTCCAAGCGCGACTACAAGGAGGGCGAGGTTCTGGTCATCCGCTACGAAGGGCCGAAGGGCGGTCCGGGTATGCGCGAGATGCTGTCGACGACGGCAGCCTTGTACGGGCAGGGGATGGGCGACAAGGTCGCACTGATCACCGATGGGCGGTTTTCCGGCGCGACGCGCGGCTTCTGCGTCGGCCACGTCGGGCCGGAAGCGGCCGTCTGTGGTCCGATCGCGCTTCTGCGGGACGGCGACATCATCACCATCGACGCGGTCGACGGCACACTGGACGTCGGCCTGTCGGATGACGATATGAAACAGCGGGCCGAGGGCTGGCAGCCACGGGAGACCGACTTCCAGTCCGGTGCCATCTGGAAATATGCGGAGCTGGTTGGAACGGCGCGCCACGGCGCGGTGACCCATCCCGGCGGAGCCGCGGAAAAACACTGCTATGCGGACGTCTAGACTGATCCTTTCGGTTGCGCTTGTCGCCTCGGCTCTGGCCGGGGGCGGCGGGCGGAGCCTTGCTCTCGATCCGGCGGCGAAGGTCGATCCCGACGCCGGATCGCTGGAGCTGTTCTCCTTCGGCTTCAAGGCCTATAAGCGCGGCGAAAAGCTGGAGGCGTTCGAGGCCCTGCGCTTCGCCGCCGACAAGGGACATCCGGGCGCGCGCTGGAAACTCGGCAAGATGTATGCCGAGGGCGACGGCGTTCCGGAAAACGATTACGAGGCCTACAAGATTTTCGAGCAGATCGTCCGCGAGCAGGACGAGGATGGGGGCTTCTCCAACGCCGCATATGTCTCGAGCGCTGTCGTGGCGTTGGCCGACTACCTTCGGCGAGGGATTGCCAACAGCCCGGTCGCGGTGGATCTGCCGCGCGCCCGTCAGTTTTATTTTCACGCCGCCTCGTTCTTCGGCGACGCCAGGGCGCAGTTCGAACTTGGCCGCATGACCCTTCGTGGCGAGGGCGGCAAGGCCAATCCGCGTCAGGCGGCGCGTTGGCTGAAGCTCTCGGCCGACAAGGGGCATGTCGGTGCGCAGGCGCTGCTGGGCTATTTGCTCTTCGACGGCCAGAAGATCTCGCTTGCCGCCGCGCCGGTGCGCGGGCTCGCAATGCTGACCATCGCGCTGCGGCGGGCATCCCCGCCGGATCAGGAATGGATTCGCGGGCTCCAGGAAGAGACGTTTTCGCTGGCCTCGGAAGCCGACAGGCGCACGGCGCTGGCGTATGCCGAGCAGCAGATGGCGTCCGCCGCGGGCGTCGTTAGCACCAAGAACTGAGCGTTCCCGCGCAACCACTTAGAATCGCTGGCGCTTTCACGATCCAGGCTGGTCGGCGAGTTCGATGATGACCGGGACGTGGTCTGACGGCTTTTCCCAAGCCCTGACATGCTTGTCGACGCCGACGGACACGAGACGTTCCTGTGCCTCCGGCGAAAGCAGCAGATGGTCGATGCGGATGCCGTTATTCTTCTGCCAGGCGCCGGCCTGATAATCCCAGAACGTGTAGGTGCCGTCCGCGTCGCTCGATGCGCGCAGAGCATCTGTCAGACCCAGATTCGTTAGGCGCCGGAAGGCGGCGCGGGTCTCCGGCTGAAACAGCGCGTCGCCGAGCCAATTGTCCGGAAACGCCGCGTCGGCGCGCTGCGCAATGACATTGTAATCGCCGGCGAGCACCAGCGGCTCCTCGCGCTCCAGCGCGGCCCGTGCATGGGCGATCAGCCGCTCCATCCACGCGAGCTTGTAAGCGAATTTTGGCGTGTCGATCGGGTTGCCGTTGGGCAGGTAGAGCGAGGCCACCCGGAGCGGGCCGCTGTCGGTCTGCCAAACGCCTTCGATGTAACGCGCGTGCTCGTCGCTGTCGTCCCCCGGCAGGCCGCGCCCAACCGCGGTCGGCGCCGTCTTCGAGAGCAGCGCGACGCCGTTGAAACCCTTCTGGCCGTGGGTTTCGACGTGGTAGCCGCGCTCCTCGATGGCCTGGCGCGGGAAATTCTCGTCGACGCTCTTGATCTCCTGCAGGCAGGCGATGTCCGGCGAACGCTCGTCGAGCCAAGCGAGGAGGGCGTCGAGGCGAGCCTTGACGCCGTTGATGTTCCAGGTGGCGATCAGCATCCTGGGGCGTCAGACCGAAAAGCTGGTGCCGCAGCCGCAGGACGCGATGGCGTTGGGGTTGCGGATTTGGAAGGACTGGCCCATCAGATCGTCGACGAAATCGACGACCGCCCCTTCCATATAGGCGAGCGAGACCTGATCGATCAGAACGCGCGCGCCATCCCGCTCCAGAACCACATCGTCCTCTTCATGTCCGCTGGTGAGGTCGTATTTGTAGGAAAAGCCCGAGCAGCCGCCGCCTTCCACCGAAATGCGAAGGGAGTCGGCATCATTCGTCTGCGACAGGATCGCCGCGATACGTCGGGCCGCGGCATCGGAAACGGTCACGGTATGGGTCGCTGTTTCGCTCATCTTGGCGTCCGGCGCGGATCAAAGGACCGCACCGCTCCTTGTTCGAGAACTGCCACTTAAGTATGGACCGGGATGAAGCCGGTCAATCGGGACGGATCGTTTCCGCATGGATGAGACAGATTTCGCGCGGATCGGAATGGGTGGCTTGGGGCGTGCCGCCTATGCCGTGCGGCCGGAACGCTCTCGCGGCCGGCTCTTCGCTGAGCCCTCCAGCCCCACTCGCACACCCTACCAGCGGGACCGCGATCGAATCGTCCACTCCACGGCGTTTCGTCGGCTGAGCCACAAGACGCAGGTTTTCGTCGCCGATGAGGGGGACCATTTCCGCACCCGGCTGACCCATACGATCGAGGTATCGCAGATCGCCCGCGCTTTTGCCCGCGCGCTGCGGCTCGATGAGGATTTGACCGAGGCGATCGCACTCGTCCACGATTTCGGCCACACGCCCTTTGGCCATGCCGGTGAGCGGGCGCTCGATCGCCGGATGCGGGCCTATGGCGGCTTTGACCACAATGCCCAGTCGCTCAGGATCGTTACGGCGCTCGAACGCCGTTATGCCGAATTCGATGGGCTGAACCTTGCATGGGAAACGCTCGAAGGACTGGTCAAGCACAACGGTCCGCTGATTGGTCCGAATGCGCCCAAGCCGGCGCCAGTGCCGAAGCCGATCGCCGATTTCGATGTGCTGTTTCCGCTCGATCTCGGAGGATTCGCCAGCCTCGAGGCGCAGGCGGCGGCGATCTCCGACGACATCGCCTATAACACCCACGACCTCGACGATGGGTTGCGGGCCGGCCTCATCGACATTGCCGATCTCGGTGAACTGGAGTTGGCGGGATCGATCCTCGACGATGTCCGGGCAGCCTATCCCGGCCTCGACCATGGCCGGATGGCTCACGAAATCCTGCGCCGCCATATCACGCGGATGGTCGAGGACGTGATCGGGACCGCGC
>DRFF01000049.1 GCA_011050685.1 Aurantimonas coralicida
CCTTGCGCGAGACAAACAGCTTCAGATGCTCCCGCCGCTGGAACGGACAGGCGAACTCGCCCGTGCAACGTCGCACGACGCTCTGGGTGCCCGAGGCGGTCTCCTCGCGCACAACCGGCGTCTTCAATTCGCACGGGCAGACGGACGGAAATTCGAACGGCTCAGTGCCGGCGGGGCGCTTGTCCGCGACGATTCCCAGCACCTGCGGAATGACGTCGCCAGCTCGCTGGATCGTCACCGTGTCACCGACGCGCACATCGAGCCGCTCGATCTCCTCGGCATTGTGCAGCGTGGCGTTGGAGACGACGACGCCGCCGACGGTGACCGGATCGAGCTTAGCCACCGGGGTCAGCGCGCCGGTGCGGCCGACCTGGATCTCGATCGCCGTCAGAACCGTCGTCGCCTGCTCGGCGGGAAACTTGTGGGCGATCGCCCAGCGCGGCGAGCGCGAGACGAAGCCGAGCCGCCTTTGCAGGTCGAGATCGTCGACCTTGTAGACCACCCCGTCGATATCGTAGCCGAGGTTGGCGCGCTTCTCCTCGATCTCGTGGTAGTGCTCGATCAGCCCCTCGATCGTATCGAAGCGCCGCATCAGATCCGTGGTTGCAAAGCCGAAACCGCCAAGCGCCGCGACGACCTCCATCTGGGTCTTGCCCGGCACATCGCTCGCCTCGCCCCAGGCATAGGCGAAGAAGCGCAACGCCCGGCCACGAGTAATCCCGGCGTCGAGCTGGCGCAGCGAGCCGGCGGCGGCGTTGCGCGGGTTGGCATAGACCGGCTTCTCCTCCTCTGCCTGACGGTCGTTGAGGGCGGCGAAGGCTGCGTGGCTCATATAGACCTCGCCGCGCACCTCGAAGATGTCCGGTGCCCTGCCCACTAGCCGGTTCGGAATGTCGTCGATGGTCCGGGCGTTGCGGGTCACGTCCTCGCCGGTGGTGCCGTCGCCCCGCGTTGCGGCCGAGACGAGTTCGCCGTTCTCGTAGCGCAGCGACAGCGACAGACCGTCGATCTTAGGCTCGGCGGTGATCGCCAGCGGCGCATCCTCGGCGAGCTTCAGGAAGCGGCGGACGCGTTTGGCGAAATCGGCGACGTCCTCATCCGAAAAAGCGTTGTCGAGCGACAGCATCGGCAACGCGTGGCGGATCTTCTCAAACTTCTCCGACACGTCCGATCCGACCCGCCGCGACGGCGAGTCTAGTCGGATCAGCTCGGGAAACCGCGCCTCGATCGCATCATTGCGGCGGCGCAGCGCGTCGTAGTCGGCGTCCGAGATCGTCGGCGCGTCCTCGCGATAATAGCGCCCGTCATGTTCGGCGATCTCGCGCGCCAGACGTTCGAGCTCGCTCGCCGCCTCCTGTTCGCCCAGATCATCGACCGACTTGTCGTTCATGGCGTCTGCGATTCCCTGCCCGTTCCGTACGCGCCCGTCATAGCCATTCGGGCTGCGGTAGGTCGAGCGCCAACAGCCGCTCGGCGATCGTTCGTCGCACCCACGGCAGTTGCGTCGCCAGCGGCATCGCATAGCGCAACAGGCTTAGCAGCCGTTGCGGCGGCGCGGCGATGACATCGGTCATTTGCCGCGTATCTTTCAGTACCCGACGCACCGAGGGCAGCCGGCGCATCTCGTATTCGCTCTGGCGGCCCTCGCTGGCGAGGAAGGCGAGCCAAGCCGCATCCCAGATGCCAAGATTCATGCCCCGGCCCCCGACGGGCGAATGGACATGGGCCGCGTCGCCGGCGAGAAACACCCGGCCCTTGGCCATGCGCTCGGCATGCCGGAAGCTGACCGAAAAGCGTGATTCCCAAGTGACGGCCGCAATACCCTCGATTCCGGCCAGCAGCGCATCGGTGGACGGCGCGATGCCGACATAGCGGCCCGTGGTCGCACTGAGAGGCAGCAGCGCGACCGCTCCTCCGGTGCCGCCTTTTGCGCTCCTGAGATTGGCCCTGGCCGTCGATGCCTCGACCGGCCGCTCGAAGACCACGTCGGCCAGGGCGAACTCGGCCGGATAGCCATCGCCGCTCCAGGGAATGCCGACGTCCTCGCGCACCGCCGAATGAACGCCGTCGGCGCCAAGCACCAGATCGGCCGCCACGGTCTCGCCATTCGACAGGCTGACCCGCGGCGCGTGGGTATCGGCGAGCGAGACGAAGGCAGTATTCCATTCGACCGTGACATCATGGGCCGCGAGCCACTCGATCATCAGCCGCTCGGTGCGCCCCTGCGGCAGCGTCAGGATGAAGTTGTGACGCGTGCGGGCCGACTTGGTCGAAATCCTGAACAGGCGCTTTCCATCGAGAGAAATCTCGGCGTTCTCAATCCGGCCGCCCTCGGCGAGCAGCCGGTCGGCAATGCCGGAGGCGGACAGAATGTCGAGCGCCGTCGGCAGGATGCCGAGCGCCCGTGACTGTGCCACATCCGTCGGCCCCTCCCCGGCGTCGATGATGCGGGGACGAAAACCGCGCCGACGGAACTCGACGGCTGCCGCAAGCCCGACTGGACCCGCGCCGACGATGAGAACGCGTTCAGGCTTCGTCATCTTCAAGCTCCGGCGCCGATCAGCCGTTCGGCTGCGGCACGGGCCTCGTCAGTCACCGTCTCACCAGCGAGCATGCGAGCGATCTCCTCACGCCTTCCCGTCTCGCCGATCGGCGCGACGCGCGTTGCGACCCGATCCTCGCCGGCATCGGCGGCGGCCTTGGAAATCAGAAGATGCGTGGCGGCGCGGGCCGCGACCTGCGGCGCATGGGTGACGGCGAGCACCTGGACGGTGCCCGCGAGCCGCGCCAGGCGCCGGCCGATCGCATCGGCAACGGCGCCGCCGACGCCGGTATCGATCTCGTCGAAGACCAGCGTCGGCGCCGATCCCCGATCGGCGAGCGCGACTTTCAGCGCCAACAGAAAACGCGACAGCTCGCCGCCGGACGCAACCTTCATCATTGCCCCGGCGCGGGTGCCGGGATTGGTGCGAACGTAGAACTCAACCGTGTCGATACCGGCGGCCGAGAGCCGGTCCGGGTCGCTTGCCATTTCGACCAGAAACGCCGCACGATCGAGCTTGAGGTCGGGGAGCTCGGCCATCACGGCGGCTTCGAGCAGCCGCGCGGCCTCCTGGCGCTGTTCGGACAGCGCGGCGGCGTTGCGATCGAACAGCGTCCGTTTTTCGGCCAGTTCGGCCTCGAGCCGGGCCAGACGCTCCTCGCCGGCATCGAGATCAGCCAGATCCCCGATCATCTTCGCCGTGAGTTCGGGCAACGCGTCGACGGGGACCGAGAATTTGCGACCCGCCGCCCGCAGCGCGAACAGCCGCTCCTCGGTGTCTTCCAGCGCGCGCGGGTCGAATTCCAGCGAGCGCAACGCCTCTTGCAAAGCCATCTGGGCATCCGACAGCGCATCGAGGGCCACATCGAGCCGTTCGATGGTGGGATCGAGCAGGCCCGGCAGCTGATCGCGCTTGCGGTCGAGACGCTTCAGGAGACCCGCCAGCGGCGGGATCGGCGACGCCGACCCGGACAGTTCCTCATGGGCATCGTTGACGTCCGTCACGATCTTTTCCGAGCGCATCATGATCTGGCGACGTTCGGCGAGTTCGTCCTCCTCGCCGGCGATCGGAGCGAGATCGGACAGTTCCTCGACGGCGGCACGGATATAGTCGGCCTCACGCGCCGCGGCATCTACCCTGGCGCGGTGCGCGCGCAGCTCCTGCTCGGTGCTCCGCCAGGCCGCGTGCGCGCCGGCCACCGCCGCCGCCTCGCGTTCGAGGCCGCCATACTGATCGAGCAGCGTGCGATGCGCCTCAGGGTCGACCAGCGCCCGGTCGTCGTGCTGGCCGTGAATCTCGACGAGAGCCTGCCCGACCTGCCGCATCAGCGCAACGCTGGCGGGACGGTCGTTGATAAAGCCACGGGTGCGGCCGTCGGCACTCTGGACGCGGCGCAGGATCACATCGCCATCGTCGTCGAAGCCGTTATCGTCGAGCAGCGCGCGAACGCCGAGCCCGGCCGGCAGATCGAAGACGGCCGTCACTTCGCCCTGCTTGGTGCCGTGACGGACCAGACCACCATCGCCCCGCCCCCCAAGCGCGAGCGAAAGCGCGTCGAGAAGGATCGACTTGCCGGCGCCGGTCTCACCCGTGAGCACGGAGAGGCCTTCGCCGAGGGCAAGGTCGAGCCGTTCGATGAGAACGATGTCGCGGATCGAAAGGTGAACCAGCATGACCGGATCGTCGGTAATGAAGCGGCGCCCCAATGGCAACCGCGTTACCGAGATAGCGCATTCGGCGAGCGAGAGGATGGCGGCGGAAACGAAAAGGGCGACCGGTCGTTCAACCGGCCGCCCGACAAACTAGAAACGGTCGACCCACAGTGCAACCGGACTGCCGGGGTCAGCCGCCGGCGATCTTCCGGCCGATGGTGCCAAACCAAGAAGTCGCTCCACCTTCGCGCGGCGCAAGGCCCTTGCTCTGCAGGAGCTGGTAGGAGTCGCGATACCAGGGCGAGTCCGGATAGTTCTGACCGAGCACCGAAGCCGCGGCCTGCGCCTCGCGGGTCAGACCCATGGCGTAATAGGCTTCGGTCAGACGCGCGAGCGCCTCTTCGACCTGCCGCGATTCGGGATAAACATCGACGACGTTCTTGAAGCGGTTGATCGCGGCGACGTATTCGCGGCGTTCCAAGTAATAGCGCCCGACCTGCATCTCCTTGCCGGCCAGCTGATCGCGGGCGATTCGGACCTTGTTGCCCGCATCCTCGGCATAGACGGAGTCGGGATATTTCTCCATCACCTCGCGCATCGCCGCGGCCGCGCGGGCGGCTTCCTTCTGGTCGCGAGTAACGTCCGGGATCTGCTTATAATAGGCCAAGCCGATGATATACTGCGCGTAGGCGGCTTCCTCGCTGCCAGGGTAGAGCGACAGATAGCGCTTGGCCGAGTTGATGGCGGCCTCGTACTCGCCGCTGCGGTAGCTGGCGAATGCGTTCATCACCAGCGCCTTGCGGGCCCATTCCGAATAGGGATGCTGGCGATCGATGGCCTCGAATTTCTTCGCAGCCTCGCCCAGACGACCACCCTCGAGATTGGCCAAGCCCTGATTGTAGAGGACGTCCGGCGGCTCTGTCTGCGCGGCAAGCGCCAAAGCCTCGACATCGCTGTTGCCGGAGGACGCACAACCGCCGAGGCCGAGGGCGGCGATTCCAAGCGCCAGACCGAGGCCGAGCCGCCCCGTCCGCCAGCGGCGCGTGATCTCAATGCTGTGCGGATTGCTCATTCGTGCCGATCCCCTGCCGTTCGAAGGCCTGTTTACGCCGTGCCCTCGACGCCAGCAACGTTGAAAGCCGAACCAACCCGTCTTTTTTATGACACGGGGACCCGGACGAACCGTCACTTGACGTTATATTAAAGGGTCTGCGGGCCGTAGGCAGGCGCGGCCACCGCAACGAGCGGCGCATGGCGAACCGGGTCGACGAGGCGTGAGGGCATCTCGACGATCTCATAGGCGCGATGGTCGGCGAGCAGTGCCTGCAGCGCCAGCGCGTTGAGCTTGTGACCGCCGCGATAGGAGCGGTAGCAGCCGAGCACGCGCGCGCCGGCGAGGGCCTGGTCACCGACCGCGTCCAGCGCCTTATGGCGAACGAACTCGTCCGTATAGCGGAGCCCGTCGGGATTGATGATCCGCCCGTCGTCGCCGATGACCACGGAATTATCGAGCGAAGAGCCGAGAGCATAGCCGGCGGCCCAGAGACGCTCGACATCCTTCATGAATCCGAAGGTGCGTGCCCGCGACAGATCCGCGGCGAAGCGATCGGCCGTGAGATCGGCGCAATAGGTCTGGCGTCCGATGACGGGGCTATCGAAATCGATCTCGATCTCGAATCGCGTGCCGTTATGCGGACGGTATTCGGCGCGGGCGCCGTTCATCTCGACGGTCACGGGCTTCAAAACGCGCAGGAAACGCCGTCTGGCGGCCTGGCTGATGATGCCCGATTCGCGAATCGCGACGATGAAGGCGGCAGCGCATCCGTCCATGATCGGCGTCTCATGCGCGTCGATCTGTACGACGACATTGTCGATGCCCATGGCATAGAGCGCCGCCATCAGATGCTCGATGGTCGCGACATGAGCGCCGCGCGGATCACCGACGACGGTGGAAAGATCCATCAGCGCGGCATTCGCCGAAATCGCCTTGATCTCGTGCAGAAGGTCGCATTTGTCGAACAGATGGAAGACGATGCCGGTATGGGCCTCGGCCGGGAGCAGGCTCAGCTGGACAGGAAGACCGCTGTGGACGCCTACGCCATCAAAGTCGACCCGCGAACCAAGCGTCTGCTGAAACATCAACACAATTGGCAACCTTTCCCGCCAACCATCAAACGAATATCAATTCGCTCTTCCTGGAGATTGGCACCCTCATCGGGAGACATCCCGTCGACGCCCATTGACACCCCTCCCCAGGAGAATCACGCCGTCGAGATGTCTAAAACACGCTGCAACACCTAGAACGGAGCCGCTCGCCAGCCAAATCACGGATTCTTACCCGTTGTTACCGTCGACGCAGTTAACAACCACTTAAACCGTATATTTTTCAAAAGGTTAAAAAAACAAAGGCCCGCCGGTTCCGCGGCGGGCCTTGTGTCAAACTGGTAACAGTGAGGGATCAGTTGGCTTGTCGGCGCAAAAACGCAGGAATCTCAAGCTGATCGTCATCACCAATGGGACGTGGCTGGGATGCTGGTCTGGCTGCTGATTCGGCCGCCACACGCCGGGGCGCATAGGGATTTGGCTCGACGACGGCGCGACGCGGGCTCTCGGCCGGGTTCTGTCGCATTTCCGCCGGATGGGCGTCCTCTTCGTCGCGGCGCGACAAGCCCGTCGTCAGCCGGCGCAGCAGCCCCATCGGGCCGCGGTCCTCGCCGTGATGCTCGGCGGCGCGGCTTTCGATCTCGGCGCGGACCACCGGCGGAAAATCCTCCACCCGGGGCATGCGTGGCGCCGATTGGGCGGCGGCCGGAGCCAACGAGCTGACCTGGGCGATCTCGGCTTCGAGCGCGTCGGTGAAATCGTCTTCGATCTCTTCCTCGAAATCATCCGCCGCGACTGGGGCCGTGAGAACGGGCGCCGGCTCCGCGACTTCGACATGGGTCATCGCCGATTGAGCCTGCGGCACGGCACGCGGCGCGGCGGCGGCTGGCACGGCGTGGCGGTCGGGGACGCGCCCGGCGAGGACCGTCTCGACCTTGTCGATACCGGTCGCGACCACCGAGACCCGGATGATCCCCTCCAGCGCTTCGTCGAAAGTGGCCCCAAGAATGATGTTGGCGTCCTGGTCGACCTCTTCGCGGATGCGGGTCGCCGCCTCGTCCACCTCGAAGAGGGTGAGATCGCGGCCGCCGGTGATCGAGATCAACAGTCCCCGCGCGCCCTTCATCGACGTCTCGTCGAGCAGCGGGTTGGCGATCGCGGCTTCGGCGGCGGCCATCGCGCGGCCTTCGCCGGAGGCCTCGCCGGTACCCATCATCGCCTTGCCCATCTCGCGCATCACCGAACGCACGTCGGCGAAATCGAGATTGATCAGCCCTTCCTTGACCATCAGGTCGGTAATGCAGGCGACGCCCGAATACAGCACCTGATCAGCCATGCCGAAGGCGTCGGCGAAGGTGGTCTTGTCGTTGGCGATCCGGAACAGGTTCTGGTTCGGAATGACGATCAGCGTATCGACGTTCTTCTGCAGTTCCTCGATGCCCTCGTCGGCGATCCGCAGCCGGCGCTGGCCTTCGAAATGGAACGGCTTGGTCACGACGCCGACCGTGAGGATACCCTTTTCCCGCGCGGCGCGCGCAACGACCGGCGCGGCGCCGGTGCCGGTGCCGCCGCCCATGCCAGCGGTGACGAAGCACATATGCGAACCGAGGAGATGGTCGCAGACCTCGTCGATCGATTCCTCGGCGGCGGCACGGCCGACTTCCGGCTGCGAACCGGCGCCGAGACCCTCGGTGACGGCGACGCCCATCTGGATGATCCGCTCAGCCTTGGACGAGCGCAGCGCCTGGGCGTCGGTGTTGGCGATCACGAACTCGACACCTTCGAGGCCGGCATTGATCATGTTGTTGACCGCGTTGCAGCCGCCGCCGCCGACGCCGAAAACGGTGATGCGGGGCTTCAGCTCGGTGATGTCGGTCTTGTTCGGGTTCGTGCTCATAACCTGTTCCTCTATCGCAGTTTCGGGCCGTTTCGCCGCGCGGCCGTTCGCATTGTCAGTTGCTCCGGCGCGCGGCGCGCACCGTATGTTTTCGCGGCCGGCCGGCAGTCCGGCCGCGCTGTCTCAAAGGCTCCGCCGGAGCCAGGATCCGAAACGTCCCGTCCTGGTGTTCTGATCGAGCGCGAAAGCCGCGATCGACGATTGGCCGGTGTTCTCGCGATGGGCGACCTGCGGGTAGATCAGCAGGCCGACCGAGGTCGCGAAGGCTGGCCCCTTGTTGGATGGATTGAGCCCGGCAACCCCGACCGGTCGTCCGAGCCGGACATTGCGCTGGAGGATGCTGCGCGCCGTATCGCTCATGCCGGCAAGCTGGCTGGCGCCGCCGGTCAAGACCACGCGCTTGCCGATGACGTGGCCGAGCCCTGAGGCGGCCAGACGGTCGCGGACAAGCTCCAGGGTTTCCTCGACGCGCGGCCGGATGATCTTGGCGATCAGCGAACGCGCGACGGTGGATTTGGAGTCGTGTCCGCCCTCTTCGCCGAGCGGCACGACAGGCACCCTGTCGTCGTCCTGCATCAACTCGCTCAGAGTGCAGCCGTGCATGACCTTGAGCCGCTCCGCATCGGCTGGCCGGATCGACAGGCCGCGGGCGAGATCCATGGTGATGTGATTGCCGCCGAGCGCGACCTGATCGGCATAGACGAAGCGACCATTCTGGAAGATCGCGATGGTCGTCGCACCGCCCCCCATGTCGATACAGGCCGACCCCATCGCCGCCTCGTCCTCGACCAATGTCGACAGCGCGCTGGCATAGGGCGTCGCCACAAAGGCCTCGACCATCAGTCGGGCGCGATTGATGACCGCCTCGAGATTGCGCAACGGCGTTTCCTCGGCGGTCAGCACATGCATGTCCGCGCCCAGCCGGTTGCCGCTCATGCCGACGACCTTGTCGAGACCACTCTCCCCGTCGATCGACAGATCGAAGGCGAGCGAATGCAACGCCACCCGACGCTCCTCGAGCGGCAGCTTCGCGGCGAGACCGAGGACCTGCGAAACGTCAGTCTGGGAAACCTCCCCGACGATGTCGATCTCGGCGGCGCCGCGCAGGCTCTTGAGCCGGCCAGCCGTGACCGAGACGATGAGCGATTCGATGGTCAGTCCAGCCATCCGCTCCGCCGCGTCGACCGCGTGCCGGACCGATTGTTCCGCCGCGTCGAGATCGATGACCACGCCCGACTTGATGCCGTGCGAGCGCTGGTGACCGACGCCGATCACTTCGATCGTATGGGTCCGGCCGGGCAGCATTTCGCTGGCGACGCGCGGCGTCAGCCGAGCGATCAGGCAGGTCACCTTTTCCGAACCGACATCGAGCACCGAGATGACCCGCGAACGGCGCTTCGGCAGCGCCTTGATACGCGGAAGCTCGTCCCGGCCACGTTGAAATACACTCATACCGGGTCATCCTTCCGGCTACGCTTGAAAATTTTCTCCCGCTCCTTCAGAGCGGCATTGCGACGAACCAGCGCATCGGGCGTGAGCTTGATCACGATCCGATCGGCGAGCCGCATGTCGACGGCGGCGATGTCACGCGACAAAAGCCCGTTCTCCCGGTCCATCCGCGCCACCTCGGCCAATGCCTCGACTGGATCATCCTCGGGCAGCTCGATCGCGATGCTGTTTTCGAGCCGCAGATCCCACCGACGATTTCCCACCCGAATATACGCCTTCACCCTTGCGCGAAGCTCGGGCAACACTTCCAGTTCGTCGAGGAGGGCAGCAGCGTGGGTGGCCGCGCCGGTCCCGACGACAATCGGCAGATTGGCGAAGCGGCCGGGTTCAAAGGGCACGATCTCCTTGCCCTCGCGGTTGACCACGACGAACTCACGCCCCTTTTGCCAGACGGCGTAGGGACGATGTTCGGACAGGGTGATCCTGACCCGATCGGGAAATATCTTGGCGACCGAGGCGCGGTCGACCCAAGGCATCGCTTCCAGTGTCTGGCGAGCCGCGGCCGGGTCGAGCGAGAACAGGCTCTGTGACCCGGTCTGCCAGAGCGCCTGCAGAACGTCGATCTCGGAAGTTTCCGAATTGCCCGTCACGTCGATCGCCTCGATCGGAAAGCCGAGCGGCTGAGCAATATTGTCGATGACGGTGACCGTATGGCCGCCCACCGACATGCCGTAGACCAGGGTCGAGCCGATCACCACGGCGGCGAGCGCCCCGAAACGCGGTATCGGCAGTCTCGCGACGCTGGTAGCGAGGCTGGAAGCCCGGCGCCCGGCGCGCAGCACACGCAAGGTCAGCTGGCTGGGCGTACCGGTCCGTACGTCGCCCCGGCGGCGGTTGGCGTTCAGCGATTGCATGAGGCGTCCTCCACCATCCAGGTCAGAAGCTCGGGGAAGGCATGGCCGGAGGCCGCGGCGATATCGGGCACCAACGAGGTCTCGGTCATGCCGGGCTGGGTGTTCACCTCCAGCCAGATCACCTCACCGCCCTCGCCGAACCGGTCGTCGTAGCGAAAATCAGACCGCGAAACGCCGCGGCAGCCGATCGCCTTGTGAGCGGCGAGCGACCATTCCTGAATGCGCCGCGCGACCTTGGCCGGAATCTTGGCCGGCACGACATGGCTGGAGCCGCCGGGAACATATTTGGAATCGTAATCGTAGAAGACGTGACCCTCGGTGAGGATCTCGCAGACCTCGAGCGCCACGTCGCCCATCACGGCGCAGGTCAGTTCCCGACCGGCGACGAAGCGCTCGACCATGACGATGTCGCCATAAGGCCATTCGTCGCTGGTGAGCTCCTGCGGCGGATGCGCCTGGTCCTCGCGCACGATGAGCACGCCAAAGCTGGAGCCCTCGGCCACCGGCTTGACCACGTAGGGCGGCGACAGGACGTGTTTGCTGGCGGCGTCGAGGCGACGGCACACCTTCGCTTCGGCCACCGGCACGCCCGCCGCCTTGGCGACGGTCTTTGCCAGTTCCTTGTGCATGGCGAGCGCCGAGGCGAGCACGCCGGAATGGGTATAAGGAACCGCCAGATATTCGAGAATGCCCTGGATCGTGCCGTCCTCGCCATAGGGGCCGTGCAGGGCATTGAAGGCGACATCGGGCTTCAGCTTGACCAGCGCGTCGGCGACATCGCGGTCGACGTCAACGCGCGTCACCGCATAGCCGGCAGCCTGAAGCGCGTCGGCGCAGGCGTTGCCGGAAGCGAGGCTGACCGGCCGCTCCGACGAAAATCCACCCATCAATACCGCCACATGCTTGGCCATGAACCGCCCAATCCAATCCTCAAACGAGGCTAGAGGCCATTCATCGCAGGCGGATGGTTAAGCGGCGGTTAACCGACTGTGGCAAAAGCAAGATTTTCGTAAGGAGATGGTTTCTGAAAGCAACTGCAGACAGGCCCGTACGCCTCATCCCCGTCCGAGAAACGGCTCCACGACATGCCCTTCGGCAAAGCTGCCGAGCCGCTTGATCTCCCAGTCGAGCCGGATGCCGGAGGTCTCGAGCACCCGCGCACGCACGGTCTCGCCGAGGCATTCCAGATCGTACCCGGTGGCCGTGCCGGTATTGATCATGAAGTTGCAGTGCAGCTCCGACATCTGCGCCCCGCCGACAACGAGACCACGGCAACCGGCCTTGTCGACTTCCTTCCAGGCGGAGGTGCCCGGCGGGTTCTTGAAGGTCGAGCCGCCGGTCTTCTCGCGGATCGGCTGGACCGTTTCGCGGTGCTCCTGGACCTCGTCCATCTCCGCGCGGATATCGTCCTTGTCCGCCGCATAACCGTCAAAGATCGCCGAGGTGAAGATCAGCTCGGGCGCCGCGTCGCAATGCCGATAGGCATAGCCCATCTCGGCATTCGTCAGGACATGGACATTGCCCTTGCGATCGAGCGCGCGGACCTCGCGGACGCGCTCGCAGGTCTCGACGCCGTTGGCACCGGCGTTCATGCGAAGCGCCCCGCCGACCGCGCCGGGAATGCCATGATAGAAATGAAACCCGCCGATGCCGGCTTCCAGCGCCGTCGCGGCAAGCCGTTTGTCGGGCGTCGCGGCGCCAGCGCGGATCGCCGTCTCGCCGATCGCCTCGGCGGTGCCGAAGCCTTTAGCGGACAGGCGGATGACGACGCCGGGCACGCCGCCGTCGCGCACCAACAAGTTAGAGCCGATACCGACGACAAGGACGGGCACCTCGTTTGGCAAGGCCGCCAGAAACGCGGCGAGATCCTCCTCGTCGGCCGGCTGAAACAACAGCTCCGCCGGACCGCCAGCCCGAAACCAGGTGATCTTGTCCATGCCAGCGCCGGGCATCAGCCTGCCGCGAACGCCGTCGAGCCGATCGCCGAGACCTGTCAGCATTGCCTCGCCATCCATCAGCTGCCGCCTCCGTTGAGTGCGGCCAGTTCCTTCGGCAGCGCATAGGCCCACTGGGTGATCGAGCCGGCGCCGAGGCAGACGACCATGTCGTCCGACTGGGCGATCCCATGGATCAACGGCGCGAGTTCCTCCGGCCCGCCGATCAGTCGGGCGTCGCGGTGACCGCCCAGCTTGAGACGCTCGACCAGGATTTCCGAGCTGACAAAACCGATCGGCTCCTCGCCGGCGGCGTAGACCGGCGCGATGATCACCGTGTCTGCATCGTTGAAGCAGGCGGCGAAATCCGGGAACAGCGCCTGCAGCCGGGAATAACGATGCGGCTGCACCACGGCGATGACCCGCCCCTTGGCCGAGGATCGCGCCGCCGCCAGAACAGCGCGAATCTCGACCGGGTGGTGGCCGTAGTCGTCGTAGATGTCGACGCCGCCGACATTGCCGGTGTGGGTGAAGCGGCGTTTGACGCCGCTGAAGCCATCAAGCCCCTTACGGATCGCGTCCGCCGGGATGCTCAGCCGATGCGCCACCGCAATCGCAGCGGTCGCGTTGGAGACGTTATGGCGGCCCGGCATCGGCAGGACGAGATCGTTGATCTGCTCGGTGGCCCCGGTCACGCGATCGCGAATGGTGATGTCAAAGCGGGATTTCGGGCCTTCGACCTGCAGGTTCTCGAACCGCACGTCGGCCTGCGGGCTCTCGCCATAGGTGATGACCCGGCGATCCTCGATCTCGGAGATCAGCGTCTGCACCACTGGGTGATCGATGCACATTACCGCAAAACCGTAGAACGGCACGTTCTCGACGAATGTGCGAAACGCCGCCCGGACGGCGTCGAAGGTGCCATAATGGTCGAGATGCTCGGGATCGATGTTGGTGACGACGGCGACATCGGCCGGCAGCTTCAGGAAGGTGCCGTCGGATTCGTCCGCCTCGACGACCATCCAGTCGCCCTCGCCCATTCGCGCATTGGTGCCGTAAGCGTTGATGATGCCGCCGTTGACGACGGTCGGGTCGAGACCGCCGGCGTCGAGCAGTGTCGCCACCATCGAGGTCGTGGTGGTCTTGCCATGGGTGCCGCCGATGGCGATCGCCTGGCGAAAGCGCATCAGCTCGGCCAGCATCTCGGCGCGCCGAACGATCGGCAACAGCCGTTCCCGGGCCGCTTCCAGCTCCGGATTCGAGCGCTTGATCGCGGTCGAGACGACTACCACCTCGGCGAGGCCCAGATTTTCGGCGGCGTGGCCGACGGCGACATGGACGCCCAGCTCGCGCAGGCGCTGGACGTTGGCGTTCTCGCTCTGATCGGACCCTTGGACGGTGTAGCCGAGGTTGAGCAGCACCTCGGCGATGCCGCTCATCCCGATACCGCCAATCCCGATGAAGTGGACCGGTCCGATGTTCGGCGGCATTTTCATGGCCGCATCCCCCTGTATTACAAAGAACTTCGCTTTAATCGCCGGCCCGGGGCATAGCCGCAACGAGGTCGGCAAGCAACCGCGCCGCATCGGGGATGCCCGTCGCCTTCGCCGCCGCGGCCATGGTTGAAGCCCTTTGCGGATCGCTGGCAATCTCCGCGATGAGGCCGGCCAGCCGGTCGGCGGAAAGCTCCGCCTGCCGCACGACCAGCGCGCCACCCTCGGCCTCGAGCTTGGCGGCATTGGCGGCCTGATCATGGTCGAGGGCATAGGGATAAGGCACCAGGATCGCGGGTCGTCCGATCACCGCCAATTCGGACACCGTGGAGGCGCCCGAGCGGCTGATCACCAGATGCGCGGCGCCCAGCCGTTCGGCCATGTCGGTGAAGAACGGCGCCACCGTCGCCGGAATGCCGCGCCCCTCATAGAATTGCCTGACGCTCGCCTCATCGTCGCTGCGCGCTTGCTGGGTGACGACGAGGCGCTTTCGCAGTTCCTCTGGCAGGCGTTCAATCGCCGCGGGAATGCGCTCGGAAAAGAACTGCGCGCCTTGGCTTCCCCCGAAGACCACCAGATTGAACCGCTCATCCGGCTCGGCCGGCCGGTATGGGATCTTCGCGGCCTCCAGGATCGGCGGACGCACCGGATTGCCGGTCACGGTGGTCTTGGCGGCGATCTCCGGATCGGCCTTGTCCTGCGGGATACCGGCGGCGATGCCATCGACACGGGAGCCGAGGAAGCGGTTCGCGCGCCCCATCACCGCGTTCTGCTCATGGATCAGCGTCGGGCGACCGGCGCGGAGCGCCGCCATCAGCGGCGGCACCGTCGGATAACCGCCGAATCCGACGACGACCGCCGGCCGCAGACGCCGCACCAGATCGCCGGCTTCGCGGAAGCCCCGCCACAGCGTCCACAAGGCGGATGCGACCTTCAGCGGGCTTTTCGAGGCGAAGGTTGCCGAGCGCACCCGATGCACCGCCTTGACCGGAAAACCCTCGGTGAAACGGCCGGCACGATCGTCGGTGACGAGATGAACCTCGAAGCCGCGCGCAACGAGCTCATGCGCCAGGGCTTCGGCCGGAAAGAGATGGCCGCCGGTGCCGCCAGCGGAGAGAAGGATCGTTGTCATTGCGGAAAAAGGTCGCCTTTCGGATCTGATCTGCCGGCGTGTCCCTCCTAAGGCCCTCTTAGGCCAACGGCCGCGTCGGCAATTCGCTGGCACAATGCAAGATCGCACCGCCCGTTCCAGACATGATGAAAGAAACCCGAACGCCTTCGTCTCAGCCGCGTTGCCGGTCTACTGCCGTCTCACGCGGCGTGCAACTGGAAGGTCCGCTCCATCAGCCGGTCGGTATGCGAGCGGTTCTCCGGCCGACGACGCGTCAGCGCAAGGATGAACCCCGCCGAGATGGCGATCGCCAGCATCGACGAGCCACCATAGGAAATGAACGGCAGCGTCATGCCCTTCGCCGGCATCAATTGCAGATTCACCGCCATGTTGATGATCGATTGCAAGCCAATGAGCAGCACCAGGCCGGAAATCGCCAGCCGATCGAAGATGTCGCGCTGGGCAAGCGCCGAGGATAGGCCTCGGATCACGATAAAGGCGAAAATCGAGGCCACCAGCATGCAGGCGATAATGCCGAATTCCTCGGCAAGAACCGCAAAGGCGAAATCGGTGTGGCTATCGGGAAGCATGCGTTTGACCGTGCCCTCGCCCGGACCCTGGCCAAACCAGCCGCCGCGCATGATCGCCTCGCGCGCGGTGTCGGTCTGGAAGGTGTCGCCCTCGCCGGTCATAAACCGGTCGATGCGGCTGGCAACGTGGGGAAACGCGACATAGGCGAGAAAAGAGCCACCGAGGGCGACGCCCCCAAGCAGCGCGATCCACAACCATGGCATGCCGGCCATGAAGAACAAGCCGCCCCAGGCGGCCGTCGCGAGTATGGTCTGGCCGAGGTCGGGCTGCGCCACGAGCAGCGCGACGACCACGAGAAGCAGGATCAGCGCGAACAGATTTCCCGGAATCTCGGGGCGGCGTTGCTTCTCAGCGAACAGCCAGGCGCAGATCACCACAAAGGCCGGCTTCATGAATTCCGACGGCTGGATGTTGAGCGGACCGAAATCGATCCAGCGGCGCGAGCCCTTGATCTCCATGCCGACGAACAGCGCCAGCACCATCAGCATGAGCGACGCCGCCAAAATCAGCAACGAGGCGCGGCGCACACCACGCGAGCTTAGCAGCGAACAACCGAACATGACCAAAGCCGTTGGGATGAGGAAGGCGGCATGGCGCTTGACGAAGTGGAAGGGTTCGACGCCGATGCGCTCGGCGACCGGGGGGCTGGCGGCGAAGGAAAACACCAGGCCGCCGACCAGAAGTATCAGGAAGGCCGCCAAAAACCATCGATCGACGCCCCACCACCACTCGCTGATCACGCCTCGTTTGACCCGGCTCGTCATGATTCCCCCTTGTGCGCCATCTCGATGCCCACGAGCGCGCCCACTGCCTCGCGGAACGCATCGCCCCGCACTTCGAAATTGCGAAACTGGTCGAAACTGGCGCAGGCCGGGGACAGGAGTATGACGCTCTCCTGCCCGGACGCACCTTCGCTCGCCTCGGCGTCGGCCGCCGCGTGTTCGACCGCGATGGCAAGCGTACCGGAGATTTCGTAAGGAATTCGTTTACCAAGAGTCGCGGCGAAGGCGGGCGCCGCCTCGCCGATCAAATAGGCCTTGGCGATCCGTGGAAAAAACGGCGCCAGCGCCGCGATACCGCCGTCCTTCGCCAGTCCCCCGGCGATCCAGTGGATGCGCGGGAAGGCCGCGAGCGCCGGCGCGACGGCTTCGGCATTGGTGGCCTTGGAATCATTGACGAAGAGAACCCGGCCGCGACGCCCGACCTCCTCCATGCGGTGCGCCAGCCCTGGGAAACTTTCCAGACCCGCGCGAATTTCCGCGTCCGACAATCCAACAGCGGTCAGGGCGGCAACCGCTGCGGCGGCGTTCTGGGCATTGTGACGGCCGCGCAGGGAGCCGATCGCGGAAAGGTCGAAGAAGGCCTCCTCGGTTCCCGCTATGCGGCGCCGGAGAACCCGACCGTCGAAGTCGACCCCGGGGCTTTGGAATTCCCCTTGCGAAATCCGCACGACGGTCCTGCCATCGGATTCCAGTTCGTCGGCGATCTGCCTGCACGGCGCGTCATCGACGCCAACGACGGCCAGACCGGAACCGGCGACGAGACGGGCCTTGATCGCGGCGTAATTGCCCATCGATCCATGCCGGTCGAGATGGTCGGGCGTCAGGTTGAGCAGGATGCCCACCGAGGGCTCCAGCGTCGGCGCCAGATCGATCTGATAAGACGAGCACTCGACGACGTAGTGTCGCTCGGGCGCCGGCGGTTCGAGCGTCATCACGGCGACGCCGATATTGCCGCCGAACTGCGTGTCCCGCCCGCTCCAGCGCAGGCAATGGGCAATCAATGCGGTGGTCGTCGACTTGCCGTTGGTGCCGGTGATCGCGATGAAGGGCGATGTCGGCGCGATCGCGCGGCGCTCGCGGCTGAACAGCTCGATGTCGCCGATCATCTCGACGCCGGCGGCGCGGGCAAGCTCCACGGTCCAGTGAGGCTTGGGATGAGTGAGCGGCACACCGGGCGACAGGACGAAGGCGGCAAAGCGCGACCAGTCGGCGTCACGCAGATCTCCCGTCGGGATTCCCTCGGCGCGCGCGGCTTCGACGCTCGCCGGATTGTCGTCGAAGGCGACAACGTTGGCGCCGCCCTCGATCAACGCGCGTGCCGTCGCGCGGCCGGAGCTGCCGAGCCCAAACAGGGCGACCGATTGTCCGGAAAAGGAACGCGCCGGGATCATCGCCTCACCGCAGTTTCAGTGTCGACAGGCCAACGAAGGCCAACATGAAGGCGATGATCCAGAAGCGCACGACGACCTGGCTTTCGGTCCAGCCGAGCTTTTCGAAATGATGGTGGATCGGCGCCATCAGGAAAACCCGCTTGCCGGTCAGTTTGAACGAGGCGACCTGGATGATCACCGACAGCGCCTCGATGACGAACAGGCCGCCGATGATCGCCAGCACCAGTTCATGCTTGGTCGCGACGGCGATCGTGCCGGTCATCCCGCCGAGGGCGAGCGAGCCGGTGTCCCCCATGAAGATCGCCGCCGGCGGCGCGTTGAACCACAGGAAGCCAAGTCCGGCCCCGATGACCGCGCCGCAGAGCGGCGCCAGTTCGCCGGTGCCTACGACATAGTGGATCTGCAGATAATTGGAGAAGTTCACATTGCCGGCGATATAGGCGATGAGGCCGAAGGCGGCGGCCGCGATCATGATCGGCACGATCGCCAGTCCGTCCAGCCCGTCGGTCAAGTTCACCGCGTTGGCGGATCCGACCACGACGAAGGCCGCGAAGCCGACATAGAACCAGCCGAGATCCAGTAGAAAGGATTTCACGAAGGGGAAAGCCAGCGACGTGGCGAAACTGCCGGTTCCCGCATAGACGATCAGGACCGACGCCGAGATCGCGATCAGGAATTCCAGAGCCAGGCGAGACTTGCCGGAAAAACCCTTGTCGTTCTGCCTCGTCACTTTCAGATAGTCGTCGTAAAACCCGATCGCCCCGAAGCCGACCGTGACCAGCAGCACCGTCCAGACGTAGAGGTTGCTCAGATCAGCCCACAGCATCGCTGAGACAAGAAAACCCGAAAGAATCATCAGCCCGCCCATAGTTGGCGTGCCGGCCTTCTTGAAATGGGTCTGCGGGCCGTCGGCGCGGATCGGCTGGCCTTTGCCCTGCCGAATGCGCAAATTGGCGATGATCGCCGGGCCGAACAGAAACACAACGATGAAGCCGGTGATCATCGACGCACCGGTTCGGAATGTGATGTAGCGAAAGACATTGAAGAGTGGAAAGTCGGCGCCGAACTGGCCGAGATAAGCGATCATCGGGCAGCTCCAGCCGGGTCGATCTTGTCAGGGACCGGCGCCGCGCCGGTGGATGTCTGCGGCGGATAGGTCGTCAGCATCCTATCCACCAAGGCGGTGAAGCCGATGCTTTTCGAGGCCTTTACCATAACGACGTCGCCAGCGCGGATCATCGTCAACAGGCTCTTAAGGAGTTCGTCGACGCTGTCATGCCATTCGCGGTCGACCCGACCTTCCAGCACGTCGTCGAGCGCCTTCATCTCATCCCCGGCGAGAAAGGCCCGATCAACGCCCGCCTCGGCGATCGGCGCGGCGAGATCGGCGTGCTGCGCCGGCGCGTGCTCGCCCAGTTCCAGCATGTCGCCAAGAACAGCGATGCGGCGACCACCCTCCCCGACCGCCGCAGCCTTCAAGACGTCGAGCGCGGCTCGCATCGAGGCCGGGTTGGCGTTGTAGCTGTCGTCGATGAGTTCGATCGAACCGCCGCCCGGCATCGGCAGCTGCGAGCGCGCGCCGCGTCCCTTGACCGTGTGCCAGCTCGACAGCGCCGCCGCCACCGTCTGGACATCCGCACCGGCAAGCTTGGCCGCGCCGAGCACGGCGAGGATATTCTGTGCCATGTGCCGGCCGCTGGAGGTCAGATGCAGCCGGACCGGTTCGCCACCGATGACCGCCTCGATCGCCGCGCCCTCAGCCGTCGTTTCGAAGCGGGCCAACGCGAAATCGGCGCCGCTCGCCTCGCCGAAGGTCGCGATCGCGGTTACGCCCGCCTTGCGGGCCATGGTCGCCAGCGGTCCACAATGGGGATCATCGGCATTGAGGATCGCGGTGCCGCCCGTGACGAGCCCTTCGAAGATCTCGGCCTTCGCCTCGGCGATCTCCTCGAGGTCGCGGAAGTGGCCGAGATGAGCGGGGGCGATCAGCGTGATGATCGCCAGATGCGGCCGCACCAGCTTGACCAGCGGACGGATTTCGCCCGCATGGTTCATGCCGATCTCGAAGATCGCGAAGCGACTGTCGGCCGGCATCCGGGCCAGGCTCAGCGGCACGCCCCAGTGATTGTTGAACGAAGCCGCGCTCGCATGGACGCGGCCGACCGCCGAAAGGCCGTGGCGCAGCGCATCCTTGGTGGTCGTCTTGCCGACGCTGCCGGTCACCGCGATGATCTTCGCGCTCGAGCGGGCACGGGCGGCTTCGCCCAGGCGCGACAGGGCATGCAATACGTCGTCGACGACCAGCAACGGTGACTGAACGCTGCCCAGCGCCGGCAATTTGTGCTCTGCGACCACATGCAGAGCAGCGCCGGCTTTCGTCGCCGCTGTCAGAAAGTCATGACCGTCGAACCGCTCACCCTGGATGGCGAAGAAGGCCTCGCCCTCACCGAGCGTCCGGGTATCGATGGAAATGCCGGAGATCGAGGCTGGCAGGTCGCCGACCGGTCGCGCGTTCATTGCCGCGATCAAGGCGGATGTCTCCCAAAGCGCTTCGCTCATCGGCCCGCCTCCGAGATCGCCGCGCGAACCTCTTCATGGTCGCTGAAATGGTGGGTGACGTCGCCGACGGTCTGGCCGACCTCGTGCCCTTTGCCGGCGACCACGACCGTGTCGCCGGAATGCGCCTGCCGGACCGCCTCGCGAATGGCCGCGCGGCGATCGGCGATTTCGGTCGCGCCAGGGGCCGCCGCCATGATCGCGGCCCGGATCGCCGCCGCGTCTTCCGAGCGCGGATTGTCGTCGGTGACGATGACCACATCGGCCAGTCGAGCGGCGATTTCGCCCATCATCGGGCGCTTGGCCCGATCGCGGTCGCCGCCACAGCCGATGACCGCGACGACACGGCCGGTGGTGAAAGGGCGCACCGACGCCAGCACGTTCTCGAGCGCATCCGGCTTGTGCGCGTAATCGACGAAGACCGGAGCCCCCTCAGCCGTCGTGCCGGCCAGATCCAGCCGGCCGGACGCGCCTTTCAAGGTCTCCAACGCGGCCAGCGCGGCACCGGTCGCAACGCCGGTGGCGATTGCAAGCCCGGCGGCCACCAAGGCGTTGGACATCTGGAACTCGCCCGCCAGCGGCAGGACGATGCGATGGATACGACCCTCGGCCTCGATTTCCGCGACCTGGCAATGCCGCTGGTGCTCGAGCCTTTTCAATGTGAGAAAGCCGCCGTTTCGCCCGACGGTCAACACGTTCGCGCCGACACCTGTTGCGACCTCGATCGCCCGGCCTGACCAGCGGTCGTCGGCGAAGATCACTGCCGGAGCCCCCTTCGGCAGGAGGGTCGTAAACAGCCGCATCTTGGCGCCGAAGTAGGACTCGGCGTCGGGGTGATAGTCCAGATGGTCATGGCCGAGATTGCTGAACCCCGCCGCCGCGAGCCGAACACCGTCGAGTCGGCGCTGATCGAGGCCGTGGCTCGACGCTTCCATCGCTGCGTGGGTAACGCCTTCGGCCGCCAGGTCGGCCATCAGCTTCGCAAGCGCGACCGGATCGGGCGTCGTCAGCGTGCCGTATTCGTCGCGGCTCGGCGAAACGACGCCGGTCGTGCCGATCGAAGCGGCGGCGATCCCCTGGCTGGCCCAGATCTGGCGGACGAAGGTGGTGATCGAGGTCTTGCCGGCCGTGCCGGTGACGGCGACGACCTGCTCGGGCTGCGCGCCATAGTACCTGGCGGCCATGACGGCGATGGCGTGACGCGGATCGTCAGCACGCAGGATAGGCAGGCGTGATTCGATCGCCGCGTCGTTCGCCGCGAGAATGGCGACCGCGCCGCTCGCCTCGGCCGCGGCGACGAATCGCGCGCCATCGGCCCGGGTTCCCGACAAAGCCGCGAACAGAAATCCGTCGCCGACGCTGCGGGAATCAGCCGACAGTCCGGCGATCTCCGGATCGTCTGCACCGCCGGTCATGGCCAGGCCGTCTGCGAGTTGGGATAGCTTCATTCACCAATATCCGCGCTGTACCGAATGGCCGGCGCATCCCTCGCCGACTCGTCGGACTTCTATAACTTGCGGGCCGCTTGGTGAAGGTCGGTTTGGACGTTCACAGTTGCTAATAGGAGACGAGCAGCGACTTTCCGTCCTCGCCGAAATCCGGACGGACCTTCAACAGCGTCGCCGAACGGCGAATGATGTTGGCGACCGTCGGCGCCGCGTTCATGCCGGCCGTGGCGTAAACTTGACCTTCCTCCGCCTTCGGCTCGTCGACGACGACGAGAACGACGTAGCGTGGCTTGTCGATCGGAAAGGCCGACAGGAAGGCGTTGAATTTCTTGGTGTCGGAGTAGCGGCCGTTGACCACCTTGTTGGCCGTGCCGGTCTTGCCGCCGACCTTGTAGCCGGGCACGTCGGCTCGGTTGCCGGAACCGCGTTGGTCGGCGACGTTGAGGCGGAAGAGATAGCGCATCTGGTCGCTGGTTTTTTCGGAAACCACCCGTGTTGCAACGGCCTCCGCCTCTTCGCGGGTGCGGGGCAGGAAGGTCGGCGGGATCAGTTTGCCGCCGTTCATCAGCGCGGCCGCGGCCACCGCTGTCTGGAGCGGCGTCGTCGAGACGCCGTGACCGAACGAAATCGTGATCGAGTTGATCTGCTTCCATTCCTTGGGTTGGGTCGGAGACGCCACTTCCGGGAGTTCGGTCCGCATCTTGCTGAGCAGGCCCAGCCGGGTCAGGAACTCCTGGTGAGCCGCGACGCCGACGACCTCAGCCTCCTTGGCCGTGCCGATATTGGATGAATAGATGAAGACTTCCGGAACGCTCAGCACGCGGCGCTTGCCGTGGAAGTCAGTGATGGTAAAGCCGCCGATACGGATCGGTTTCGTCGCGTCGAAGGAATCGGTGATCTTCACCTTGCCGGAGTCGAGCGCCATCGCGGTGGTGAAGGTTTTGAAGGTCGACCCCATTTCGTAAAGGCCGGCCGACATGCGGTTCATGCGATCCTTTTCGAGCGCCTGCTTCGGCTCGTTGGGGTCGTAGTCGGGCAGCGAGGTCATGGCGATGACCTCGCCCGTCTCGACATCCAGAACGACGCCGCCGGCCGCGATCGCCCGGTAGCGCTTCATGGCCGCCGCGACCTCGTCGCGCACGATGTGCTGGACGCGCAGATCGATCGACAGCCGCATCGGCTGCAAATCGGTGTCGACGGCCAGGCCGGTGTTCTGCAACGCGCGGTAGCCCGCGTCGTCGACGTATTTCTCCATCCCGGCAATGCCCTGATTGTCGACATTGACGGTCCCGACGATAAAGCCCGCCGTGCTGCCGCCGGGATAGAAGCGGCGTTTTTCGGTGCGAAATCCGATGCCGGGAATGCCGAGGTCGAGGATCGCCTGCTGTTGGCCCGGCGTCAGCTCGCGTCGTAGCCAGATGAAGCCAGCCTCGCTGGCCAACCGGCGATAAAGCCATTTGGGATCGAGATCGGGCAGGACCGAAAGCAACAGTTCGCTCGCCTCGTCCGGATCGATGATGCGCCGAGGCTCGGCGAACAGCGATGCGGTCTTGATGTCGGTGGCGAGCACTTCGCCGTTGCGGTCGACGAGATCCGGCCGGGCGGCCATGATCAGGTCGCTTGCGCCTCTAGACGAAGCCGTTTCGGCCGGCGCGACACCCCACATGACGAGACGTCCGCCGATGACGCCATAAACGGCCACGAAGAGGCCAATGGCGATGGTGAAGCGGCTGCGATTTGTCGGGGCGACGCGGCGGCGGCCCTGACGAGCGAAGACATCGAGCTCGGAAGCCGCTGGCACCGGTGCCGTCGGCATGGCCCGTTTGAAGGGATTTGCGATGCGCATCACCGGACCACCGTTTCCGAGTTGTCGGCATAGCCGCCGAGCGTGTTGGTCTGATCGGGAAGGAAGTTCACCGGCCGGGCAGGCAATTGATCGGGCTCGACGATCTGATCCGGCCGCATCGGCTGCAGCTTGAGATCCGACGCGAAGGCGTCGACCAGGCGCTGGAGCCGGCTCGGCTGATCGAGCAGGCTCCAGTCGGCCTCGAGCAGGGCGGTGGTCTCACGCTCCAGCGCGATCCGGCGCTCGACCTTGGCGACCTCCGCCTCGAGCAGTTCAGCCTCGTGCTTGATCTTGTAGGTCCAGGCCGCGGCGGAAATCATGACCGCGATGAGAACGATGTCGAGGGTCTTCAACATGGCTGTCAGTCTCCGGTCTGAGGAAGGTCGGCGAGCAATGGCAGGGCGGCGAAAGCGAGCGCGTCGTTCTCGCCGCGCGGCGCCTCGGCAGTCCGCACGCCGTGGCGCAGCTTGGCCGAACGGGCGCGCGGGTTGCGCGCCGCTTCCGCATCGGAGGCGGCCAGCGCCTTGTTGCGGGCCTCGAAAGTCTGCGTGGCGGGAGCGATGTCCGGCAGGTGTCGCGATCCCGACGGCGGCGACGAGCGATCGCGCAGGAAGCGCTTGACGATGCGATCCTCGAGCGAATGGAAGGTCACGACAACGAGACGACCGCCCGGCTTCAGCACCCGCTCGGCCGCGACCAATGCGCGAGCGAGCTCGCCCAGTTCGTCATTGACGAAGATACGTAGCCCTTGAAAACTGCGGGTTGCGGGATCGATCCGGTCCTTGGGCGAGCGCCCCACTACCCGACCGATGACCGCGGCAAGATCGAGGGTCCGGGTGAACGGCTTTTCCGCCCTGCGCGCCTCGATCGCCCGCGCAACGCGCCCCGCCTGCTTCTCTTCGCCCAGGAATCCGAGAACACGCGCCAGATCGCCCAGCTTCAGCCGGTTGACGACGTCGGCGGCGGTCGGCCCGGACGCGCCCATGCGCATATCGAGGGGACCGTCCTTCTGGAAGGAAAAGCCGCGCTCGGCTGCGTCGATCTGCATCGACGAAACGCCGACGTCGAGCACGATGCCATCGACCGCGCCGCTATGATTTTCAACGATCGTCTCGAGGTCGCCGAAGCGGCTCTCGACCATCGTCATCCGTCCGCTGTAACCTTCGGCGAGCCTGCGTCCGGTCGCCACCGCCGAAGGGTCCCGGTCGATGGCCACGACACTGGCGCCGCGATCCAGAATGGCGCGCGTATAGCCGCCCGCGCCGAAGGTGCCGTCGACGATCGTCTCGCCCGGCTGCGGGGCAAGTGCCGCCAGAACCTCGTCGAGAAGCACCGGAACATGACGAGCCGGTCCGCCAACGACAGGATCCTCGCCCCCGCCGTTGCCCGCCATCATTCCGGTGATCCCGCTGACGTGCCGACCGAACCACGCGCCGCCAAAAGACGCGCCCTCGCTTCGGCCCGGTACGCCTCGAACCGCGACGGCTCCCAAAGCTGGAAGAAATCGCGGGCACCCACGAAGGCCACCTGATCGGTGATCCCCGTATGCGAACGAACGAAGTCGGTCATGGTGATCCGCCCCTCGCTGTCGAATTTCAGATACATCCCGTCGCCGAAAGCGAAGACCGACAAATCTTGGAACGTTTCGCTGAACGGGCTGGTCGCATCCATCTGCCGCTCGAAACGCTCCAAGAGATCGGGACCGCCGACATCCATCACCGGCTGACCGAGACTGCGCATGGCAAACAGCTCGCGAATGCCGCGCGTCGCGATCACCTGCCGAAACGCGGCCGGCACCGACACGCGCCCTTTGGCGTCGACATTGTTCACCCAGTTGGAGAGAAACCGGTCCATCAGTTCGCGAATGCTTTGAAGCGACCGGTTCGCATTCCATCAAAACCCCCGCTCGTCCGCCGCCCCACCAACACAGTTCCGCCCCGGCGAAGCGCGCCATACGGCACCCTTCCCCGGCCCCGGCTCGCCCGAGGCCCGACCTGCGATGTTCGAAATGGGGCGCTGACCGAGCCCCTAATGATGGATTACCGGATAGCATGGGCACTCTTGGGCGTCAATGGGATAGACCGACACAGCGCCTGTTGAAAGACATGCCAAATTTTTAGACAATCACTCTTAACGTCCTATTAATATTGATATTTTCAAGATTCCAAGCAGTGCCACCACGGCAACACCGCAGTCGTGCGATGGGCCTCCGGGGTGGAGGCTAGGCCCTTACGAAGGCAGCGAAAACAAAGGATTGCAGACAAATGCACGCGCGGTGTGGGCACGTCCCACAATTCAACCGGGGCAGTTCGGTCGCGACTGCCGGAAGCGGCGCTGCAATTCGCCAGGAACGTAGAAGAGAAAGAGCCAGTCGGCCTGTAAGCCGGGTTCTGTAGGCGGCAAAAGCCGCCTGGCGACCATTCCTCTGGGACGGTCCTTGCGAACCGCCTCGAGCAACCCACCCGGACGACCGGCCCGGAGAAGGGCTGGCGATATCACCCGAAGGCGAACCGCCGCGTCGTCCCTATTCGGTCTTGCTCCCGGTGGGGTTTACCGTGCCGCTGCCGTTGCCGGAAGCGCGGTGGGCTCTTACCCCACCGTTTCACCCTTACCCCGCCAATACTGCGGCTCCGCTGCCGAGGCTCTTGCGCCGGTCGAGCCGCACTATAGGCGGGGCGGTCTGTTTTCTGTGGCACTTTCCCTGGGGTCGCCCCCGCCGGACGTTATCCGGCACCGTTTCTCCGTGGAGCCCGGACTTTCCTCCCCCGCCGTCTTTCGACGTATGACGGGAGCGGTCGCCCAGCCGACTGGCACGCCGTAGGTGTCCGCGCGAGGAACGGAAGTCAATGGGAAAGACAGAAGGCGTTGCCGGAATGCTGGCGACGACGCCACCCTGTTCAATTTTCAAGCGCCCCTCAAACGCAAAACACCCGGCGCCCCCACGCCGGGTGTTTTCCATTCGAAGCGATGACGAAGCGGCTTACGCCCGCGCCATCTCCACCTTGACCTTCGAGCAATAGCGCTTGGACACCGGGTTCATCCGCTTGGCGTAATGGCCGGCATTGTATTTGAGGATCGTGCCGCAGGTGGTGCCGCCGCCGCGCTTCACCGCGCCGGCCAGGTAGCGCATGCCCCATTTGATGTTGGTATCGGGATTGTAGAGCGCCTTCGTGCTGCCCTTGTAGCCCATGCCGCGTGCCGTCGCCGGCTTGATCTGCATCAGCCCGACCTCGCCGGCGGCGCCGGTCACCTTGGCGCGGTAGCGGCTTTCGACACTCACCACGGCATGCGCCAGAGCGATCGGCACGCCATTGGCCTTGGCATGTTTGGCGATGATCGCGGCATAGGGCCGCTCGGAAAGGCGCTCCAGCGAGGCCACCTGAACCCCGGCGGTCTCGGCGTGTTCGGACTCGGTCTGATGAGCGAAGATGGCAGTGGTCTGGCCGAGGAAAATCGTCGCGGCGAGCGCCGCGGCAGTCAGTCTGTGCATGAATACCCCAAATTGATCGAAGGCCGCCCAACCCCTTGTGCAGGCGGCTTTTACCCCTCGCCACAAATGCATCGCGGCTTCGGCGAGCCGTGGTGTGCAGCGCAATATGATCGGGAATGTGGCATCGCTGTCACGCAACATTTCATATTGAAATATTGCGGCCTGGATCAGGCGACGCTCGGTGCCCCAGCATCCCGGTCGAAGGGCGAGCGGGGCAAAGCCGTCAGCAACCGATGCAGGGTCTCGATCGTCGACGCGTCGGCGACGCCGTCGACACGTTCGGGACGAAAATGACGCTGGAAGGCGACCGTCGCGAAATGGGTCGTATCCTCGAACACGCCGTCGATCGGCACCGCGTAACCATAGGCGGCCAGCAGCGACTGATAAGCGCTGACCGGCTCGCCCTGATCACCCCGGCCGAAGAATCGGCCACCGCGCAACGGAGCCGGCATGACGAAGTGTCCAATGCCCGCAAAAAAAAGTTGATCCCAAGGGAACTTTTCGCCAGGATCTGATTTTCGTGCGGGCGCAATGTCGGAGTGTGCCAGCACGAATTCAGGCGGAATCGGCCAGCGGCCGACACATTCCCTGCCTAATTCGATGACAGCTTCGATCTGCGCGGCGGGAAAATCCGGGTAGCCGTTGCCATGACCGACATTGACGATCTCGATGCCGATCGAACGGGAATTGACGTCGCCGCGTCCCCGCCAACTGCCTTCGCCGGCGTGCCATGCGCGTTGCTCCTCGGGCACCATCTGGACGACGCGGCCGTCCTCATGCACGAGATAGTGGCAGGACACCCCGCTTTGCGGATCGCACAGCCAACGCACCGCCCCCTCGCCCGTGCCCATCCCGGTATAGTGGAGGATCAGCATGTCCGGGCCACCCGACAACCGGCGTTCGGTGTGGTTGGGCGACGGCCGGACCTCGTCGATGCGCGCGGCGTCGGGTTTCAAGCCGCGGTCTTTCCGGAGATGGAGTGATAGGCGGCGTTGATCGCCTTCATCCGTTCCGTTGCGATGAACATGAACTCGTCCGGTACGCCGCGGGCGGACAGCCGGTCGGGATGGTTCTCGCGCACCAGCGACAGATAACGCGCGCGGGTCTCCGCCGGGGGCGCGTCCGGATCGAGCCCGAGCACCGCATAGGGGTTCTCGGCACCCAGGATATGGCGGTTCTTGATCCGGGCGAATTCCTGCTCAGTCAGGCCGAAGATCCGGCCGATCTCGGCGAGAAACGCCAGTTCGCGCTCATGCACCAGGCCATCCGCCTTGGCGATGTGGAACAGGCCGTCGAGGACATCCGCCAGCAACTGGCAATCCCCGTCCTCGTCACGGCACAAAGCCCGCAGACGCGCGGCATAGATCTCGAAGCCGGCAATGTCCTCCTTGGCAATGTCATAGAGGCGAAAGACATTGCGCATTTCCTCGGGCGGAATCTCCAGAATCTGCCGGAACGCGGTGATTTCCTGCTGGGAGACGATGCCGTCGGCTTTCGCCATCTTGGCGGACAGGGCGATCACCGCGACGCCGAAGGCGACCCGACGGCGGGTCTCCCGGTCGCCGCCGAACAACGCCCGGATGCTTTCCAGAATCGCCTCGAGACTGGCTCGGCCACCGGCCGGGATTGCCTGGAGCAGGGTATTGAGGTTGGATAATATCTGCATTGCGGAGGCTCGCCGCCCTTTGTCGATGCGCAATTATCGGCGATCGCTCCCGGCGAGGCAAATGCCGCACCGCACCCTGCCGCCATCAAGGTCGGGATCGCTCGCGACCCTGTAAATGATGCCGGCAAGCTTCGGTCAAGCTCACTTTGATCTGATCGGAGTGAGATTGCGCGAATTTCGTCCTGGATTGCGCCGGAGCGCCCCGATCGGCTTGGCAGCCGTCCGCGTCCGCTGCCAGACTCGCGAAAGCCTACCCCGGCCCCACTTGCGATTTGCCCCAACCCGCCATCATGATGGCCCCCTCGAACCGAGCCGAGCCGACGATGAAGCCCTTTTTTCCAACCCACCCAGCCCCATCGACCCGAGCGCGCCGCGGTCTGGGCAGGCGGGCGCTTGTCCTGGCCGGCATAGCGGCGGCGCTGCTGGTCGGCGGCTGCCGTTCCACTGCCCTCGACGTCAAGGAGCTCGGCCTCACTGGCATGGCCGCTGAGTCGGCCTATCAATACCCGGTCCACGGCATCGACATCTCGAAATATCAAGGCGCGATCGACTGGGACGCGGCCCGCGACAGCGGTGTCGCCTTTGCCTGGCTGAAGGCGACCGAGGGCGGCGACCGGGTCGACGAACGGTTTGCGGAAAACTGGCGGAAAACCCGGGCGGTCGGCATACCGCGCGGCGCTTATCATTTCTGGTATCATTGCCGGCCAGGCATCGAGCAGGCACGGGCCTTCATCAACGCCGTCCCAAAAGATCGCCTGGCGCTGCCGCCGGTGATCGACATCGAATGGACGCCCTTCTCGCCGACCTGCACCAAGCGCCCGCCCCGCGAGGAGCTGGTCCGCGAGGTAACGGCAATGGCCGATGCCCTCGAACGCCATTATGGGCAGCGCCCGCTGCTCTACATCCCGATCGACGTGCATCGCGACCGGCTGGTCGGCGCCTTCCCGCGCCATGAGGTCTGGGTGCGAGCAGTGCGGGACCACCCCGACAACGTCTATGAGGACCGCCGATTCCGGTTCTGGCAATACACCGAGAAGGGCACCGTGCCGGGCATAAAGGGCGAGGTCGACCGCAACGCCTTTGCCGGTACCCGCGAGGATTGGAAAAAGTGGCTTGAAGCCAATCTCTCGCGCTGAATTTCTTCAATCCGCCATCTTGCGTGGCTAAGCGGCGTGCGCCCTCACCGTCTTCAGAGAAAAGGATCCCCGCGATGCTTCGAGCCCGCCGTCTTGCCCTGACCCTGACATTGCTCCTCTCCGGCACCAGTCTCGCGGCGGCGCAACAATGCGGCGGCGACTTTTCGCAGTTCCTCGACGGGGTCCGGGCCGAAGCACTCGCAAAGGGCCTGTCTCCGGCTGCCGTCGATACGGCGCTCGCCGGCATGCGAATCGACCAGAAGGTGCTCGCCGCCGACCGGGCGCAGGGCGTCTTCGCCCAGGATTGGCAGCAATTCGCCACTCGCATGGTCAATGGTCACCGGCTGACCCAGGGCAAGGCGAACCTTCAAAAATACGCCGGCCTCCTTGCCCAGGTGGAGGCAGAGACGGGCGTTCCCGGTTCGGTGATCGCCGCCTTCTGGGGGTTGGAGACCGACTACGGCGCTGTGCTCGGCAATTTCGACACGTTGGCGGCGCTGGCGACGCTCGCCCATGATTGCCGGCGGCCAGAGTTGTTCCGCCCGCATCTCATCGGCGCGATCGAGATCGTCGATCGCGGCTACCTCACCCCGTCGGAGATGAAGGGCGCCTGGGCCGGCGAGATCGGCCAGACCCAGCTTCTGCCGGAGGAATATATCGCCTTCGGCACCGACGGCGACGGCAATGGCCGCGTCGATCTGCGCAAGGATGCCGCGGACGTCCTCGTCACCACCGGCAAATACATCCAGTCGCTCGGCTGGCGCGGCGGCGAGCCGTGGCTGGAAGCCGTGCGAGTGCCGGCGGATTTCCCCTGGGATCGCGCCGCCCTCGTCAACAAGGAGCCGCGCTCCAGCTTCGCCGCGCTCGGCGTCGCCAGGGCCGACGGTTCGCCGCTCCCCACCGACGAGCTGCCAGCGGCCCTGATCCTGCCGATGGGGCGCGGCGGCCCGGCCTTTCTCGCCTATCCGAACTTCGACATCTATCTGAAATGGAACAAGTCGCTGGTCTACTCCCTGACCGCGGCGTATTTCTCGACGCGCCTCGCCGGTGTCCCGCCGATCGACATGGGCAATCCGCAGCCGGGCCTCGACCTCGATCAGACCAAGCGACTGCAGCAGCGACTCGTCGAGCTCGGCCATGATGTCGGCGGCGTCGATGGCATCCTCGGCGAAAACACCCGCTCTGCCGTGCGCCGCGAGCAGCAGCGGTTAGGCCTGCCGGCCGACGGCTGGCCGACGCGGGATCTGCTCTCGGCGCTGTAGACCCGTCCGGGTCGCGGGTTTCCTTATTCCCAGCGGCCCGGCTCCTTCTTTCTTTTTCGCCGATGCTCTCGTCGAGCTTTTTCGGCCCTCCCCACTAGACGACCGGTCTAATCGACCCAATATGTCGGCCATGACCGATACCCGAACGCATCTTCTGACCGTTGGAAGAGGGCTCGCCGCCCAGCGGGGATTCACGGCCGTGGGGCTTCAGGAACTTCTGAAGGCGGCCGCGGTGCCGAAGGGGTCATTCTACCATTACTTCCCCTCCAAGGAGGCGTATGGCTGCGCGTTGCTCGAAAGCTTCGTGAAAGGCTACAAGGCCGATCTCACCCAGACACTCGACAACACTGCTCTGTCGGCGAAGGATCGCCTGCTGGGCTATTTTTCCGACTGGCGGCTGAAACAATGCAGCTCCCGGTCGGAGGATCGGTGCCTTGTGGTCAAGCTGTCCGCCGAGGTCGCCGACCTGTCGCCCGGCATGAGCGCGATCCTGCAGGACGGGGTCGGTGCGATCGTCGCCAAATTGGCCTCGGTTCTACGCCAAGGCGTCAGCGACGGGTCGATCGGTCCGACCGATGATCCGGAAGCCCTCGCCACGACCCTTTACCAGATCTGGCTCGGTGCGAGCCTCATGGCCAGTCTGGCACGGGACGGCTCTCCTTTCGATGTCGCCATGGCGGCGACCGAGAGGCTGATCCGTCGGCCCTGAAATTGTCTCGCGCCGGACGAACAACCGCGCGCCCTCCCTTACATTCCAATCGAAAGTTGATCATGCCCCAAACCGACAACGCCAACCGCCGTATCGTTCTCGCCGAACGCCCCAAGGGCGAGCCGACCGACAGCACGCTCAAGCTCGAAAGCATGGCCATCCCCGCTCCCGCGGATGGCCAGATGCTGTTGCGCACCGAGTTCCTGTCGCTCGATCCCTATATGCGCGGCCGCATGAGTGACGCGCCCTCCTATGCCCCGCCGGTCGCGGTCGGCGAGGTCATGGTCGGCGGCACGGTGTCAAAGGTTGTCGAATCCAAGCTGAAGGGTTTCGACACGGGCGACTGGGTGCTCAGCTTCAACGGCTGGCAGGACTACGCGCTGTCAGACGGCGAAGGCGTAACGGCGCTGGGTCGCGATCCCGAGCATCCGTCTTGGGCGCTCGGCATCATGGGCATGCCCGGCTTCACCGCCTGGGCGGGGCTCACCCAGATCGGCGCGCCGAAAGAAGGCGAGACCCTCGTCGTCGCCGCGGCAACCGGCCCTGTGGGCGCTACGGTCGGCCAGATCGGCAAGCTCATGGGCTGCCGCGTCGTCGGGATTGCGGGCGGTGCTGAAAAGTGTGCCTACGCCGTCGACACGCTCGGCTTCGATGCCTGCATCGATCACAAATCCGGGGATTTCGCCGAACAGCTGAAAGCCGCGACGCCTGACGGCATCGACATCTATTTCGAGAATGTCGGCGGCAAGGTCCTCGACGCGGTCGTGCCCCTGCTCAATATCGGCGCCCGCATCCCGGTCTGCGGCCTGGTCTCGCAGTACAACGCGACCAGCCTGCCCGACGGGCCGGACCGGATGAACTGGCTGATGGGTCAGATCCTGCGCAAGCAGCTGACCGTGCGCGGCTTCATCATCTTCAACGACTTCGTCCACCTCTATCCCGAATTCGCCAAAGCGATGAGTGCGTGGATCGAGGCGGGGAAGATCCACTACCGCGAAGAGATCATCGACGGTCTTGAAAACGCCCCGCAGGCCCTCTTCGGCCTGCTCAAGGGCGAGAATTTCGGCAAGCGGGTGATCCGCGTCGGCAACACGAAATAATCAGTCTCAAGGATAAGCACATGAACATTCTGATGGTCCTCACCTCCCACGACACCCTCGGCGACACCGGCGAGAAGACCGGATTCTGGCTGGAGGAGTTCGCCGCGCCCTATTACGTGCTGCGCGACGCCGGCGCGAAGATCACACTTGCTTCACCGAAGGGCGGCCAGCCGCCGCTCGACCCGAAGAGCGATGCCCCCGATGCCCAGACCGAAGCGACGGAACGCTTCAAGAAGGACGACGCCGCACAGAAGGCGCTGGCGTCGACCGTGAAGCTCGCCGACATCGACGCGGCGGAGTTTGACGCGGTCTTCTATCCAGGTGGCCACGGCCCGCTCTGGGATCTCGCCGAGAGCGCCGACAGCAAGCGCCTGATCGAGGCGTTCGCCGCTAGCGACCGCCCGGTCGGCGCCGTCTGTCATGCCCCGGCGATCTTTCGCCACACCACCGGGATAGACGGCAAGCCGCTGGTCTCCGGCCGCCGCGTGGCGGGCTTCACCAATACCGAGGAAGAAGCTGTCGGGCTCACGGACGTTGTGCCCTTCCTGGTCGAGGATATGCTCAAGGCGAATGGCGGCCTTTACGAAAAGGGCGCCGACTGGGGTTCCTACGTCGTCGTCGACGGCAAGCTGGTGACCGGCCAGAACCCGGCCTCGTCCGAAGACGCAGCGAAAGAGCTGTTGAAGCTCCTGAAATAATCCGAACCGCCGCCCTCCATTGGCCCCTGCTGGGCGCTGGAGGGCGGCATCCGACTGGAAATGACGGGTGGCGTTTCGGGCGAGACGCTAAGGGGATCGGTGTTCGTCGCCGTCATCGGGAACCAAATGCTGCAATGCAGCATTCCTCCTTTGCATTCACCGCGCTCGCGTTCTTCTCCCAAACCGGGGGCACCGGGCTGCGCGCTCCTCCCCACAGGATTTCATTCCATGAAACCACTTTCCAAGGCCACCATGATGGAGGCGACCCGTCTGACCCGAAACGGGCAACTCCAAGAAGCGATGGTCCTTCTGCAAGGGTTGAGTTCGGACGAGGCCTCGTCGGCCGCGGGTTTCGACGCCCAGCACGACAAGGATCGCCGGCCTGCAGGTGACCCAGCTTCCGTCATCGACATCACCCCGCCCGCCGTGGCTTCAAAGACCCGGACCGCATCACCTTTCCCGGACAGAGACCCGCGGATCGAGCCGAAAAAATCCGCGATCCCGCAGGTACTGCGTGGATTTCTCGACCGGATCGGGACGCAAGGGTTCGAGGGTCTCGGCGGTTCGCCGGTCGCTCCCGACACAGGTCCCTTGCCCGAGGGTGCGCGATTTTCCGCCCGCACCTACGCCAACGCCGCGGGAAGCCGCGACTACAAGATCTATGTTCCGAGCGGATATAATGGGCAGGCCGTGCCACTCGTCGTCATGCTGCACGGCTGTACCCAGTCGCCCGACGATTTTGCCTCCGGGACGCGGATGAACGAGCTGGCCGAGGAGCAGACCTTCCTGGTGGCCTATCCCGCCCAATCCCGCTCGGCCAACACCTCCAAATGCTGGAACTGGTTCAATGCGGGCGATCAGGAGCGCGATCGCGGCGAGCCGTCGCTGATCGCCGGCATCACCCGACAGATCATCGACGAATTTTCCGTCGAGTCGGAATGCGTCTACGTCGCCGGCCTGTCCGCTGGTGGCGCCGCGGCGGCGATCATGGGGGCGACCTATCCCGAGCTGTTCACCGCCGTCGGCGTGCATTCGGGCCTCGCCCGCGGGGCCGCGCGCGACATGGGGTCCGCCTTCGCCGCCATGCGCAACGGCGCTGCCCCCAACTCCCAGACGTCGCCGTCCGGTGGCTTCGTCCCGACCATCGTCTTTCATGGCGACAGCGACACGACCGTCCATCCGGTCAATGGCGAGCATGTGATTGAACAGGCGAAGGCCGCCGCCGGCGTCCAGACCGAGATTCGTCAGGGCGAAGCCCCCGGCGGGATACGCTATACCCATACGATCCACGCCGACGAAGAGCGAGGGGCGACGCTGGAACATTGGGTCCTGCATGGCGCTGGGCACGCATGGTCCGGCGGCAGTCCCGCCGGTACCTATACAGAGCCGAAAGGCCCCGACGCCAGCCGCGAAATGCTGCGGTTCTTCCGCGAGCAAGCCGGGGCAACGCGCGGCTGAACGCCACGACGGAGCGGTACACTCAAAACCATGCAGGATGCCGGGCGCAACCAGTGGCGCCCGGCATCCCGTAATACTGACAAGCCTACTGACGTCCCGTCCTGCCGCCCATGGGCGACATGAAGGCCTGCATTTCCTCGATTGTGACCTTGCCATTCGCGTCGGCGTCGACCGCCTTGAAGAACCGCGCATGCACGGCCTGGACCTCATCGAGTGACAAAGCGCCATCACCGTCGGTATCGAGCAGGATCATCATCATCCGCATCATATGAGCGCCGCCCATGCGGGGACCCATCATACCGCCCGGCATGCCCCACCGCTCGTCGTCGCGCTCGGAGCGCTGCCGCCCCGGCCGCATCTTGCTGTCGTCGTCGTCCGCGCGTTCCGCCCGCTGCCCGCCCGGACGCATCATGTCGTCGTCCTGCTGCTGCATCATCTTGCCTGCCCGATCCTGCTGTCCGGCGGCTCCCTGGTTCTGCTGGCTGCTGGCGGCCGTGGCGCTGCCGGCCAGGATCAACGCGGATGTCGTCAACGCCAATATCGACTTGAACATCGTGGGTCTCCTTTTGATCGCCGGCACGGCCGGCATTGAGCTTCGTCGCCGGGCGCTGTCGCGCGCGAAACCGAGTCTGAGGTTCGTCCGAGACCGCGATTGGCGACATAGGCGATGGTGACGTTATCGGCTTTGTGGCCTGCCGCGGCATTGACGCAAATCAAAGCTTCACGCGATGCTGTAATCATCCAGCGGCGCCCTTGACCCTCCAGTAGGGACAAGGTCTATGTCCCGCCGCATTCCAAGCGGCGTTATGCGCCGGCAATCTTGTAACGGCGGTTCGATGCTCACCCTTCCCACTCTCGGCGTCCTGACCTATCCGCAGATCGACCCGGTCTTTCTCGATCTCGGACTGGTCCAGTTGCGCTGGTACGGCCTGTCCTATGTCGCCGGCATTCTCTGCGGCTGGCTTTACGGGCGCTATCTCGTCGGCAACACCAAGCTCTGGCCGAACGGCGTCTCGCCGATTACCAAGACCCATATCGACGATTTGATCCTGTACCTCACCCTCGGCATCGTCATCGGCGGGCGATTGGGCTCCGTGTTCTTCTACGATTTCGAACGATACGCCGCCGAACCGCTGGCCATCTTCAAGGTCTGGGAGGGTGGCATGGCCTTCCACGGCGGCCTCATCGGGGTCTTCGTCGCCATGCTGATCTTCTGCCGGGTCTATAAGGTGCCGGTATGGAGCCTCATCGACGTGGTCGCCGCATCGGTGCCGTTTGGGCTATTCTTCGGACGCATTGCCAACTTCATCAATGGCGAGCTGTGGGGCGCGCCGACGAGCGTCTCCTGGGCGATGGTGTTCCCCGACGCGCCCGATGCGCTGCCCCGGCACCCGAGCCAACTCTACGAGGCGGCACTCGAGGGCATCGTGTTGTGGCTGATCCTCAGGATTGCCACCCATCACTTCAAGATGCTCGGCCGTCCCCGCTTCGTAGGGGGGCTGTTCCTGTTCGGCTATGGCTGCGCCCGCATCTTCGTGGAGCTGTTCCGCATGCCCGACGTGCAGCTCGGCTATCTGTACGGCGGCTGGCTCACGATGGGCATGGTGCTGTCGATTCCGATGCTGCTCATCGGCATCTGGGGCATGGCAACCGCCAAGCCGCGCGCCTACGAGCCGCGCCCCGTGGAGGACGCGGGAACCGGCGCCGCACAATCTTGAACCCGCTCGCCCGCAAGATCGCGGAGTTGATCCGCATCGAGGGGGCGATCGGCCTCGATCGCTATTGGAACCTGGCGCTGTTCGACCGCGAGCATGGCTATTACGCGGCGCGCGAGCCGTTCGGCCGGACCGGCGATTTCATCACCGCGCCGGAGATCAGCCAGATGTTCGGCGAACTGATCGGCGCCTGGATCGCCGCGGCCTGGCGCGAACATGGCTCCCCCTCGCCGTTCCTGCTCGCTGAGATCGGGCCGGGACGCGGTACGCTGATGGCCGACATCCTGCGGACGTTGCGGTCGGTCGCCCCGGACTGCCTCAAGGCCGCCAAGGTCCGATTGGTGGAAACCAGCGACCGGCTCGCCGCCGAGCAGATGACGACGCTCGACCGGTTCGATCTGCCGATCCGCAGGGTCAGACGGATCGCGGATCTGGAACGGGAGCCACTGCTTCTCGTCGCCAACGAACTCTTCGACGCACTCGCCATCCGCCAATTCGTCTTCGACGGCGAGAGCTGGCGCGAGCGCTGCGTCTCGGTCGCCGATAGCGGGCGGTTCGAGTTCGTGCTGTGCCAGGCAAGGCCGGAAACGCCTGGCAAGATCGCCGCGACTTTGCCGCACCCGCCGATGGCCGGCGCGGTCCTCGAAGTGTCGCCGGCGCGCGAGACCCTGGCGGCGGCCATCGCCCAGCGCCTGGCCGAGGACGGCGGTGCCGGGCTGTTCATCGACTACGGCCATGCCGCGACCGGCTTCGGAGACACGCTACAGGCGATCCACGGCCATGCCTTCGCAGATCCGCTCGACCGGCCGGGCGAAGCGGACCTCACCAGCCATGTCGATTTCGCGCGGATCGCGGCGCCGTTTCGACATGCAGGGCTCGCAGTCTCTGCCGCCGCGCCCCAGGGTGAATGTCTGCTCGCCCTTGGTCTCCTCGAACGCGCCGGCACTCTCGGCAGTGGAATGGACGAGGCGGGGCAGGAGGAAATCCGGGCCGCGGTGGCGCGGCTGGCAGGCACCAGCGAGAAAGAGATGGGGATTCTTTTCAAGGTATTGTCAGCGTCTTCTCGCCCATTGTCTTTACCGCCTTTCAGGCTGGCCGGGGTCGATTGACGCCGCATTGACTTCGCCCGAACCCTCCACCACCATCCCGCGCCATGTCCGATACCCGAGCAAGCCCCGCCACTCCCCTCGCCGATACGGCGATCATCCGCTCGGACCGCCTGACCGGTGCCGGGTGCGTCAGCCATGCCTTTTTCACGCGTCTCGGCGGGGTATCGGAAGGCATCTATGAGGGTCTGAACGTCGGTGCCGGCTCGAACGACCGGCGCGAAGATGTCGAGGAAAATCGCGCCCGAGCGGCCGCCACGCTGGGCGCGACACAGGACAATCTCGCGACCCCTTGGCAAGTCCATTCCGGAGAAGCCGTCGTGGTCGATGGACCATTCACGGGGGAACGACCACGCGTCGACGGCATCGTGACCAACCGCCCCGGGCTCGCCATCGGCGTCGTGACCGCCGACTGCGGTCCGGTGCTCTTCGCCGACCCGAGGAACGGCGTGATCGGCGCCGCCCATGCCGGCTGGCGCGGGGCGCTTGGCGGCGTCCTCGAAGCGACGGTCGCGGCGATGGAGAGAGCCGGCGCGGACCGGGATTCGATCGCGGCCGTGCTGGGACCGACGATCACGCAGCCCAACTACGAGGTGGGCGTCGACATGATGACCGAGTTCCTCGACGGCGACGCGGCGAGGGAGCGCTTCTTCCTCGGCGGAGCGTCGCCCGACAAACGCCAGTTCGACCTGCCGGGCTTCATCCTGGCGCAATTGCGGGCCAGCGGCGTCGCCGCGAGTTTCGTCGGCACCTGCACTTACGCCGACCCCGACCGTTTCTTTTCCTACCGGCGCACCACCCATCGCGGCGAGCCCGACTACGGCCGCCAGCTATCCGCCATCGCTCTGAGAGGCTGACCGATGCTGCATTTCGGACGGGACGAATTCGAGGCCCGGCGGGACCGGCTGATCCTCGAAATGGGCGAGCAAAAGCTGGATGCGATGATGCTGTTCGCCCAGGATTCGATGTATTGGCTGACTGGCTACGATTCGTTTGGATTCTGCTTCTTCCAGAGCCTCGTGGTGAAGGCGGACGGCGAGATGCGCCTTTTGACCCGCTCGGCCGATCTTCGCCAGGCTCGCCATACCTCGATTCTCGATGCGATCACGGTCTGGCGTGACCGAGGCAGCGCCGATCCCGTCATCGAACTGCGCGACATGCTGGACGAGATGGGTTTGCTCGGGGCGCGCATCGGCGTCGAATGGGCAACTCACGGGCTGACCGCAGCCAACGGCCAGCAGGTTGGGGAACGGCTCGGCTCGTTCGCGACACTGAAGGACGCCTCGACGCTTATCCCGATGTTGCGGGCGGTCAAGAGCCCGGCCGAGATCGACATGGTCCGCGAAGCCGCGCGCCTCGCCGACGACGCCTTCGACGCGGCCCGGCCGCTGATCCGGCCGGGGGCGGACGAGGCCGAAATCCTCGCGGCGATGCAAGGCGAGATCCTTCGACAGGGAGGCGACTATCCCGCCAACCCTTTCATCATCGGGTCCGGCCGCGACGCCCTGCTCTGCCGCTACAAATCCGGTCGGCGAAAGCTCGACGAAGCGGACCAGTTGACCCTCGAATGGGCTGGCGTCAAGGCCCAGTACCACGCGGCGCTGATGCGCACCGTGATCGTCGGCCGGCCCACCGACCGGCACCTCGAACTGCATGCCGCCGCCCGGGAGGCGCTGGAAGCGGTGGAAGCGACCATGCAGCCCGGTCATACGTTCGGCGATGTCTTCGACGCCCATGCCGCCGTCATGGAGGCGCACGAGTTGGCCCGCCACCGGCTGAGCGCCTGCGGTTATTCGCTCGGCGCGCGCTACGCCCCATCCTGGATGGACATGCCGATGTTCCATTCCGGTAGTCCGGCTGTCATCGAGCCGGGCATGACTCTGTTCGCCCACATGATCATCATGGATTCCGATAGCGAGACCGCCATGACGCTCGGGCGCACCTATCTGACGACGACGGCCGAGCCGGAGCCGCTATCGCGCTTGCCGCTCGATCTTATCGTTCTGTAAAGCACAACAATCGAATCGCGCGCATCGACCGGGCCAAAGTGCCATTTTCGAGGTTTTTTTAAGATTTCCCTGCAAGAGGTTGCTGACGTTCGACTGGTGGAAACGCCAGACCTGACAACGGCAAGGGAACAGCTCCCGTGAAAACCCGCAACGCCCGTCGCGCGCCGGTCATTGCCGTCAGCCTTTCCGCGGTCCTCACCGCCTGTACCGGCGTCGACGGCACCATCGGCATGGGACAGAATGGCCCGGTGCCGAGTATCGACATCGGTTCGACAAGCATGCTCGGAGCGCCAGTGGGCTCGATGTCCGCGGCAGCCGGCGATAGCATATGGGCACCGCCGCCCGCGCCGCAGGCTCAGTATCCGGTCGCGGCTTATCCCGCCGCCGCCTCTCCGGCCGCAGCCTATCCACCTGCCGCCTCCGAGCCGCTCACGCCTCGGCGTGCCGCGGTTGCATCCGCGCCGCTCGCGCCTCCTCCCGCAACGTTCGCATCCGAGCCACTCGCCCCGCCGCCGACTCAAGTGGCCGCCACCCCACCGCCCGCGGCTATGCCCGCTTCCGCCACCGCGGCAGTCCGGACCACGGGCGAAATCCAGTTCCTGCCACTTGTCGGGGCGCCTCAGGACAAGGCCGAATTGCTCGCCCGCGCGCTGTCCGACACGGCGGCGGCGCAGGGCCTGCGGATCCGGCCCGCCTCGGAATCGGTCGCGGATGTTCGGCTCAAGGGCTATTTCTCGGCGTTCAACGACGGCTCCACGACCACGCTCGTCTATGTCTGGGACGTGCTCGACGCCAACGACCAGCGCATCAAGCGAATCCAGGGTCAGGAGACCATCCCCGGCAAGACGGACGATCCCTGGGCGGCGGTTGATCTGACCACCTTCCAGACCGTTGCCAGGCGGACCCTCAGCGAGGCCTCAGAATTGGCGCCCCGCGCCGGCTGAGCAACATCTCACCTTGCGTGCCGCTTGGGTGATTCTTGCCGCACTGCGAAACCGCGCGGGTTGACGATTCGCGCGATGTTGTTATGAGCCCCTCCATCGATCGGCCTCGCCAAGGATACCGCCCAGATACGGCATGCCATAGCGCTTGCCCAATCGGTGGTCCGATTACTGGAAAGAACGCGATGAAACTGTTCAGCGGCAATTCCAATCGCGTTCTCGCAGAAGCCATCGGACGCTACCTGGAATTGCCTCTCGGCGACGCCATGGTCCGACGTTTCGCCGATCAGGAAATCTTCGTCGAAATCCAGGAGAACGTGCGCGGCGAGGATGTCTTCATCGTCCAGTCGACGGCCTATCCGGCCAACGATCATCTCATGGAACTGCTGATCATGATCGATGCGCTGCGCCGGGCCTCGGCCCGCCGCATCACCGCCGTGGTCCCCTATTTCGGCTATGCCCGGCAGGACCGGAAGGCCGGCGGCCGCACGCCGATCTCCGCCAAGCTGGTCGCCAATCTGATCACCGAGGCGGGCGCCGATCGCGTCATGACGCTGGATCTCCATGCCGGGCAGATCCAGGGCTTCTTCGACATTCCGACCGACAATCTCTTCGCGGTGCCGTTGATCGCGCGCGATGTGAAGGCGCATCAGGATCTGTCGAACCTGATGGTCGTCTCGCCGGACGTCGGCGGCGTCGTGCGTGCGCGCGCGCTGGCCAAGCGCCTCGACGCACCGCTTGCCATCGTCGACAAGCGCCGCGACCGGCCCGGCGATTCGGAGGTGATGAACATCATCGGCGACGTCACCGGCCGCAACTGCATCCTGATCGACGACATCATCGATTCCGGCGGCACGCTGTGTAACGCCGCCGACGCGCTGGTGAAGGCCGGCGCCAACAGCGCCTCGGCCTACATCACCCACGGCGTCCTGTCGGGCGGGGCCGCCGCCCGCATCACCGCCTCGAGCCTTAAGGAACTGGTGATCACCGATTCGATCCAGCCGACTAAGGCGATCCTTGCCGCCCACAACATCCGGGTCGTGACCACCGCGAACCTTCTCGGCGAGGCGATCGCCCGAACCGCATCCGAGGAATCGGTCTCCAGCCTGTTCGACTGAGAGGCTGGCAGCGCCGGCGCGATGGTTCAGCGCCCGATCACATCTGGCCGCGCGGCGATTTTCGGCGTAATATTATCAGCCTGCCCCCGAGACCGGGAGCCGGGCCATGTTCAACCGCCTCGACCAGATCAGCGTCCGGCAGGTGCTCTTCGTCAGCATCGGCCTTGTCGCGATCCTGTTCGCCATTGGCCTGGCAACCCGCGAGAACGTCGCCGACAAGCCGTATCTGGCGATCGCCGGCTCCGGCTTCATCTTCAATTACCGTGTCGCGGACGCTTATTACGGCTTCACCGCCATCGTCGAGAAGCCGGTGCGGAACTATTCGCGCATCGAAGCGTCGTTCGAAGACCCCGCCGGTGGACCGCCGTTTCTCGTCAGCACCAAGCTGACACCGCGCAGCAAGCGCTACGGCCTGCGCTCTCCGCCCCTCAGCGGCATCGAAAAGGACAAGCCGTACCACGTGACGGTGCGCCTCGTTCAAAATGGCGACGGCGCGGTGCTGTTCGAGGACGCGTTCACCGTCGCCTCGCAAATGTCCGATGCCGTCATGCCGCCCGCCCCGCTGACCATCGGGCCGGGTTATACTCGCAACCCTGACCTGCCGGACGGCTGGAAAGCGCCGACGGCCGGGCGGGACTGAACCGCCGTCCCGAATCCGCGACCGGATCGACATTGCCGAGGACGGGCGATGTGTGTACATTCATGCACATCGACGGAGACGGTCGTGCTGGAACGGATCGCGGGTTTCGACTGGGATGACGGCAACTGGCCGAAATGCGGCAGGCATGGCGTTTCGCGTGACGAGATCGAAGCGGCGCTGACCCAGCCCCTCACGGTTTTTGACGACCTGGCGCATGGGACTGCGGAACTCAGATACAAAGCAATTACCCGTACGACCAGCGATCGCTTTGTCTTCGTGTCGTTCACGCTCCGCGTCTACGACGGAAAAACATATCTCCGGCCGATCAGCGCGCGCTATATGCACAGAAAGGAGATCAGGACCTATGTCGAAGAAGACACTTCCGGTCTTGCTCAGTGACGAGGAAGCCGAGCATTTCGTGGATACGGCAGATCTATCCGAATACGATCTGTCCGGCGGACATAAAATTCAATTCGAGTTCGAGAACAAGACAGCGCGGGTGAACATGCGCCTGCCCGAATCCCAGCTCGCGCTGGTCAAGGCCGAGGCGAAGAAGCGCGGCCTGCCCTATCAGCGCTTCATCCGCGAGCTCATCGACCGCGGCCTGCATGATCTGAAGGTGCTGTGAACGGCAAGGTGCGACATCCGGACCGGCGACCTCGCCCGCCTTGCTCCTCCCCGCGCCTTGCGCTATAGGCACCCCGTCCGCGCAGACACCCTTGGAGGCAGCGCGGAGTTGAGCGGTCTGGTCGGCTTTTGCCGACGGGTCCGCTTTTCGTCGTTTCGGACAAGACGTCCGCGCGACCACCTCGCAAACAAAAGGATATAGCCATGAGCGAGACCTTTACGGTCAAAGCCGAGGCGCGCGACAAGGTCGGCAAGGGGGCCGCCAGACATCTTCGCCGCTCCGGAATGATTCCCGCCGTCATCTACGGCGACAAGCAAGATCCGCAGCCGATCGCCATCCCCTACAAGGAAACTTTCCTGGCGTTGCACGCCGGCGGTTTCATGACCCATGTCGCAACGATCGAGCTGAACGGCAAGAAGATCCAAGTGCTGCCGAAAGACTATCAGCTGGAGCCGATCCGCGACTTTCTGATGCATGTCGACTTTCTGCGCGTTTCCGCAAAGACCCGCGTGACCGTCGAAATCCCGGTTCACTTCGAGAACGAGGACGATGCGCCGGGCCTGAAGCGCGGCGGTGTTCTCAACGTCGTGCGCTATACGGTCGAGGTTGTCGCGCCGGCAAGCGCCATTCCCGAGGCGTTTACCCTGGATCTCACCGGCCTCGAGATCGGTGCGTCGATCCATGCGTCGGCGCTGACGTTGCCGAAGAACGTCGATCTGACCATTACGGACCGCGATTTCACCATCGCGACGATCGCGGCCCCGGCCGCGCTCCGGTCGGAAGAAGATGAGGCAGCGGCGGAAGCCGAGGCGGCTGACGCAGTCGAGGCGACCGAGGTTGCTGATGGCAACGCCGAGAACGAGTCCGGCGAGGACAAGTAAGCGGCTGGCTCCAGCGAGCCACGTTCACGAGAAAAAGGAGCCGGGCGATGTTGCTTATCGCAGGATTGGGCAATCCCGGCTCCCGCTACGCCGGCAATCGCCACAATATCGGGTTCATGGCGCTCGACGAGATTGCCAGGGACCCCTCCTTCTCGCCTTGGTCGAAGAAATTTTCCGCCGAGATCGCCGAAGGCCAGATCGGGGCTGAGAAGGTGCTTCTCGTCAAGCCCCAGACTTTCATGAACGAGTCCGGCCGCTCGGTCGGCGAGGCGGCGCGCTTCTTCAAGATCGAGCCCGCGAACATCGTCGTCATCCATGACGAACTCGATCTGGCGCCGAGCAAGCTGCGAGTGAAGACCGGTGGCGGCAATGGCGGCCATAACGGGCTTCGATCGATCGACGCCCATCTCGGCACCAAGGATTACCGGCGCGTGCGCATCGGTATCGGCCATCCCGGCAGTAAGGACGCCGTCACGCCGTACGTCCTCGGAGACTTCGCCAAGGTGGACCGGGAATGGCTCGATCTCCTGATCGAGGCGATCGCCCGTCACGTCGACAGTTTGGTCGCCGGCGATGATGCCCTGTTCATGAACAAGGTGAGCGTTGCCACCGGATCGAGTGAGCCGGCGGGCGCCAAGGGCGCGTCGGCGCAACCAACCAAGAGCAACAGCAAGGGCCGTAGCCATATTCGCCAGGCGCGCGGCAGCGGCCCGGCGGTGAAGCTGCCGGACAAGGGCCCGATGGCCGAGATGCTGAAACGAATTTTCGGGTCGAAGGACTGAGCGGGGCCGAAGCTCTGCCGGGATCGCCCCGCACGAAGACAAGGACCAGAACCCATGGGTTTCAGATGCGGTATCGTCGGCCTGCCGAATGTCGGCAAATCGACGCTGTTCAACGCCCTGACCAAGACCGCCGCCGCGGCGGCCGCCAATTACCCGTTCTGCACCATCGAGCCGAATACCGGCGACGTGCCGGTGCCGGACGCACGGCTGAAGGATATCGCCCGGATCGCCAAGTCGGCGGCGATCATCGCCACGCGGATCACCTTTGTCGACATTGCCGGCCTGGTGCGCGGCGCGTCGAAGGGCGAAGGACTCGGCAACCAGTTCCTCGCCAATATCCGCGAGGTCGACGCGATCGTGCATGTGCTGCGCTGCTTCGAAGATGACGACATCGTCCATGTCGAGGGGAAGATCGACCCCGTCGCCGATGCCGAAACGGTCGAGACCGAGTTGATGCTCTCCGACCTCGAGAGTCTTGAGCGACGCACGGTCGCCACCCGCAAGAAGGCGGCCGGCAAGGACAAGGAGGCGCAACAGGCGCTCCCAGTCATGGAGGCGGCGCTGGAGAAGCTGCAGGCCGGCGAACCAGTGCGGGTCCTGCTGGCTGGAATGGACTCGGAGGAGCGGCGCGAATTGCGCAACCTCAACCTTTTGACCTCAAAGCCGGTTCTCTATGTCTGCAACGTCGCCGAGGACGACGCGGCCACCGGCAACGCGCATTCCGAGGCGGTGGCCGCGATGGCCGAGCGCCAGGGCGCGCGAACCGTGGTGATTTCGGCAGAGATCGAATCCGAGATCGCCCAGCTTCCACCCGAGGAAGTCGGCGACTATCTGGAGGCGATGGGGCTGACCGAGCCCGGCCTCGACCGGCTGATCCAGGCCGGCTACGAGCTCCTCGACCTGATCACCTATTTTACCGCCGGCCCCAAGGAAGCGCGCGCCTGGACGGTCAAGCGCGGTGCCAAGGCGCCACAAGCGGCCGGCGTCATCCATACCGACTTCGAAAAAGGCTTTATCCGCGCCCAGACGATCGGCTTTTCCGATTTCGTCGAACTCGGCGGCGAGACCGCGGCCAAGGAAGCCGGCAAGGCCCGCGACGAGGGCAAGGAATATGTCGTCCAGGACGGCGATGTGCTGATGTTCAAATTCAACAACTGACTCCAACGTATTGGTCTTGAGTCGCAATCGCGGCGGTCAGGTCGACCGGTTGATGAACGTGGAAAGATGACATTGCGCGCATTCGAGGATTTCACCGAAGGGCTGGAGATTGCCCTCGGCCCCTATGAGGTCACGAAGGAGGAGGTGATCGAATTCGCGGCCGAGTTCGATCCGCAGCCGTTCCACCTGGACGAAGAGGCGGCGAAGGCGAGCATGCTCGGCGGTCTGGCGGCGTCAGGCTGGCACACCTGCGCGATGATGATGCGGATGATGGCCGACGCCTATGTGCTCGACTCCACCTCGCAGGGGGGACCGGGCGTCGATTTCGTCAAATGGCGGCGTCCCGTCCGCCCCGGCGACACCCTGTCCGGAACGGCCCGCGTGCTCTCCACGCGCCTTTCGGCCAAACGTCCGACGATCGGGCTCGCCCGTATCTCCACCGAACTGCGCAATGGACGTTACGAAACCGTTCTGGAAAGCGAACACACGCTGTTTCTCCTGACCCGCGAGGCCGCGGCGGCATGAGTTACTGGAAGACGATCACCGTCGGCGAAACGATCGAGCTCGGCTCGCACTGCTTCGACGCGGACGCCATCAAGCAGTTCGCGGCGAAGTACGACCCGCAAAGCTTTCATCTCGATGAGGAGGCCGCAAAGGCTTCGATGTTCGGCGGGCTCTGCGCCTCCGGCTGGCACACTGCCGCGGTGTGCATGCGGCTCAATGTCGATACCCGCGCCGCCCAAGCCCGCGAATGGATCGCCGCGGGTCATCCGGCACCGAAAATGGGCCCCTCCCCCGGCGTCACGAACCTTCGCTGGCTGAAACCGGTTTATGCCGGCGATACGGTGACCTTCCGTCAAACCGTAACGGCGAAGCGGAAAGCCGCCAGCCGCCCAGGCTGGGGCGTCCTGGAATTCACCACGCTTGGCGTGAATCAGCACGGCGAGCCGGTGTTTTCCTTCGACGGAGCGGCATTCAGCGGCACCGATTGATGCCTGCAAGTCATTACTTGCGTTGCATCGGGAAGCTCGGATCACGTAGCATCCAGCAATGGTGTTAATACGCGCAATAGACCGAGTACTCATTGGCTTCTGCTTACTCCTGGGCGTGGGCATTTTCGTATCACTGTATTTTTCGATCTTCGCCGCAGGACCGCCGGACGACACGGACAATCCCGCCCACCCTATAATCGCGGAGCAGTTTGCGCGGTTGCGGGAGCAGCTCGGAAGGCGGCCCGCGCTTCGCGAAGCCATCATCGATTTTTCCAACATCAATGGCGGGTCGTGGCGGACAGCCTGTCTGTTTGGTGGATACTCGACGCCCTCTGAAGAGATAGCCAAGCTCGGCGCAACCATTAGTGACGCAGACAGGACGCGCCTGAAGGATGCCGGATCATCGGGACTACGGCTAACGGAAGTGGAAGAAAACGAAATGGTCGTCGCCTATATCGACGAGAACAATCGCGCACATTTCATCTGGTTCGAGGACGGCATCGGCTCCGGGGGGCAACACTTGCGGCGGTGCGTGTCCATGCCCGGAACGGAAATCGACCTTCTGACGAACTGAGGTAGGCATTGAGGTGTCCGCAGCAGGCTCCTCAGGGGCCGACGCACCGCCAGGTAAGTGAGCCGTATCGCTGCGGTGCATGCGGCTCAATGTCGATACCCGCGCCGCCCAAGCCCGCGAATGGATCGCCGCGGGCAACCCGGCACCGAAAATGGGCCCCTCCCCCGGCGTCACGAACCTTCGCTGGCTGAAACCGGTTTATGCCGGCGATACGGTGACCTTCCGTCAAACCGTAACGGCGAAGCGGAAGCCGCCAGCCGCCCAGGCTGGGGCGTCCTGGAATTCACCACGCTTGGCGCGAATCAGCACGGCGAGCCGGTGTTTTCCTTCGACGGAGCGGCATTCAGCGGTACCGATTGATGCCTGCAAGTGGAGCCCGGCAAGCCGCTCAAACGTTGCGGATGCATCTCATTCGCTCCCTCGGCGACCGGGCGGAACTTGTTGCGACCCCAGCGTCCTGGCTGCCCGGCAACTGCCTTTGATTCGCTACGGCAGTTGCAAGATAAAACGAATATAATTCACGACTTCTTAGTGCGTCATCGGCTTTTATGCAACCCAGTACCTGGGGACCATGACGGTAATTCTCTATGCTTACGATCTTCACCAGCCGGAATGGTTCGAAATCGACGGATATAGATTCGGTCGTACTGCGTCGCTTTCGCGGCGTTCAGATCAATAACATTCTCAAATTCACACCGATCATGATGCTCGGCAACGTGGTCAGTGCGGCCATCACATTTCCCGTGGCGTTCAATGCCGGCCTGGCGTGGATATTTCTGGTTTGGTGCGTACCGCTTCTCTATTTTGTAGCGACGGCTATCCGGTCGTCAGATCGCATTCGTGAGCGGGGCGGTCTGGACACCGCTTCGCAGCGCGCGTTGAATCGCGCTAGGGTATCGGCGTTGCTGCTGGGGTCTTGGTGGTCACTGACCGCCATCCTCATCTATCCCGCGGCGAACAGCGATGGGAAGGCGATCGTCGCCACGATCATGGTGGGTTTGATCTCCGGTGGCGCCTTCTCGCTGTGCGCGCTCCGACCGGCGATGATGAATTACATGGTTCCGATTATCGCGGGTGGAGCCTTCGCCCTGTTTCTGTCTGGAAGGCCGCACGATTATCTGTTCGCGGTCTTGCTCTGTGCTTTCTCTTTTATCGTCGTTCAAAGCGGAATCGGTCGCGGGCGGTTGATCAAGGAGAATTTCGATGATCGGCAGAAGCTCGCCGAACAGTCGGCCATCATCGAACTCTTGCTGCGCGAGTTCGAGGAAGGGACCAGCGACTGGCTGTGGGAAATCGACTCGTTCGGCAATTTGGGCCGCGGAACCGAGCGCTTTTTGCAGTTCTGCGGTCGGGGCACCGACGACATTCAGCCCGACGGTGACATGCAATTGGAATCCGTTCTCGCATCCGCTGGCCGGGCCACTGATGGTCTCGCCGCGATTTTGGGCCATCTGACCGCAAAGACGCCATTTCGCGATCAGATCGTCGAAGTCGCCGCGCAGCCAAACTCGCGATGGATTTCGATTTCGGGCAAACCGATCTTCGACTTCAGCGGCGACTTTACCGGCTTTCGCGGCGTCGCTTCGGATATCACCGCCGTCCGCGAAGCCGAAACCCGCATCGTCTATCTTGCCCATCACGACAGCCTAACGGGATTGGCCAATCGCGCGCATTTCGCGGAAGAAATCGAAGCAATTTTTCAGGTGAGCGGCAGCGCCGACCCTGTCTGCAGCGTGTTCTACCTGGATCTCGACAATTTCAAATCCGTCAATGATACGCGGGGACACACGATGGGCGACCGGCTGTTGAAGGCAGTCGGCGTCAGGTTGAAGGCCGTGGTTGGCCCCAACGATACGGTTTCGCGTATCGGCGGCGACGAATACGCCATTATAGCCCGGAGCGCCCAGGATGAACACGCTGCGGCCCAGTTGGCGACGGCGATCCTGGAGAGCTTCGCCAAGCCGTTCGATCTCGGATGCGAAACGGCAAGCGTCGGATCGTCTGTCGGCATCGCCTTTCTGGGCAAGGATGGCACCACCACCGAACATCTCCTCAAGAGCGCCGATCTCGCCCTTTATCACGCCAAGGAGGAAGGCAAGCGGACCTACCGATTCTTTACCCTCGCGATGGCGCGCCAACGCCTCGAACGTCACCGACTGGAACAGGACCTTCGCGACGCGATCGGTAATGGGGAACTGTACATTGAGTACCAACCGATCGTCGACAACGGCACGCGCAGGACAGCCGGCTTCGAGGCGCTGCTGCGATGGCAGCACCCCGAACGCGGGCGCATAGCCCCCGACCAGTTCATTCCGCTGGCGGAGGAAATCGGCGCGATCACGGAGATCGGCGCGTGGGTCATCCACCAGGCATGCAGGACCGCGGCGTCCTGGCCCGACGATTTGTCAGTGGCGATCAATGTCTCGGCCCACCAGTTCAAGCATGGCGGCATCATCTCGGTGGTGCAGGAGGCTCTGGACCTAACCGGCCTGCGGCCTTCCCGTGTGGTATTGGAAATCACCGAAAGCGTTCTGATCGACGATCCGCAGCAGGTCGTCGAGATCCTGCATGAACTGCGAAACGTCGGCGTCAAGATCGCCCTCGACGATTTCGGCACGGGCTATTCCAGCCTGTCCTATCTTCGCCGCTTCCCGTTCGACAAGCTGAAGATCGACCGATCCTTCGTCAGCGCCATCAAGGACGACCAGGTGGCCCACGGTATTCTCGAGACAATCATGATCCTCGGCGGCGTCCTCAACCTTTGTGTGATCGCCGAGGGTGTCGAGGACGACGCTCAGCTCGACATCCTCAGCCGACTGAACTGCCACCAGTTGCAGGGCTATTATTTCAGCCGGCCGATGGCGGAGGCCGATGTGGGCGGATATCTCCTCAACGAATTCCGGCGCTCGACCGTCGACGACCGCGCCGCCTTCCCTCTTTCGCTGGCCTCTCAGTCAGCGGCAGGCGACTGATGCCTGCGCCGTCTCCGCACACCAACGAAACCCCGACCACGCCTCAGTGGCCGGAAAATTCCACCAGGGTCCGCACGTCCACGCCCAGCGCCTCGAGCTTCTTGCGCCCGCCAAGATCGGGCAAATCGATGACGAAACACGCAGCGACGATCTCGGCGCCGAGCTCGCGCAAGAGCTTGACGGCGCCTTCGGCCGTGCCACCTGTGGCGATCAGATCGTCCGTCAGCAGCACGCGCTGGCCAGGGCTGACGGCGTCGCGGTGCATCTCCATCTCATCGACTCCGTATTCCAGGCTGTAGGCGACGCGGATGGTCGTGTGCGGAAGCTTGCCCTTCTTGCGGATCGGCACGAAGCCGGCCGATAGCTGGTGGGCCAACGCCCCACCGAGGATGAAGCCGCGAGCCTCGATTCCGGCCACATGGTCGACGCCCTCGTTCTTGTAGGGGGCGACCAACGTGTCCACGGCGGCGCGAAATGTCGCCGGATCGGCCAGCAGCGTGGTGATGTCGCGAAACTGGATGCCGGGTTTGGGATAGTCCGCGATGGTACGGATGGCGGCGGCGAAGTCGTTCATGCGGTGACAGGCCTTTCGGAAGGGGCGAAAATCAAGCGGCTCCGATCGTCTGGATGACCTCGAAACCCTCGAATTCGGGATGCCCGGCATAGAGTGGTCGGGTGCCACCGGCGCTGCCATGGGCGGCGCGGAACGCCTCTGATTTGGTCCAGGCCTGGAAGGCGGCGAGGTTCTGCCAGATCGTATGGGAGGAATAGAGCGTGTAGCCATCACGCTCCGGTCCCCGCAGCATATGGAATTCGACGAAACCGGGGACGTCGCGCAGTTTCGAATCACGGTTCAGCCACAGCGTCTCGAACTCGGCTTCCGCACCTGGCAGCACCTTGAAGCGGTTCATCGCGATGTACATCGAGGCTCACTCCCATTGGTCGCCGCCTACCCTACGTCCGGCGACATGGTACGTTTCGAGCAAGAAAAAAGGGAGCCGGTGAGCCCCCTCTTTCCGTCATGCGTATAAGAAATACCGGCTCAGTGCGGCGTGCCCGCCCAGACCCGCCGCTTGATCAGGAACATCAGAGCCGCGAACACGATAAGGAACAGCATCACCACGAGGCCGGTCGCCTTGCGCTCGGCCAGATGCGGCTCGGCCGCCCACATCAGGAAAGCCGAGACGTCCCGAGAATACTGGTCGATGGTCTGCGGCGCGCCGTCGGGATAATCCACCTGATCGTCGAAGATCGGCTGCGCCATCGCCAGAGCCGGTCCGGCCAGGTAATATGGGTTGTAATAGGTTCCCGGCTGCAACTCGACCCCAGCCGCCGGCACCTCGCCATAACCAGTGAGCAGAGCATGGATGTAGTCCGGCCCGGACTCGGCATATTGGGTAAAGATGTCGAAGACGAAGGTCGGGAAGCCGCGCTCCGCGGCCCGCGCCTTGGCGATCAGCGAGAAGTCCGGCGGCGCAGCGCCATTGTTGGCGGCGGCCGCCGCCTCGGGATTGGGGAACGGCGCCGGGAAGCGGTCGGCCGGAATGCCCGGCCGCTCGAACATCTCGCCGTCGCCGTTCGGGCCGTCCTGGACCTGATACTCGGCCGCGAAGGCCTTCACCTGCTCCTCGTTGTAGCCGAGTGCCTCGATATTGCGCATCGAGACGAGGTTCATCGAATGGCAGGCGGAGCAGACCTCCTTGTAGACCTTGAGACCGCGCTGCAATTGCCCGACGTCCCAGCTGCCGAACGGGCCGGCGAAGCTCCATGACAGCTCCTCCGGCTTCTTGATCGGATAATGCGGCGTTTCCGACGCGGCATGCTCCTCCTCCGGAGCGTCCTGAGAGGCGGCAACCTCGGACCCGACCGACTGTTCGCCTTCGGCAACGGGGGCCGGCTCTGCCTCGGCGGGTTCGGCTGCAGGCTGATCGCCCTCTACGGCCGTGGCCGGCGCGGCCTCGACATTTTCAGCGGGTGTGGCCGCGTCCTGCGCCATCGCGACCGACAGCGGCGCAAAGACGACGCCTGCGGCGAAAACGGCTGACAATAGTCTGTTCATTGGCATGTCTTTCTCCGAAGCCTCCGCTCAGCCTCTGGTTTCCGGCGCCGAGGCCGTCGGTGCGGGGGCAGCGCCGCCGCCGGTGCCTGTGCCGATACCGCGATCGGGTCCGAGCACCGCCTCCGAAATCGAGTTGGGCAGCTTCTTGGGCGTCTCGATGAGGCCGAGGACCGGCAACACAACCAGAAAGTGACCGAAATAGTAGATCGTGCCGAACAGGGCGAGGATCGGGTAGATGCCTTCCGCCGGCTTGGCGCCGAGCCAGCCCAGGAAGACGCAGTCGGCGACGAGGATCCAGAAGAAGATCTTGTAGAGCGGCCGGAACGCCGTCGACTTTACCCGCGAGGTGTCGAGCCAGGGCACGAAGAACAGCACCAGGATCGAGCCGAACATCACCAGGACGCCGCCGAGCTTAGAATCGATCGGGCCGATGTTGAAGGTGATGGCGCGCAGCATGGCGTAGAACGGCAGGAAGTACCATTCCGGCACGATGTGCGCCGGCGTCTTCAACGGGTTCGCCTCGATGTAGTTGTCGGGGTGACCGAGGAAGTTCGGCATGTAGAAGACGAAATACGCGAAGATCGCCAGGAAGACGATCATGGCGAAGCCGTCCTTGATCGTCGCGTGCGGCGTGAACGGCACGGTATCCTTCGACGACTTGACCTCGACGCCGGTCGGGTTGGTCTGACCGGTTACGTGCAGCGCCCAGACGTGCAGGATCACCACGCCGGCAATCATGAACGGCAAGAGATAGTGCAACGAGAAGAAGCGGTTCAGCGTGGCGTTGTCGACAGCGAAACCACCGAGCAAAAGCTGCTGGATCGGCTCGCCGATCAGCGGAAATGCGGTGAAGAAGCTGGTGATGACGGTGGCGCCCCAGAACGACATCTGTCCCCAGGGCAGCACGTAGCCCATGAACGCCGTCGCCATCATCAACAGGAAGATGATCACGCCAAGAATCCACAAGACCTCGCGCGGCTGCTTGTAGGAGCCGTAATACAGGCCCCGGAAGATATGGATGTAGACGGCGATGAAGAAGAACGACGCGCCGGTGGCGTGCATGTAGCGCAACAGCCAACCCCAATTGACGTCGCGCATGATCTTCTCGACCGACTCGAAGGCGATCGGCGAGGACGCCGCGTAATGCATGGCAAGCACGACGCCGGTCAGGATCTGCAGCACCAGGAAGATCGAGAGAATGCCGCCGAAGGTGTAGGCGTAATTCAGATTGCGCGGCACCGGATAGGTGACGAAGGAATCATACATGAGACGCGGCAGCGGCAGCCGCGCGTCCAGCCAACGCATGAAGCCGCTCGTCGGCACATAGGAAGAATGACCACTCATAGTTCGAACTTTCTCCCTGTCAGCCGATGCGCACGGTTGTGTCGGACGTGAATGCGAAGGGCGGGATCGCCAGGTTTTCCGGCGCCGGTCCCTTCCGGATGCGCCCGGCGGTGTCGTAATGCGAGCCGTGGCACGGGCAGAACCAGCCGTCATAGTCGCCGGACTGGCCGATCGGGATGCAGCCGAGATGGGTGCAGACGCCGACCATCACGAGCCAGGCTTCCTTGCCGTCGGCCGCGCGATTGACATCGGTCGCCTCGGCGTCGCCGGCGATGTTGGCGTTGCGCGCCAGCGGGTCCTTCAGGTCGGCAAGGGGAACCGCCTTGCCCTCCTCGATCTCCTTTGCCGTGCGCTGGCGGATGAAGATCGGCTTGCCGCGCCATTTGGCGGTGATCGACTGGCCTTCGGCGACCTGGGTGACGTCGACCTCGATCTCCGAGAGCGCCAGCGTCGCCGCGTCCGGGTTCATCTGGTCGATGAACGGCCACAGGAAAGCGGCGGCCCCGACCGCGCCGGCGGCGCCGGTGGCGATATAGAGAAAGTCCCGGCGATTCGGGTCGGACTGTTCCCGGTTCGGGTCGGCGTGTTCGTTGACGCTCACGGCGGCTGCCACTCCTTGACTGGTCTCGCGCGGATCGCACCGCTTCTTGCGGATTTAACCCCGCGCGGCAAGGGGAGACGCGACGCATTTTCGCCGCACTCCCGAAAAGATCGCGATTTTCACGCGGGTTTTAGGCGGGAAGCCGGGCGAATGTCCAGACGAAAGGGGGCGGCCTGGCGACGTTGTGGGCGAGTGAGTCGGAAGATGTCCTGTCGGCGGGCGATACAACACCGCGAGCTTATTTCCTCCAGACACTGCTAGCCGCTAGCGATAGACGTCGCGGCGATGCGCGATCTTGAGGACAAGGACTTGCAGAACGTCGTCCCGGATCTCGCAGACCAAGCGGTAGTCGCCGACGCGATAGCGCCACAGTCCGCCCAACGGACCCGACAACCCTTTGCCGGCGGCCCGCGGACCATCGGGTCCGACCACACGCGGGTCCGCAGAAACTTTACGATCCGCCTGGCCACGGTGCTTCCGAGCTTGGACAGTTGTCTGGCCGCCGTCTCGGACAGGTCAATCCGCCAGACCAAGATCGCGCTCCACATCCTCCAGCGCGATCAATTTTTCCTCGCCTTTGCGAACACGATCGAGCACCTCGGAGGCGAGATAATAGTCCTCCATCTCGTCCAGCCCCTGCTCGATCATCTCCCGCAGATAGAACGCCTTGCTGCGCCCGGTCCGGGCGGCGAGTGCGTTGAGCCGGCGTTCCGTTTCCGGTGCGAGGCGGATTGACGTGGGCATCGGACGGCTCCGTGAATACAGGTATTCACTTGATCACACGGATGGGTTGATGGCGAGTCGTTCAAGCCCCCGACGACCCCGTGGCAGGATGACGTTACCCCGCCGATGCGATATCGGTCAGCGCAAAGTCGTTGCCCTTGAACAGCAGGGGTTCGTTGGTCGCCTTGGCCAGCGCATAGGAAAAGCAGTCGCCGAAATTGAGCCCGGCCTTGTGGCGGCCCTTGCCGAAATCCAGAAACGCCTGGCGGGCAAGCGCGCCCTGCTCGAGCGAAACCGGTTCGATGATCACGCCGGCCCGACGGATGAGAACGTCGATCTGACGGGAGGCATCCGGCCCGGCCTGGCTCTCGACCACCATCGAGAGCTCCAGAAGGTTGGCGACGCTCATCCGGCACCGGTCGGCATCCTGGATCAATTCCGCGAACCGTGCCTGTTCCGGTTCGCCGTAGAGAACGGCGATGATTGCCGACGTGTCGAGGATCACTTCGGCAGGCCCGACTCATCATACAGCACCTCACCGTGAGGGGCATAAGGCTTCTGGACCTTCGCGGAGACGCGCTCGGCGATCGCCAGGATCTCCGCGACGTCGGCCCGTCCACGGCGTTCGTCCAAGCGGGCGTGACGCTCGCGCAGTGCCTCGGTCACCACCTTTGTCATGCTCTGCCCCGTCGCTCGCGCGATGGCCTGGGCGAGGCGATGGGCTTCCGGGTCTTTGATGTTGAGGCTCACCGACATCTGCTTTTCTATAAAGTTCTCTATCTTTCTACCGTTTAAGCCATACCGTCGCTCCGGGCAATGGCGGTCGCCATAAGAATCCCCCCTACTCGGCCGCTTCCTCTTCCCGCTGCCCGTACAGGAACCCGCCCGACTGCCGCGCCCAGAGACTGGCGTAAAGCCCACCGCGCTTGACCAGATCGGCGTGGCTGCCCTCCTCAACGATCCGGCCTTCGTCGAGCACGACCAGCCGGTCCATCGCCGCGATGGTTGACAGGCGGTGGGCGATGGCGATGACGGTCTTGCCCGCCATCATCTTGGTCAAATTCTCCTGGATGGCCGCCTCGACCTCCGAATCCAGCGCCGAGGTCGCCTCGTCGAGGACCAGGATCGGCGCGTCCTTCAACAGCACGCGGGCAATCGCGATGCGCTGGCGCTGGCCGCCGGACAGCTTGATGCCGCGCTCGCCGACATGGGCGTCGTAGCCGGTGCGGCCCTTGGGGTCGCGCAGGGCCGGGATGAAGTCCTCGGCGTTGGCGCGTTCGGCCGCCGACAATATGTCGCCCTCGTCGGCGCCCGGCCGTCCATAGGCGATGTTGTCGCGGATCGAGCGGTGCAGCAGCGAGGTATCCTGGGTGACGACCCCGATGGCACCGCGCAGCGAGGCCTGGGTGACGCCGGAAATATCCTGGCCGTCGATCAGGATGCGTCCGCCCTCGAGGTCGTAGAGGCGCAAGAGCAGATTGATCAACGTCGTCTTGCCGGCGCCGGAGCGGCCGACCAGCCCGATCTTCTCGCCCGGCAGGATGGTCAGCGACAGATCCTCGACCACGCCACCACCCTTGCCATAGTGGAAGCGGACATTCTCGTAGCGGATGGCACCACGCTCGGCCTGCAACGGCTGGGCATCCGGCTCGTCGATCAGCGTCGGCAATTGGCCGACGGTCGCGACGGCGTCCTGGATGGTGCCGTAATTGCGCACCAGCCCGTTGATATTGAACATCATCCAGCCGGACATCTGGTTGAGCCTGAGCACCAGTCCGAGGGCGGTGGCGACGCCGCCGGTGGTAATGCCGCCGGCCTGCCAGCCGAGAATCGCCACCGTGCCGACGCCGGTCATCATGACACCGTTGAGCACGGCGACGGCGGTCCGCACCTCGGTCAGCGCCCGCGTCATCCGCCGGGTCGCGTCAACCAGATGGGAGAAACCCGCCTTGACGAAAGAATCCTCGCTGCGCGCCGAATCGAACAGCTTGACCGCCAGGATGTTGGTGAAGCTGTCGACGACCCGGCCGGAGACGATCGATCGCGCGTCGGCGGACGCCCGGCCGTATTTGCGGATTTTCGGCAAAAGGTTGCGGACGATCCAGACATAGCCGAGCGCCCAGATGGCCAGCACCACCGCCATGCGCCAGTCGAGCGCGCCGAGGATCGTCACGGTCAAGACGATGAAGGTGACGAAGGACCAGAAGGTCTGCAGGATCGTGGTGATGAAATCGCCGGTCGCCGCCCCCACCTGCTGTACCTTCTGCGCCAGCCGGCCGGCGAAGTCGTTCTGGAAGAAGGTGTAGGGCTGCTCCATCAGCCGGCGATAGCTCTGCCAGCGGATGCGGTTGTAGAAACTCGGCGAGATCACCTGCTCCTCGAGGATCGACGACACCAGCAGGACCGCCGCCCGGCCGACCAGCGTCAGCAAGGCGAGCCCGGCGATCAGCCAAAAATGCTCGGCGAACAGCGTCGCGGGCGAGGAGCGCTCCAGCGCGTTGATCAGCCAGCCGACGCCGGTATACATGACCGCCTCGATGCCGCCGGTCAGACCACCGGTTGCCAGCAACCCGACGAGCGGCCATTTCGCCTGTTTGGCGAAGTGCCAGATGAAGCGGTTGGTCTCGTCCGGCAGCGGCGCAAGATGGCCGGTGCCCTCGCCGCCGGCCCCCTCGTCGTCGAACGGGTCGAGCAGCGTCTCGAAGCGCTGGAGAAACCGCTCCATCATTCCGCCGCCCTCAAATCCGATACCTCGCCTGCCCCGTCCTCGGGCGGATCGCAATAGAGGAAGCCGCCGGCCTGCCGCGCCCAGAGCTGGGCATAGAGCCCGTCGCCGGCGACAAGCTCGGTATGCGTGCCCTCTTCGACAATGCGGCCGCGATCGAGCACCACCAGCCGGTCGAGCGCGGCGATGGTCGACAGCCGGTGGGCGACGGCGATCACTGTCTTGCCCGCCATCAACCGGTAGAGATTGGCGGCGATCGCTGCTTCTACCTCGGAGTCGAGAGCCGAGGTGGCTTCGTCAAGCAACAGGATCGGCGCGTCCTTCAGCATGACGCGGGCAATCGCGATGCGCTGGCGCTGGCCGCCCGAGAGCTTGACGCCGCGCTCGCCGACCTCGGCGTCGAGGCCGTGGCGCCCCTCCGCGTCGCGCAGCTCCTCGATAAAGCCGGCGACCTCCGCCCGTTCCACGGCGCGCGTCAGATCGGCCGCGCTCGCTTCCGGGCGCCCGTAGAGGATGTTGTCGCGGATCGAACGGTGCAGCAGCGACGTGTCTTGCGTGACCATGCCGATCTGTTCGCGCAACGAGGCCTGCGTCACGTCCGAAATGTTCTGCCCGTCGACCAATATCCGTCCCGCCTCGACGTCGTGGAAGCGCAGGAGAAGGTTGAGGATCGTCGACTTGCCGGCGCCCGAGCGCCCGACCAAGCCGATCTTTTCGCCCGCCCGCACATGCAGATCGAAATCGTGCAGCACCCCGCCGCCCTGTCCGTAGTCGAAACTGACGCGGTCGAAGACGATCTCGCCCTTCGGGACAGCAAGCGCGGGCGCTTGCGGCCGATCCAGAATCGATTGCGGCCGGGAGAATGTCGCCATGCCGTCGCGGATGGTGCCGATGTTCTCGAACAGCGCTGCCACCTCCCACATGATCCATTGCGACATGCCGTTGATGCGCAGCACCAGACCGATCGTGGCGGCGATCGCCCCGACCGTGACGAGTTCTGCGAGCCATAACCGGATCGCCAGCGCGCCGACGGCGGCCAGTAGCAGCGAGTTCAGGAGATAGAGCGAGACCTGGAACAAATTCACCAGCCGCATCTGGCCATGCACCGTCGACAGGAAGCCGCGCATCGAGGCGCGGGCGAAGTCGGCCTCGCGGCGGGTGTGGGCGAACAGCTTGACCGTCGCGATATTGCTGTAGGCATCGACGACGCGACCGGTCATCTCGGCGCGGGCACCGGCCTGCCGCTCGGCGACGGCGCCAAGGCGCGGGATGAAATACCACAGCATCAGCGCGTAGACGACGAGCCAGCCGAGAAACGGCAGCGCCAGCCGCCAGTCGGCCGCAGCGACCAGCACGACGATGCCGGTGAAATAAACCGCGACATAGAGCAGAACGTCGAGCGAGCGCATCACCGTCTCGCGCACTGCCAGCGCCGTCTGCATCAGTTTCGTCGAGATCCGGCCGGCGAATTCATCGCTGAAGAAGCTCATCGAATGGCCGAGCAGCCAGCGATGCACCATCCAGCGAAACCGCATCGGGAAATTGCCGGCGAGCGCCTGGAAGGTCACGAGGCCGGACAGGAAGACCAGTCCCGGCAGTACCGCCAGCACAACGAAGCCCATCAGCGCCAGCGACCAGCCGCGCTCGGCGAGAAAGCTCTCGCGCGAGACGCCGGAGAACCAGTCGACGATCTGGCCAAGAAAGCCGAACAGCGACACCTCGACGATCGAAATCAGCGCGGTGAGCACCGCCATCGCCAGAAGCAGCGGCCAGGCGGGCTTGGCGTAGAACCAGACGAAGCGGAACAGCCCGCCGCCCGGCGGGGTCTCAAGCTCCTGGTCGGGAAACGGCTCGACCATCCGCTCGAACAACGAAAACATCAAAACTTCCCATCGAATCGGACGCCGGTTCAACGAATCAGGCAGGACCGAGCTTTTTCGGACGGCAACCGGCTGTGGCGAGGCGGTCCCTTCGATATAGGACGAACCGAGGCCGATTCACGGCTTCGGCGACGCCGGACGCGGCATGCCGCCCCCACGATGACAGGCAAGGCTACCGATGACGCAGGATCGCGACGACCACGAGCCGGGCAAGATGGCCGTTCCGACGGGGTCCGGGCCGGTGTCCCTCGCCCTTTACCAGCCCGACATCGCCGGCAACACCGGCACGATCTTGCGGCTCGGCGCCTGCCTTGGCCTTGCCGTCGATATCATCGAGCCGGCAGGCTTCGACCTCTCCGATCGCGCCCTGAAGCGCGCCGGCATGGACTATCTCGCCATGTCCCGCCTCGTCCGTCATGTGGATTTTGCCGCCTTCGAGGCGGCACGCCGGGCGACCGGGCGGCGGCTCGTCCTGTTCACCACGAAGGCCACGACCCGCTACACCGACTTCGCCTTTCAGGCCGGCGACATCCTGTTGTTCGGCCGCGAGAGCGCCGGCGTGCCGGACGGCGTCCATATGCTTGCCGACGCGGCCGTGACGATCCCCATGGATGGGGGTGGCCGCTCGCTCAACCTCGCCGTCGCCGCCGGCATGGCGGCGGGCGAAGCACTCAGGCAGATCAGTTGGGGCGGGTGAACGGACGCGCGAATAGTTTGGCCGTCCCGCCAGCCTGGTAAGCGCCGCTGTCGAGAACGACGGTTTCGTTAACGGCCTGATTTTACGTGCCACTTCCGCAGTGGCGGGCACGGCGCCGTCACGCGCGCCGGCCGAACCCAGGTCCGTCGCTGATTATGCTTAATATAAGTGACTTATTGTCACAGCAAAAGCAATCGACCAAATCGTAAACTTTCTCTGTGTAGATTTTCCCACCATACCGTGAAGTCATGCGGACAAGGTAATTGATAAATGAGACTGAATATATTGCCAATAGTTGCGATTTCAACTATTATTGCAGCCACGACGCTAGCCGGCATGGCGCTGGCGCAAGCCGAGACTCTTCGGATTGGCGGGACGGGCGTGGCGCTTGGCGGGATGCGGATTCTCGGCGCGTCCTTCATGAAGGAACACCCCGACACTCAGATCGAGGTACTGCCCAGCTTGGGTAGCAGCGGTGGCATCAAGGCATTGCTTGCGGGCGCCGTGGATATTGCGGTCAGCTCCCGCGCTCTCAAGGGCGAGGAACGCGCGGCCGGCGCGACGAGCCGTCTTTATGCCCGCACACCCCTCGCCGTCGTGACATCACCCGATGTGCCCATCGCGGATATCACCACCGGTGAACTCGCGGCCATTTATGCTGGCGAGACAACGCGCTGGCCGGACGGATCGATCATACGCCTTGTGCTGCGGCCGGCTTCGGAGACCGACACCCTATTGCTGCGCGAGCTTTCGCCCGGCATGGGCCGCGCCGTCGATGTCGCGTTCGGACGTCCTGGATTGGTCTCGGCCACGAACGATCAGGACAATGCCGAAGCACTGGAGCGCTTGCCGGGCGCGATCGGCCTCGTGGCGATCGGCCAGATCGCGACGGAAGGCCGGCAGCTCAAGATCCTGTCGCTGGACGGCGTCATGCCGATGGCGGCCCTCTCCGCACGAGCCGACTATGGATTCGTCAAGGACTTGTACGTCGTCACCAAGCCTGGCGCGGGCAAGCCGGCGATGGCGTTCATCGCCTTCGTGAACTCAGCAGAAGGTCAAAACATCCTCGCCGATACGGGCCATAGCCCAATGGCCGAATAACAGAAATCCGGGGGATGAACGTGGTCAAACGATCGAAAGAGATTGATGATTCCGCATTGGCGTTCACGACGGCAGTGGCGGCGGCGGCAGCGATCATCGTCGCCCTGGTTTTGCCCGCTCTGCATTTTTATTATGTTTATCAATACAATATCGGAAGTATTGAATCCAAGACTGAAATCAACGCGAAGCTGATTTCGCAATTGATCGGCAACAACCCGAGGATGTGGCAATTCGAAACGCTTCGCATCCAGGAGTTGCTCGTCGACACCGAGCACGATACCAATACAGAAGTTCAACGGGTCTTCGCCAAGAATGGCGACCTCGTCGCCGAACGCGCCACAGAGGCCCCCCTTCTCGGACCCATCATTCGCGATAGCCACCCGCTCTACGATGCCGGAGTCATCGTGGGGCGTGTGGAGTTCGAGCGCTCGCTGCGGCCGCAGTTGATCCAGAGCTTCATGGTGTTCTTGCTGTCCGGCCTTTTCGGCGCAGGCATCTTCATCGCCTTGCGCGCGGTACCATTGCGCGTGTTACGGAAAGTGATCGAACGGGCCTCCTTTCTGGCAAGCCACGACGCCCTCACCAACCTGCCCAATCGCGCCGTTTTTCAGGAGTGGATGGCCCACACCATTGCCGATGTCGAGCGGGACGGAACGCCTGCCGCCGTGCTTTTTCTCGACCTCGATCACTTCAAGGAGGTCAACGATCTCTTGGGCCACGCAGCCGGGGACGAGTTGCTGAAGCAAGTCAGTGACCGAATGAGCGAGACCTTGCGCCAGAACGACGTGCTGTCGCGACTGGGCGGAGACGAATTCGCCATTATCCAGAAGCGGATCGCCCAACCCGGGGGAGCCGCCCAGCTGGCCCAGAGACTGATCGCCATCCTCTCCGAGCCATTCGACCTTTTCGGGCAGGAGGCGATGATCGGGGCAAGCATCGGGATCACGATGTGCGAGCCCGGTGGACGAGGCGACCCAGCCCACCTGCTTCAGCAGGCCGATATGGCGCTTTATCGCGCCAAGAGCGGCGGGCGCGGAAACTACCAATTCTTCGAGGAGGACATGAATCGTCGCTTACTGGAGCGAAAGATGATGGAAATCGACCTGCGCCGGGCGTTGGCAAACGACCAGTTGCAGTTGCACTTCCAGCCTCAGATCGATCTCGCGACAAGCGCGCTCATCGGCGTCGAGGCCCTGATCCGCTGGAATCATCCGGAGCAGGGATGGATTGCGCCAGATCGCTTCATTCCGCTTGCCGAAGAGACCGGGCTGATCTTGCCCATCGGCGACTGGGTCATTCATACGGCCTGCCGCCAGGCCCGGGCGTGGCCGTCCTTAAAAGTCGCGGTCAATGTCTCGCCGGTGCAGTTTCGCCGCGGCGATCTGGTGGCGGTGGTCCGGCATGCACTCGAAGAGAGCGGCATGGATGCCGGGCGTTTGGAGTTGGAAATCACCGAGGGTGTCCTGATGCAAGACACCGAGGCCACCATCGCCATCCTGACCGCGCTGAAAGAATTGGGCGTAAAGATCGCCATGGACGATTTTGGAACAGGCTACTCCAGCTTGAGCTATCTCCGGCGTTTCCCCTTCGACAAGATCAAGATCGACCGGTCCTTCATCGCCGATATGGGCCATGACGATCACGCCGACAGTATCATCAGCGCTGTGATCAGTCTGGGCCGGGCCCTCGGCATGAAATCGAACGCCGAGGGCGTCGAAACGATCGAGCAAGCCAACCTGTTGAGAGCGCAGGGATGCGAGGAAGTTCAGGGATTTTACTTCGGGCGGCCGATGGCCGGCGAACACATCGACGCCCTCGTTCAGTCCTTTCAGAATGGCGATGCGGCAGCCGTGGCCACCGTCGCCATCGCGAGTACGGCGGACCGTGCAACCGTTTCAACACAAGACAATCCGCCGGAGATCGACACTGCGGAAGACGCTCCCATTTCCGCAAGGGCGGCGCGAGCGGGCGCTTAATCCGCCTTTTGTCGGCTCAGGCTTCAGTCGGCGCTGGGCAGCCGGCGCATGGTGAATTCGATCTCGCCCTCGGGCAGCTGCCGCCAGCTTTCCACCGAGGTCCAGTAGGCGGCCTTGGGATAGCGGTCGAACCACTCCCGCGCCTTGGTGCGCGCGGCCTCGCGCGGCAGCTTGAAGGTCTCGCGCACGAAGCTGTCGCCGCCCTGCCCGCGAATCCGTCCAGCCGCCCTATCGTCACGGGTTTCGTGCAGGCGTTTGGCGAGGCCGTCGAGCGGCGGGCGGATAAGCCGGGACATGGACTATCTCTGTGATCGC
>DRFF01000050.1 GCA_011050685.1 Aurantimonas coralicida
CCCGCCGCTGGCCCGCCGGCTGCTGCGGCTTTTTCTCGAACTCAACCGAACCGGGACGGCAGTGGTTATCGCCACGCACGACCTCGACCTGATGGAGCAGGTCTCCGCCCGCCGCCTGGTTCTCTCCGAAGGCCGTCTGGAGATCTATGACTGATCTGGCGGAACGATGGGTGGATTTTCGCGCATTCGTCGCGCGCCTCGCCGGGCGTTCGGGCCGCGAGCACCAAACTCCGATCGTGCCGCCGGCGAACGTCGCCGGGCGGGCGCTGATGACGGTGATCGCCATCATGACGTTTCTCGCCAGCCTGACGGTCGGCGCCGTCACCCTGGTCTCCGACACCGCCTCCCAGTGGCAGAACGACATCTCGCGGGAGATCACCGTCCAGGTGAAACAGGAAGAGGGCCTCGACATGACGGCGACGCTTGTCGCCATTCGCGATCTGGCGCTGGCGACGCCGGGCATCGCCGACGCGACGATCCTCGATGATGCGGCGACGGCGCGACTGTTGGAGCCGTGGCTGGGCGAGGGGCTCGACCTCGCCGACCTGCCGGTGCCGCGCCTCGTGGTCATCACCATCGACGAGGGCAAGCCACCGGATTTCTTCGCGCTGGCGACGCGGCTGCGGGCGGCGGTTCCCGCGGCCGAGCTCGACGATCACCGGGCGTGGGTGTCGCGCCTCGTCACCATGGCGCGGGCGACAGTCTTCGTCGGCGTCGCGGTGCTGACGCTGGTGCTCATCGCAACGGTGCTCACCGTCGTTTTTGCCACCCGCGGCGCGATGTCGGGCAATCGCCAGATCATCGAGGTGCTGCATTTCGTCGGCGCACGGTCGTCCTTCATCGCCGGCGAGTTCGAGCGTCATTTCCTGCGCCTCGGGCTCGTCGGGGCGGTGGCCGGCGGGGCCGTGGCGCTGGTCCTGTTCACGGCTATGGGGATTTGGACGACAAGCAACCGCGCGACCCCGGAAGCCGACCAGATCAGCGCGCTGTTCGGGTCGTTTTCGATCGGCTGGATGGGCTATGTCGCAGTCGTCGTGCTGATTGCAACCGTCGGAGGATTGACCGCGTTTACGTCTCGTCTGACGGTCATGCGCCATCTGGCGGCGATCGACATGCTGTCTCCGGTCGAACGGTAAGATGTCGTTAACCATGTTGTCACAAGCTGCGGAGCGCCACGGAAAAGGTCATGCCCACACGATGCCGCATTCAGGGACGAGAATTCTAAGATGACGATGGCGGCTTGGTCTCCCGACACGGAAGCCGACGGCATTCGGCTATCGCGACGCATGCGGCGCCCGCCCGGCCGGCGGCGTGTCTTGCTGACGTTCGCCGCCTTGTGCGCGATGGTCGTGGGTTATCTGGCCGGTGGGTTCCTGCGTTTCACCGAGGAGGTCAGCCTGCTGTCGCGCCCCGGACCGGCCGAATCCGCCGACGGCATCGTGGTTTTGACCGGCGGCGCGCTACGCATCGATCAGGCCATCGACCTGCTCACGCAAGGACGCGGCCGGCGCCTGCTCATCAGCGGCGTCAATCCGGACACCAGTGCCAAGACGCTGGCGCGCATGACCGGCACCGATCCCTCCTGGTTCGACTGCTGCGTCGACATCGACCGTGCAGCGCTGACGACCGTGGGCAATGCCGAGATTGCCAGCCGATGGGCCCGCGAACACGGCTTCCAGGATCTGATCCTGGTGACCAGCGACTATCATATGCCGCGCTCGCTGCGCGAGTTCGCGCGCATCGATACGCTGCGCTCGGTTACCCCTTACGCCGTCAGGCGCAATGATCTGTGGCGCGCCAACCAGTTGCCGAACGGCGTCGGCGCGCGGGTCCTGGTCACCGAATATATTAAACTGGTAGCAGCCCGGGCCAGCTTCATCCTCGGCCTCGGTCAGCCCGACGCGGTTTCCACCCAAATTGCGCGCATCGATCCCTGAAGGGGAAATGGCCATCGTCGCGCACCTGGATCGTCCGCGATCGGGGCGCGTCTCTCGATTTTCTGATGTCGACGGCGTAAAGCCTCCGGCGATGTCAAGCGGCGCCGGTTGCGTCGCGCGCCCTCACCGATTGCCGCCGGAGCGATCCCTTTGATGACCATGCTGCGCTCGCTCGTCTTCAACGTATTGTTCTATCTCAACCTCGTCGGCCAATTGTTGCTCTTCTCGCCTGTCTTCTTCGTGATCTCCGAGGAGAGGGCGTGGGGGATCGTCAAGAACTGGGCGCGGTCCAGCCTCTGGCTGCTCGAACATGTCGCCGGCATTCGCGCGTCGATTACCGGCAAGCGGAACGTTCCCTTCGAGGCGGCGATCATCGCGGCGAAGCACCAATCGTTCTGGGACGTCTTCGCGCTTTTGCCCGATCTCGACCGGCCGACCTTCATCCTCAAGAAGGAGCTGCTCGCGATCCCGTTCTTCGGCTGGTACCTCAAGCGCATGGCGATGATCCCGGTCGACCGGGCACGCCGCGGGGGGGCCGTCGCATCGATGATCGAAGGCGCCGAAAAGGCAGTGGCGGAGGGGCGTCAGATCGTCATTTTCCCGGAAGGCACCCGGACGGCGCCTGGCGCCGAGGCCGACTATCGCCAAGGCGTGTTCCGACTCTATGAAGCGCTGCAGCTCCCGGTTGTACCGGTGGCGCTGAATTCCGGCGTGTATTGGCCGCGCCGCCAGTTCATCCGCCGTCCGGGGACGATTCGGGCGGATATTCTGGAGCCTATCGAGCCGGGCCTGACACGCGTCGATTTTCTCGACCGGCTCCGTCACGCGATCGAGACCCGGTCCGACGACCTCCTGGCCGAAGCCCAACACCGTGACGGCACTCCGCCGCCGGAGCCATCCCGCCTGGGCACCTGACGTGCTCAGCGCCTGCCGCCCTAGCCTTATAGCCGGGCGACCACGTCCTCCAGCCAGCGGTCCCGCAGCCCCATCTCGCGAATATGGTCGAGTGCGCTGGTCACGTAGTCGACATTGGCGCCGGACTGACCGTGCGAGCGGCGGACCAGCGTGGCGGCATGCTCGGGCGTCATGCGGCCAGCATATTGGCTGTGGCCGCGATCGACGACATAGGTCAGAGCGCGCATATTGCGCCCGTCGGTGAGGCGCACCGGCAGGGTCTGCTCTCGATAGACATGGGTGACGAGTTCGCGCGCCCGCAGATAATCGACCACCGCCTCCCGCGTCGCTCCCCTGACGCGGAATGCCATGCCGACGCAGGAGCCACCCCGGTCGAGGCCGAAGACCAGGCCCGGCCGCTCGGGCGTGCCGCGATGCACGAAGGAGCGCACGCAGAGCGAGCGGTGATAGCCGGCCAGCCGCGCCTTGACCCGCTCCTCGAATTCGAAGCCCGGCCGCCAGATCAGCGAGCCGTAGCCAAACACCCAGAAATCGTCCATTGCCCTCAAAATGCCCCGTCCGTCGGTTCATCCCGACCGGGGATCAAAAAGGGTAATGGCATGGCGGCGTCAAGCGACAAGACTTCGAGAGCGAGACAAGCCTATGTCTGGGTCGGCGTGGTGGCGCTGCTTCTCGCCGGCGGCCTCAGCGGCGCCTGGTACTACCTCGCCGGTCAGCTGGAGGCGCAGGTCACGCAGGTCATCGCGGACGCGCGCGTGCAAGGCACCGAGATCGGCTGTCCAGGGCGCACCGTTTTCGGCTATCCGTTCCGGCTCGGCCTCAGCTGCGACGCGGTCACCGTCGAGGCGCCGGGCGACGCGCGCGGACAGGGCTTGCGCGCCACCGCCGGGGCGCTTCGAACCGCCGCCCAGATCTACCGGCCAAATCGCGTCGTGGCGGAACTCGACAGCCCGTTGATCGTCGATGCGCAGCAGACGCCGCCGCTCGATATTCGCTGGCAACTGGCACAGGCGAGCGCCAGCTTCTGGAGCGACGGAATGGACCAGGTCGCGCTGGTCGCCGACCGGCCGGTGGTGGCGCTGGCGCAGCCGGCTGCCGGTCGTCTGCCGCTGTTCGAGGCCGGCCGATTCGAGGCGCATGCGCGCCGCCGCGACGGCGATCTCGACATTGCTGCCTCCAGCGCGGACGGGCGCGTCCTGGCGCCGGAGGCGCCCGCCTTGCCGGCATTCGACGCCAGCGCCGACCTGACGATCACCGGTGCCGCCGACTGGCTCGCCGGTCATATGGATGGGCACACGCTTGGCGAGGCGCTGGCGGGCCGCGCCGGCACGCTACGCTCGCTGAAGCTCGATCTCGGTGACGCCAGCGCCGAACTGTCGGGCGATTTCATGGTCGCGGCGGACGGGATTCTGTCCGGCGATTTCGAGCTCGCCGTCGCCGACCCGCAGCGCATTGCGGCGCTGGTGGGCGAGGCGATGCCGCAGCTCGCCTCCGTCGCCCAATCGCTGGCGTCGGCGATTGGCTTCGTCGGCCGGCAGGACAATGGCCGCAACATCGTCGCGCTCAGCCTGCGCGACGGCAACCTCTCGGCCGGCGTGATTCCGCTGGGTCAGGTGCCGGCGATACGGTGAGGCGAACCGACCGCCGCGAGGCAGCATCTTCCGTCGCCGCAAATGTCGTATGGCGCCGCTGAATAGCAATTTCGGAAGCGGGGTCGCCCGGCCGTGCAGGGCCGCTTCGCGTTTGATGAGCTGGCGATATATTTAACCGATTGTTTCACCGTTTGTTTGCTCTGGGGATTCATGCCCCCGTAATGCCTGCCGCTGCATAATAAACCTGATCTTTCTCGCCAGCGGGTGTTCTCATGCGTCATTTTGGTTTTCTGTTTCTGCTTGGCCTTCTCTCTCTGGCTCCTGTCCAGAGTTCGTTCGCTGGCGAATGGGTCGTCGAGCGGATTTCGGGCAGAGCCTGGGCGCTCGAGGTCGGAAAGGACCCCGTGCGGCTCACCGCGGACATGGCGATCCCCGAGGGCGTCACCGTTGAAACGTCGCGGAACGGCCGCGTGCGGCTTGCCGGCGATAACAACGTCATGTCGCTGGCGCCCAGCACCGTCGCGGTCGTGGCGCCCTCGCGCTCCAACCGCAAGACCCGCGTCATCCAGCAGGTGGGCAGCATTGAATTCGACGTCGAGAAGCGCCGGCGGCCGCATTTCCTCGTCGAGACGCCGTATATGGCGGCTGTCGTCAAGGGCACGACATTCACTGTCGACGTCTCCAAATCCACCACCAGCATCGATGTGTCGAGCGGACTGGTTCAGGTGAGCGATTTGCGCAGCGGTGAAAAGGCCGCGATCGGCGCAGGACAGTCGGCCAGCGTCGCCGCATCCAGCGCGGGATTGGCGACCGCGGGAAAGAACGCTCCCGGTGTTCGCCCCGGAAAGCCCGCCCCCTCCGCCGTGGCACCTGTCGGTCGCGACCTGGCTGATTTCAAGGCCGACGGACGGACTGGGCCGAAGTCGGACACGAATAAGGGCAACGGTAGGGAAAAAGGCGAGGCCAGGGGAAACAGGGCCGAGTCCCGCTCCGGCGGCGGCAATGGCGGCGGTAACGGCGGCGGAAACGGCGGCGGTAATGGCGGCGGTAACGGCGGCGGTGGAAACGGCGGCGGTAGTGGCGGCGGCAATGGCGGCGGAAACGGCGGCGGCAATGGTGGTGGCAATGGTGGCGGCAACGGCGGCGGCAATGGTGGTGGCAACGGCGGCGGTGGAAACGGCGGCGGTAGTGGCGGCGGAAACGGCGGTGGTAACGGCGGCGGAAACGGTGCCGGCAATGGTGGTGGCACTGTCTCTTATACACATCT
>DRFF01000051.1 GCA_011050685.1 Aurantimonas coralicida
CGCAAGTTAGTTGTTGGCAATGGCCGTCAGCCGGACCTGAAGCCCGGCCTTGGCGATCCCGATCCAGCGCATCCGGGACAGACCATAGCTGCGCTTGCAGGTTCCGAAGATCTTCTCGATCTTGCGGCGAACACGGCCGACCGCCACGTTCCACTCCTCCAACCGGCGCAGGGCTTCCTCGCCGCCCTAGCATTACAGTTGCGCTTTTGATTTGAGGCGTGATTGTCGAGCGGCGGCCTGATGGGCTCGTCGCCAGAGCGACCATGCGATGACATGGGCGGGCTGGATTTTTCGTCGAGCAAGGCGGGTGGCGATGCGTCGGATTTCCTGGATCGACCACCGGATCAGCGGCGGGGTGCGCGCTTTATCCGGCGTATTGTTTTTTGGGGCGCGGCGTTGGCGTGATGGCGGATCGCGGCCATCATGGCGAAGGCGAGCATGACGAGCGAGACGTGGCGATGCCAGCCATGCCAGGAACGGGTCTCGTTGTGGTCGAGGCCGAGCTCGTTCTTGGCCGTCTCGAAGCCGTCCTCGATGGCCCAGCGATGGCCTTCGACCTTGACCAGCGTTTCGATGGAGGCGCCGGCGGGGCACCATGTGGAGAAGAAGGCGAGATCCTCGTCGGCGATGTTGCGGCGGACCAAAAGACCGCGTGTCCAGATGCCGGGGAACGCGGCATCGAAATCGCCGGCGTCGAGGTCGGCCAGTTCGAGATAGGCCCAGTCATGCAGCCTCTCGCCCTTGGTCCCATTGCCCGCCGACAGACGCCGCCATGCATCGTCGGGCAGGCTTTCGGCGATGTCTTTTGCCGGTCCGGCGATCGCCTGCGGCTTTGCCCACGAGCGGAAGGGGTGGTTGGCGTTGACGCCCAGCACATAGCCCTTGCCGGCGCGCCGCAGCGCCGTTTCGATGTCGCCGACGCCGTAGACGCTGTCGGCAGCCACCCAACTGAACGGCACGTTCGCGGCAGTGGCCCGCTTGATCATGGCGAGCGCGAGCGCCGGCTTGGTGGCAAAACCGATATCGTCCGGAACATGCGCCCTGGCCATGCGCGCCGGATCGTCCGTCCACGCCTTCGGCAGATAGAGCGCCCGGTCGATGAAGGCATGGCCGTGTCGGGAGACATAAGCCGCGAACACGCCGATCTGGCAATTGGCGATCTTGCCGGCCGAACCCGTATATTGCCGCGCAACGCCGCATGAGGCCTTGCCCTGCTTCAGGAAGCCGGTCTCATCCAGAATAAGCACCGCATCCGAGTCGGCCAAGGTCTCCAGCGCATAGTCGCGCACGATGGCGCGTAGCGCATCGGCGTCCCATCGGCCCCGACCCAGGATCGCCTGTTGACGCCACGGACCGGGATCGCCGGCGGCCTCCGCCCGCATCCAGCCTGTCTTGCGACGCTCCTCCCCAAGCAGCCCGTCCAGGAACAAGCCAGCTGAAGCCGCCAGTTCCCGGCGAAACAGCGGCTGCATCCGCGCCTTCACGTCCCGCAACGATGACGCCCAAAGTTCCAGCGTCGCCTCGACCGATATCCCAGACATCCATGACCTCCGAATCAGGGAAACCCATGGATTCAGACGTTCTCGAAATGCGCAACTGTAATGCTAGGTGCTTGCTCCCAGCATGTCATGGCGCGGCGTTTACTATGTTCCTTGAGCGTCTCTATCCGGTGGAGGCTGCGTGGTGATTGCGCGTCGAATTTTACGCCGGATGGTCATATTGCAACTTGACATTTTCAAGTTTTGCGAGCGCGAGTTACCGGCAACACGCGGAAGAGTTGGCGACGCTTTGGGCGTGAGTTTTCTGCGAGTTGCCGGCAACTCAAGTTTCGAACGCAACTATCGGATGGGGCGGAAAGGGCTGTTCGGCGGCGGACAATAGGCTGCCGCGATACAGCGTAGACCTGTTATCTGCGCACGGTATGTCGGCGATGGGGGCGAGGACATCGGCGAGCCAAGCGTGGCCGTCGACATGGGCATCGACCCGGATAGAGCACCATCGGTTCAGCTGTACCTCGATGCGGTCCGATGCATGACGCCGTCCGGTCTTTTGACTCGATGTAGTGCCGGACCACCGCGTTGGGTCCAGGTCAGCGACAGTGACGGGGACCAACGCAGGCGGAGTCGGGTCGTGCCCCGGGATGTGGTGTAGGAACACCGATCCCGGCAGGGCCGAGTTTTCTTGTCAGGCGGCCATGACGGGCAGTCTGGCGAGGGGATTATCGCCGACGACGCCGAGGGTTCCAGCGTCATGTAGCGGCGGGATACGGCCCATTCGTTGTTGGTCTCCAGCATGAGCGCTCCGACGAGACGCACGGCGGCGGCGTCGTTGGGAAAGATGCCGACGACATCGGCACGGCGCTTGATTTCCCGGTTGACCCGCTCGATCGGATTGGTGGACCCGATCTGCGGCCAGTGCTCGCGTGGGAACGTCATGTAGGCGAGAACCTCGTCGCACGAGCCGTCTATCATCGCGGCGAGTTTCTCGAACTTCTCGCGCAGCGCATCGGCGACGTCACGCCATTGCCGACGCGCCGCTTCCTGCGTTTCCCGCACGAAGCCGAATTTCAATCCTGCGAAGGCCTGGATATTGGCGACGATCCGCTCGAATGATCCATCTCGCGGATCGCTTCACCAAGGGCAAAGTTGTCGAGCACAGTGAGCTTGCTCTTGCGTTCGGTTTCGAACAGCGGAGATCGAAGATTGTCTCCGAATTGCTTGAGCATCATCGACGCTGCCGACGGCGTGCGGCCGAGCGTTTCCGCGGCTGCGGCCAGGCTTCCGCTCCTGGCAACGGGGGTGAAGCAGCGAGACATCTCTATAAACCAGGTTGGCGATCTCGTTCAGCGAGCCGCTCCGCCCTGTGCCGCTCTTTGCAAATCTCAGCTCTTCCTGCCCAATCCGTCGCCGCGCCATCGTCCCATCCTCATGCTCCACATGGAAATGGGATCACGCAAGCTCCCAGCCATCAAACCCTTTCGCGCACAGGTCCCCTAAGCCGTCGCGGATATTTACCTTTCACGAGCTTGCACATGCATAACATTGTGAATAACAATGGTTGGCAATTGCGGAGTAAGTTATTGTTTTTTAAGCTGCATTTATAGGCAGCGCGGCGTCCCCTTGGGCCTTTTTCGTACCAGGCTTCCGCACTTCACCTTCATACGATATTCCGGCTGTATGGACAAGCGCCACATTCAGGCGTACACAGAATCCGTTGGACGGCAATCGTTCACGGCGACTGTTGTGAGGCTGAGTGTTATGACCGATCAAGCGCTACAGAACGCGAAAGCGCAGCGCGAACAGTTACTTGCGGAGCGTCTAAAGCTCCACGAGCGAATCGCGCGTCTCGACAATGAAATAGGCGACGCCGACAGATTCATAGAGGATTGGCATCGCTACGCTTCGCCAGAATCGCACGCTGCCGATCCCGAATCAGCGGCGGGGCAGAACAAACCGGAACCATCAGTTGATACACCCAAGAAGACGACGGGCAATTCACGGAAAGAGGACGTCGCCTCTGCCGCGCGGGAAGTCATCCTTGAGCGAGGCATCCCTATGCTGCGCAACGATCTTTATCCGCTTCTAGTCGAGCGAGGGATGACGATTGAAGGGCGCGACCCGCAAATGGTCCTGTCCACGATGCTGTGGCGTATGCGCGATCAACTAGTGAGGGTGAAGGGGGGCGGATACTGGCCCGCTGATATCGCGAATGCAGAGGCGGGATACGATCCAAACCAATCCCGTGAAATCGACAATATTCTGAATAAACCTGTGGAAGAGGTTTTGGACCCTGAGTCCGATGTGTACCGCGACGCCTCTGAGAACGCGGGCTAGGCATCCCGCGAACCGCCCTCTCATTTCCGTGTTGGGTCACGCACGTATATAGGCCCCAAAAGAATGAGGATCTGAAGATCGTTCTTGATGAGATGTCGCTGCAGCTTGACGAGTTCTACTTGAAGACGCCGTAAATTTTTCTTGTATCCCGGTGTCTTCGGCTGATTGTTTTTTGCGGCTTTACTCATGACAATAACTCCTGAAAAAGATTGCAACGGGTTGCAACCCCCTGGAACTGAAGTACCGACCGGGTCGGGCATCAAGCGATCTTGCTGAAAATCACGTCCAAAAGCGTCATCTGCATACGCGATAGGATCGCAGCCGCCGCAATTGGTCTCCGGGGCATTGGCACCGTCGCTATGCGGCCTTGCTGGCGAAGTCGTCGCGGATCTCCGGCAAAGCCAAGTAATCCCGTGTCAGTGGGACCGCGTCCTGCTTCCTGGCAAGCTGGATTTGGAAGACAACGTGGCCACCTTGCCGGAACGCCAGTTCGCTGATGACGAGGTAGAAGCGCCACATGCGGCAAAACCGCTCGTCATAGATCTCGCGCACCCGGTCCAGTTCGGCCTCGAACCGCTGGCGCCAGGCCTTCAACGTATCGGCATAGTGAAGGCGCCAGATCTCGATATCGGTCACGTAAAGTCCCGACCGTTCCACTTCCGCGAGGAGTTCCGACAGCGCCGGGCTGTAGCCGCCGGGAAAGATGTATTTCGCGAGCCACGGATTGGTCGCGCTCGGTCCGTCAGCGCGGCCGATGGTGTGCAGCAGCGCGACACCGTCTTCCGACAGGCGTTGACGCAGGGTGTCAAAGAACTCCCGGTAATGCGGCACGCCGACATGCTCGAACATGCCGACCGACACGACCCGGTCGAAGCTGCCCTCGACCTGACGATAATCCTGCAAGCGGAACCGGGCCTGATCGGCCAAACCGCTCGTCCGCGCGCACGCTTCGGCGATCCGATGCTGTTCCCGCGAAAGCGTGACGCCCGTCACTCGGGCACCGTGGTCTCGCGCGAGTTGGAGCCCAAGTCCGCCCCAACCGCAGCCGATATCGAGGACACGTTGGCCCGGTTTCAAAAGGAGCTTGGTGGCGATGAGCGTCTTCTTGGCCTGCTGCGCCGCTTCCAGACTGTCGCCCGGATGCCGGAAATACCCGCATGAATATTGTCGGTCGGCATCCAGAAAGAGGTCGTAGAGCGCTCCGGACAGATCGTAGTGATGCGCCACATTGCGCCGCGCGCGCTCGGCGGGATTGAATTGCGCCAGGTTTCGGGACAATTGCCGAAGGCGTGCCAGCCACCGATAATGCCAAACGTCGGGCTGCTGAGCCAGATTGATCAGCAGCAGCTCGATCA
>DRFF01000052.1 GCA_011050685.1 Aurantimonas coralicida
CGATGCGATGGTCGCCTCGGGGTCCTTCCAGAGGCGGCGGTTTCTGCTGATCCATGCGAAGAAGCGTTCGACGACCCAGCGCCTTGGGTGAACGGCGAAGCCGACTTGGTCTGGCGGCTTTCGCACGATCTCGACATCGATCAGGATTGCGGTTTGCGGCCGGTCGCCGGAATAGCCCATGTCGACGAACGCTTTCTCGACGAACGGATAGGATTTGCGGAGACCTTCAGGACGGGGATGGCGCCGTCCCGATCCTGGATGTTGGCAGGCTGTGGATCGATGATGAGGGCTCGCGAACCTCGAACCCTTTCGTCGGCGTCGGGCGGACGTCGAGCAGGAAAACGGTGAGGACGGCGTAGCCGCCAGAATAACCGAGTTTCTTCAGTTCCCGAAACAGCCGGCATCCGGTCAGGCCAGGATGCGTTCACGCAGATAGGCTGTGAAAGGATCGATCACCGTCTGCCGCGGTTGTGGGCCGGAATCTCAAGACCGCGTGTTGACATCTGGGGACCGTGGATGGGCCATCGGGGCCTCGGTTTCTTGCAGTGCCATTTCATGTCATAGACTCATGACGGAAACACAGCGCGTGGGTGAAGTTCACCCCCGAATTGGGTAGAAACATGGTTTTCACCCATTTTTTATCGTGCATAATCAACGGGTTATGGGCGGAAAAATTTCGCTGAATCTAAGAGTCTAGCGACGGGCTTCGTTGGCTGATCGGAGCGCAGGTCGAATCACGTGTCATTCCTCGCTGGATTGCGGCTTGGCCGCAGGGAAAACTGATGGATGGTTGCGGTCCTTGGAGCGAACCCGGGAGGGAGGAGCAGTGCTGAACGATATCGATTGAGGCGATTAGAACTTTGCCATGCTGAGCGTTTCGGATGGCAGCCGAAGTTGCCGCGTTCCACGTTGTGAAAAAGGCGTCGAGAGCTTATGCTCTGACTGCAAACAGCCGCCATTGACGGATCGTCCCTTCCACCCCTCGAATCGGATGCTGTGGCGTCTGCGGGAATCGACCACGAGGCTGAACCGCGAGTCCCAGAGGCGACCATTCCTGCCATTTTCCTCTCAGATGAGACGACCAGTATAAATCCCCGCACGTCCGTAGTTTGGTCCCGATAGCCCGACAGTCCACTTTTGCAAAAACTTGGCGCGCAGCACGGCGTCATTCCCGTCCTGGACCATCCGCAGACCTCCCGTCGGGCCGCAGGTCCGACCCCGACGCCGGGATGAAGGCTCGACGAACGGCCCTAGCGAAGCAACCGTTCATCCGCTACGTCGATGCTTGCGCAGCACCGGATGGCTGGCATGATACGTCGAACTCCGAACTCCCCGATGACCGCGATCGTTTCTTTTCTTGGGGGCTATCTGAAACGTCATTTTCCCCAGGGACGGACGCTATTTTCCCCGTCGCCATCAAAAGGATATCCGGCACTTTTTCCGCCATCAAACCATCGCATAGTAGGGCTTCCACCATTTTCGGCCCACCAGCCAGGATGACCGCGAGATTGGCGAAGATGGCGGCAATTTCGTCTGGATTGTAATGGTCAGGCTATTTCCAACGATTGGCGATCACGGCGTGTTGGCGGATGGCGTTGATCGGATGGAACTGGAATGGCGGCCGAGTGCCGCCATCATGGGGGCTTTTTCCGCCATCAACGCCCACCACGCTGGGCTTCCGCCATTTTCCCGCCTCCCGACGACGATCGCGGCCACCTTGGCGGAAACGGAGACCATCCGTGGCCATCAAATTGTTGGCTAGCAGGCTTTTCCACCATTTTCCCACCAACACGCCGTGACCGACGCCTACTGGGCCGCCGCGCTATACGCGGTCGAATCCGGTGGCAAAAACTGAAACTTGGCATGCTCTTGCCTGTCGTGGAAACGATCCTTGAGGCGGATCGGCTGCGGTCGCCAGCGCGAGAGACCTTCGTGCTGCTGCCGCATTCGCCCGCCATGCGCAGTTCAATGCTGGGGGGGTGAGCGTAGCGGGTGATGCGGATGACCATGATCGCCCGCACCGAGCTCACTTTCGCATGACACTTTCCGGAAGGTGATCTCGCTTTTCGGTGGTCAGCCAAGAGCGCATAACGGCCGCCAGCGAACAGTCGATCGCCACACCGGCAGTTCGGCCGATGTCGGCGCCATATCTGAGAACGCGCGGCCGATGGTCGCGCGTTTTTCATTTCGGGCATATGCGATTCAGGGTCTCGATAAAGGCGCGCTGTTTGGCAGCGTCCGCGCCCTCAAGCGCCGACTGGAAGGCTGAGAGGTCGTCCGCCTTGCGCGGATAGACGAGGATCGCGCGCCGCGCCGCGTCCGCTGTCGCTTTCGAGACGAGATAAATCGTCGTCACAGCATTAGACCAACCGACGCGCAAGGTGCGGCAATCGTCCGCTGAGATCGCCAGGGCAGGCGACGCGGCGAAGATCGCCAGGGCAAGAATGATGGCGCGCATACCGGATTCCCTTGGAACGCGGCGATCATATGCACACCACCTTGTCGCGGCCTTGCGTGCCCATAGAGCGCCGCACCGGCCTTCCCCGCTAGGAGACACCCGCCGGATACCCAGCGAAGCCGCCTCTAGCCAGTCCGCATGGCGCCTGGCCGGCTATTGACGAATTCAACGAGCCGATCCGATCCAACTCGCGCCGCTCCGCCAGGCCAGCGGGTTCCTGCAATCGCAGAATGCTCCCTGGAAGAAGCACTATGCCGCCATGACCGTGCCGGGCGAGAGCTATAACGGCAAATACGTCTCCCAGGCGGGAGACAATTTTATGATGCAGCCTCCAACCGCGGACATCATCATCGGTTTTTCGACCACCTTGGCCCCAGCGTGCCGTCCGGCGGGCGCGTTAATTTCGTCGCCGGCGTCAGCGCTTAGAACCAGCCGCCGGCCGGCATGTCGCAGAGAAGCATCCGAGCCTGGCCGCCGCCGACAGGGCGATGGACCAAGTGGAACGGAAGGCCAGGCAGCAATTCTCGCCGCGTGAGGTCGGTCAGGCCGCCGCGATCGCAACCGGCCGCACCATTATCATTGCCGATCTAAAGGAAGGCCGGCAGCGCGACCGCCATATCCTCCGCCACGCCGGCGAGCGCTCAATGGAATGATAGCGGCAACGGATACTGAAGCCGGCAGGGAGGTGGCCGCTGATTTTCCGGCCCTGCGCCAAAGCGTCGCCATAAATCGTTCCCCGACACTCTTGGCCGAACATATGACTGATCCTTATCAGGCGCGTATGTTGCCGGTGTGTTCCGGGCGATGATGACGCACAACACTCTATTTCCTGTTGCCGTCGGGGTCTTATGGGGCTGGCTCCCATCGCAGGTTATTTTGCCAGAAACTTCGATCCTCTCGCCCGGCAATGGCGTCATCCGGCGAGGGCGGCGGCATCTTATCGGCCTCCAATTCGACGCCGATTTGACATTATGAGAAGGAACGCCTTCCTGCCTCCAGGGGGCACGCTGACCATCGGGGCACCGACAGGGTCCCCCGCATAAACCGGCTTGTCGTCATGGCGAGCTTGAGTCACTCTTTGCCGACGGGTTGAGGACGGCCGATGGCGAAGCGGAAGGGCGGTTTCGGTTGGATCGTGGCGGGATTGGTTGGAATCGCCTGGCTGTCATCCGGTGAGGAGAAGCGGGACCCTATATCGAAGGTATCCCCCGGGACAGAGGCACACGAGCCACTTCCGGCCGAGCGAATAAAGGCACCGTTGCCGGTCCGAAAGCCCGAGAAGCCGGTGGCAAGCTCTCAAGAGCGTGTCGCGTTTCTCCCACCCACGTCAATGCCAACAACCCTTCCAGGCGGTAGTCACCCGCAACGCGGTAGGAATGACATCGCCTTTGCAGCCAGTCGCCTGAATCTTCGTGCAAGCCCGTCGACATCGTCGGCGGTCATGCGAACGCTGGATGAGGGAGAAGCCGTCACCGTTCTGGAAACTGCGGCTCCATGGCGAAAGGTCCGGGTTGGCTCGGCGGTCGGATGGGTTCATGGCGCGTATCTTCGCCAAGAGCAGGGGAGGGTAATCAACAGCCGCCCGCCGCTCATTCCACCCGCACCCATCATCGGCCGTGCCGTTCCTTCCAGAGCCGGCCAACCAATTCGATCGGCGCGGCAGGGGAGCTGCGATTGCCCTTATGATGTCATGCGTAACGGGCGCGTCTGCGGTGGCAGAAGCGCCTACAGCCGCCCCGGCGGAAGATCTCCTCAATGCTATTTCTGATCGAGCCTGCTAGCCCATGAGGTTCGTCATCGACCTAGGCCTTTGCCTCGCACCTGCATCCTCAGCATTGGCCCACCGCATTCCTCCATGCCCCGGCGGGGATCGCCCCGCTCGGAAGGTCACTTGCATCGTTGACGGGGACACCGGCTGGGAGCGCGGCGTGAAATGGCGGGCGCTCGACGTTGACACACTGGAGATCAGCAGCCCCGAATGTGCCGAGGAGAAGCGGGTCGGCATCAAGGCTCGCGATCGGCTCCGCGAGTTGATGGGAAATGGCTAGGCGATCGAGTGGACCGGCGGAAAGCGAAAGTATGGCCGGCACCTTGCTGGGGGTTCGCCTGTCCAAGCGGCCGGGAATGCCGCCAAATATGGCGCGCTTTCCAATTCGGCGGGACACGTTGATATCGTCTGTTCGATCTCGAAGGCGAACAAGTTCCGTCTCGATTGGACGGAGACTGGCGGCCCTCCTGTGGCGGCACCCGCGCGAGCGGGGTTCGGCTCGAAACTGCTGGAACGAATCGTGTCACCATACTTTAACGGTGAGGCACGGCTGAAATTTCCCGCCACCGGTTGCAGCTTCGAACTGGTGGGTGAGATTTCCACCGCGCCCGAGCACTGAGCGCGGAGGGACAAGATGACCGAAGCCGTAGAAGGCATGAAATATGCCGCCTTGGTCGTCGAGGACAATCCTCTTCTGCTCATGGACGCGATGGAGATGGCCGAGAGCGCTGGCTTCGTCGTCTATGGCGCGGGGGACGCAGACCAAGCGATGCGGCTGATGAATTCGCACGCCGATATTCGGCTGCTGTTCACCGACGTGGACATGCCAGGGTCGATGGACGGTCTTCAACTCGCCAAGGCCGTCCGTGCCGGCTGGCCGCCAGTCGCGATCATCGTGGCCTCCGGTTATCGTCGGGTCGAACCAAGGGACCTTCCCGAGAACGGGCAGTTCTTTGCCAAGATCCCATGAGGAGGAGACCGGCGCCCGTGGCTCTGGAAGAGTGGGGGTGCCTACTTTCCCGATGGAGATCATTGCGATGTCGACTACTGAAACTGTCACCGCAGCTGCGATCACGACGTCCAAATGCGCCGCGATTTTCGTATCATTAGAACTGAGCCGCTCGACTTGGCTGATGACGGCTCTTGCGGCTCCTCTCGGCTCGAAGATGTCGCGACATCAGGTTCGGGGCGGCGATGTGCCGGATCTGCTGAAGCGCTTCTCTGATCTGCAGCGTGCTGTCCAGCACCGGACCGGCCAAACTGTCCCCGTGATCGTGATCCAGGAGGCCGGACTGGACGGGTTCTGGATCCACCGCGCGCTAATTGCGGCGGGAATCGAGAGCCATGTGGTCGACCCAGCCTCGGTCGCGGTCTCGCGACGGCACCGCCGGGCCAAGACGGACCGGATCGATGGTGAAGCCCTCGTCCGCACTCTCATGGCCTGGAGGCGCGGCGAGCCTCGGGTTTGCGCCATGGTGCGCGTGCCGACGCCGGAGGAGGAAGATCGCCGCCGCGTTTGCCGGGAACTGAAAGTCCTGATCGGCGAGCGCATCCGGCACGTCAACCGGGTGAAGGGGGTACTCTTCACGCAGGGCATCGGAGATTATGAGCCTCGGAACAAGGACCGCCGGAACCGGCTGGAAGAGCTGCGCACCGGGGACGGGCATCCCCTGCCGCACCATCTCAAGGCGCTGGTCTTGCGCGAGTTGGAGATCATCGAGCTGCTGAACCAACAGATCGAGACCGTGAAGGCGGAACGCAATGCGCTCCTCGCTGAGGCACAGATCACCGGCTCGGCGCCGACCCCGGTGCGAATGCTGCTCGCGCTCAAGGGCATAGGCCCGGGCTTTGCCGGTGCCCTGTGGTCCGAAGGGTTGTTTCGAACGTTCAAGAACAGGCGCCAGGTCGCGGCCTATGCCGGGCTCGCACCGACACCGTGGAAGAGCGGCACGATCAACCACGAACAGGGCGTCTCCAAGGCGGGTAATCCCCGCCTGCGGGCCATCGCCGTGGAAATGGCCTGGCTCTGGCTGCGACACCAGCCGGGATCGGCGCTCGCCCGGTGGTTCCACGACAGGGTCCGCCGGCTTGGTGCACGCGCCAAGAAGGTCACAATTGTCGCGTTGGCGCGGAAACTGCTCGTTGCCCTGTGGAAATACGTGACCAGCGGCATTGTGATCGAGGGGGCGGCCATGAAGACCGTGTGACCGCCAGCTCGAAGAACAGCGATTTCCAGCGTTCCACCGGGGCCTGATCAGCCCCGGCGGATCCGGGCGGACGGACCGGCGTAGGGTATGGCCCAAAACAGCCGTAGTTAAGAATGGTCCCGTCTTCCCGAGCCCCGACCGCAGGATGCGGGATGATGGTGCAGCCGAAATCACCGGCGACCGTATGTGAGCTTGAGCGCGTTGGTCTTCGACACGCGTTCCATAGAGGGGTCGGACCCGAGATCCGAAACTTCAGAGGGAGAAACCGATGGCCTGAGGAATCCTACTTGATCACTTCCTTCTCATGTGAGCCCTACGTGACGGGCTCGATCAACGCCGCGCTCGAGGGCATCGCGCGTAGATTGGCCGCTTAGTATTATAGTATAGTATGGCTGTCTTGATTGGAGATGGGCGATTGGGCGGCGGCTTTGGGGGCGTATCGCCACAGTGACCACGCAATGACGTGGGCGGGTTAAATCGGCGCTTGGCCAAACGGGTGGCGACCAGCTGATGAGACGGCCTGGCGAGGGGGAACCATGCGTGCGCAAAAAGCGAACGATGTTGCGTGATCGTTCCGTTTACCGGATCTGTGAGCATTTAAAGGTTCTCGAATTGCCGTGTTTATAAGGGATTCAGCGGGTCATCAGTCGAGAAGGATGCTCAATTAAAGCGGGCCTCAACCTCGGTTGATTCGTACGGAAAAAATGAACGTTCCCGGTTCGCATTTTGCTGGCCTCCTCCTCGTCATCCTTCGGCGCATCCATTCCATGCAGCCCATGGGCGTCACGTCGATGGTCCCCCGACGCCTCGATCGGGGATGAAAGGCCCCCGATGCGCAATGGAAAATGGTCAGTTTCCTTTCCGCGACCCGGAGAAACAGCGCGGCATTTCGGATCGCATCTTGGATCGCCGCCCGTGACGCGCGTGAATGTCGCTTTATCCGCACAAGGACTCTGCGCCTGGCGAGGCGGTTATGACAAAACAGAGATCGGCCGTTCCTCCAAGAAATGCATAAAAGCTAGAAACTCGTGAATGCTATTGGGGTGGAACGCGAGAAACGCGACGTGACACTCGACGAATGGGAGATGGTGCGATGGCTGCAAACCCCAAAGATCGACAGTTCCGTCTTTCTGATTTCCGTTTTGTTACGGAGCTTCTCGCCGAAGCGCAGACACGGGAGGACGGGGCCCGCGATCGGATCGCGAAAAAGCACGGTATCCAGAAGTCGGTCATTACGGGCCGAGTCGGGAGGATTGAGAAGTTCTTAGGAACGACACTGTTTAGTGGTCCTCAGCGGAAAAGTCCGACTGCGGCGGGACGGGAATTGGCGACCCGCGGCCCGCAGTTTCTGCGCATGGTCGAGGACTTTGTCGCGATGATTGGCGATGTGGATGAACGCGAACGTGGCGAAGTTCGTCGACTTCGACACCGTTAGGAAGGCGTCCCCACGGGCCCAAGTTTTATTTGTTCATAATTTGCAGGGACGGCATGTCGAGCTACACCCACTACCACAGCGCCTATTTCGCTCACCGGATCATGCTGGAAGGACAAAGCGACGAGGCGTTTGCAAAGTCCCTGTCGACCGCTCGGGTCGAGATGAAGCCGCACCAGGTGGAGGCGTCCCGTTTTGCCCTGCATTCGCCCCTGTCCAAGGGCGTGATCCTCGCGGACGAGGTCGGCCTCGGCAAGACTATCGAAGCCTGCTTGGTCATCGCCCAGAAATGGGCGGAGCGGCGGCGGAACATTCTCCTTATCGTTCCCGCTTCGCTCCGGACGCAGTGGCAGCAGGAGCTTCAGCAGAAATTCTCGCTTCCCAGCATCATCCTTGATTCGAGCACCTACCGAAGGGCGGTTAACGACAGAAACCACAACCCCTTAGACAATCGGACTGGCATTATCATTATGTCCTACCAGTTCGCGGCCGCCAGAGCGGACAATGTCCATGTTGTCGGCTGGGATCTTGTCGTTATTGACGAAGCGCACCGCTTGCGGAACGCCTACAAGACGAGGGCATCACCCCAAACCAAGAAGCTACTGAGGGCGCTCGCTCCAAGAATGAAGATTCTGCTTACTGGAACCCCATTGCAGAATTCGCTAATGGAGCTTTATGGCTTGGTTTCCAGTATTGACGACAACTTCTTTGGGAATGAAAAGTCCTTTCGGATCATGTACGGTGGAGCCCGAGACGACGCAGCCTTGACTGAGCTGCGCAAGAGGCTTTCGCCTATATACAAGCGGCATTTGCGGCGCGACGTTCAAGCTGCGGGCCATGTAAGCTATACGAACCGCGTTGCCGTGACGTTCGACTTCGAACCGTACGCTGAGGAAACTCAACTCTACGAGGCGGTATCGGAGTATCTCCAAGACAAGACATCCATCGCCTTCGGGTCGAGGCCCAATCACCTCGTCCTTATTGGTGCGCGCAAGACGCTCGGCTCGTCGGTCGCCGCCATTACAAAATTTCTGGAGATTGTCCTCATCCGGCTCCGCGATCGTCGGGTTGCGGATGAAAGTGTCGTCGCGGACATCGACGACACGAGCCGAACCCGCGAGGAAATGAGAGATGCGGTCGCCCTATCTGCCGAGGCTTCGGCTGACAGGGGGAGGGGGGCCGACTCCAGAACCTTCCATGAAATCGATGCGGCTAGGTTGGCGAGCGAAATCGGGCGGGTGGAAGGATACCTTGCCCTCGCCCGATCGATCGGCTCGACTGCCAAGGGGGAGAAACTGATCCAACAACTCCCCAATGTCCTCCGCGAGGTCGGGGTTCGTGGGGGGCGGCGGAAGGCGGTGATCTTCACGGAGTCGGTTCGCACGCAACACTACCTCTTTGAATTTCTCTCGGAAAATGGCTATGCGGGGGAGATCGTTTTGATGAACGGCTCCAACAACGACGCGGCGAGCCGAGAAGTCTACGCCGACTGGAAGAACGAAAAAGAAGGCACGGATGCCATCTCGGGCTCAAAGAGCGCGGATATGAAGACGGCTATCGTCGGCGCATTCGAATCTGACGAAAAATCAATCTTAATTGCAACCGAGTCGGGCGCGGAAGGCATCAACCTGCAGTTTTGCTCACTCGTGATCAACTTTGATCTGCCGTGGAACCCGCAACGCGTTGAGCAACGCATCGGCCGCTGTCACCGCTACGGCCAGAAGATCGACGTCACGGTCGTGAACATGATCAATCGGCAGAACCATGCCGAGAAACGAATCTACGAGTTGTTGAGCTCCAAGTTCAAGCTGTTTGAGGGCGTGTTCGGAGCGAGCGACGGGATTCTCGGGACGATAGAGTCCGGAGTTGATTTCGAGAAGAAGATTCTGGCCGTCGTCCAAAGCTGCCGGTCGGAGCATGAGATTGATGCAGCTTTCAAGGATCTCGGAGACGAACTGGAGGATCAGATAAAGGCCGATATGGCTAGAACCCGCCAGCAGCTCTTCGAAAGTTTCGATGCATCGATCGTGGACATGCTTCAACAGCGCAATACCGAGATCGAACTGGCGATGACGGACTTCGAGCAGCGCCTGTGGCTTTTGGCCCGCGCCGAACTGCCGGACGCTCGGTTCGAAATCGATGAAGTTCCCTGTTTTCACCACGATAACCAGACTTGGTCGATGGCATGGCCATTCGCGGACGAGAAAGGCTGGCAGTTCTTCCGGCTTGGCGACAACACCTTGGCGGACCGTCTGGTCGCGGTTGCGCGCTCCCGCGATCTCCCGCAGACCAAGCTCGTCTTTGATTACCAGGCCTACCGGGAGGAAGGTCAGCCCCGGCTTGCCGACGTCGAACAAAACGAAGGTCGGAGTGGCTGGCTAAGTGTTGAACTCCTGAAGGCGGAGACAGCCGTCGGATCGCGGGATAGGCTGGTGATCGCGGCGATGACGGACGATGGCGAGGCACTGGCCCCTGAAACTGCCGAACGGTTCTTTCTCATTCCGGCATCCTCCGTCGCGGTTGACGCAGCATTTCCTTCAGCTCGGATGACCGAACTCAGCGAAAACGGTTTGGCTGCAGCCCGTCGGCTAGCGGAGCTGGAAAATGGGAAATGGCTGGAGGAGGAGACGGAGAAACTCGCAGCATACGCCGCAGACCTGCGACGATTGAATGAATTGCGGTCAGAAGAACTGGCCGCAGAGGTGAATGCAGCACGAATGGCGCTTCGAAGCAACCAGTCGCTCGCTTCGGCTGACAGGCTCACGGAGCAGCGCCGGATCAAGAAACTCGAAGATGAGCACTTCGAAATGAGTATGTCGGTCTTCCGAACCATTCACAACATCCGTAAAGATATGGATGACAAGCTGGATAAGGTAGCTCGCAATCTGACGATAAGCCCCACGAGAACTTCGATATTGACGGTGCAATGGGAGTTGCCCAGGAGCTATGAGGGAAGTTGGGTGATGACGGTCTGAAGAAGGCGGCGTATCGAGGCGGGTGATGATCTCCACGTGCGGCGAGGCGGCCGGCCGAGTAGAGGCGGCTGCCAAAACGACGACTGGGTTCGAAACGACTGGGTCGAGTGATAATGGAACGGCGGACGCATTCTGGCGATGCCACTATCTATTGCAGCAGCCCGTCGAGGTCGACGACTCTCGGCCTTTCCGCCATGCCGGTCTACTATCTCCCACGCCCGATCACGGGGTCGCAGCCGCCGCCCGCCGCTGTCAACGGGGGTTCGTCCGGCTCATCCATCAGCAGCTGCAGGAAAGCCGCCAGGTAATCGCCGTCGGCTGGCGGCTCGCAGACGATCACGGGCGCAGGCTCGGTCTCGACGACCGGTTCCGGCTTCGGCGCGGGCTTGGGGCGATGGCCGTCCCCGGTGGCGATCTCCCGGGCGAGCGGCAATAGTTCGGGGACATCGTAGATGCGGGCGTAGGCGTGGATGAATCTCGCCAGCAGGGGCGCGGACCCAGCGAAAAAATCGCCGGCGCGATCGTCAAGATCGGCCGGCGTAGTCATCGTAGACGCTGCCGAAGCAGCATGTGGAGACTTTTTACCACGGGTCGATGCGCGACGCAAAGGGCGTTTTCGGACACTCATTCCGCGGCAATCCTGAAATCATCCTCGTCGTCTTCGGCGTCCGGGTCGGGGATGTAGCCAAGGTCCTCGATGTCGTCGTCGACGCGCGCCGGGATCGGATCGTCGTCGAGGTCTTCGCTGTCCTGATACGTATCCAAATCGGGCACGGAACTTTCGCCGCGAAGCTCGATATCGCCGGGGTCTTCGGACGCTTCCGCGACGAATTTTTCGTCGGCGATTTTGAGCCGGCGCAGGACGGAAAAGGCCCAGGACGGCGGTTCGGTGACGCCGTCGCGCCAGCCTTCGATCATCTCGATGGAGACCGGGGTGCGGTCGTCGCGATAGGGATCGCCGTGCATCAGATCGTCGATGCCGCCGGCCGCCTCCGTCGCCTTGAGCAGGCCGGCGAATTCCGCCTGCCGCATCTTCAGGGAGTGAGCGACCGGATCGGGGGCTGCCCGCTCTTCCGCGGTCGGGCCGCTGCCGGCGAGGCGGCGAACCTCGCGCTGGCGCTTGCTGGCCGGCCATGCGTTGTCGGTAAGAACAGCGGGGATGCCGAGGGAGCCGGCCGGCGAGGTCCGGTCGGCACTGGTAGTGGACAGGACCTTGTAAAATGCGGTCGGCACGCCACGCTTCTGGCCGATCCGCGTGACGACGGCGTATGTCGCGGTCTCTACCCGCTCGGTGATCTCGCTGCCGTCGGGTCGAACGGTCTTGTTCCAGATCCGCTGTCCGTGCGACCCGGCGCCTTTCAGCACGCGGTCGCCCTGCCGGATGCGGATGAAGTCGCCGACGTAGAGCCGGTCGACGCCTCGCTCGGTCCAGTGCGATTCGGAAGGCGCGTAGTCGTCAGCCGGCGGTGTCGCCGACAGCACGAAATGCCTTTTCGCCGGTGTAAAATTCCCCACTTGACCGCCTCCAGCCGTTCCTGTCTGCTAGAAGATCGGCGACCACCTGGCATCGGTCAAGCCTCGGATATCGCTCGCGATTTGCCTGATAGTCACGGATCGGATCGGGAGCTTGAGACAGGGCTGAGACGCGAATAGGCGGACGCTGGTCGGCGAATTCGCGTTCGGGTGACATCGGGCATGGTCGGATCGAAATGGGCACAGATGAGCCTCTGCGGCGGGCACAGGCGGTGAATATTTATTTTCGATCCGCGGCGGGCAACCGGGTCTGAAGGGGAGGCGCAGCGGTTCGTGAAGGGCGCTCTTGACGCTTTCACGGCGATGCAGGACGATCGCTGGAGCGGACTCGGCGAGTCTGGCGGTGCCCTCGACGACGATCTCCCCATGGCAGCGCGAAGCGCAGCGGTCCTGCGGCGGTGACGCTTCACCGTGGCGTCAGGATGGGGCGCCGAGACTGATCTGCAGGGCAGGCCAGTTACCCATGAAAAGCCGATTTTCCTACTAATGGAGATTATTTACTGATCATGTATCTCCTCCGGAGATACATGTGTAGTTATCTTCTACGTGCGCGAGGCCAACCGGCGGCTCGAAATGAGATCGATCCACGGGTCGATTCCCATCTGACCGTCCTCGAACGTGGCGACCCGAATAATCGCCCGACACGCCCGTTTTCCATTCCGGGTGACCCCGCCTCATCTCTCGCGTCTTTTGCCACGCAGACCACCTTCCTGCACCTCCTGCGCCATCCCCAGCCCCTCGTTCCCGCTCCCCGGTCCACCCTGTCGCCCGGATGCTGGCTCACCGGTGGCCGAGTCTGGTGCCCGCCGATCCACCGGCAATCCCGCTCGTCGACGCGCCTGATGAGGCTCGAACAGACCCATTCCGGATCGCCAGGCGTCGCTTCGGGTCGACCGACCCATTCCGCCACAATTTGACCATCGTTCCAACGCCGATGCCGCCATCCGTCCCGTTGGCGCGGTCGACCTCCAACAAGCCCTTACGTCACAGGCCTCGGCCATTTTTCCGGCCAAGTTTCGACGATGGAGGCGACATTGGCGGAAATGGCCCCCATCCGTCTCCATCAAAGCCCTGTGTAGCAGGACTTCCGCCATTTCCCAGCCATCACGGCGTGACCGGGATAGCTTGGCTGGCTATCCATCCATTATGAGTTCATTTTGCCCTCAATCACCGCCACAATTCCGCCATCGTTCCAATGCCGGCGGCGGAATGGCCGCGATGGACGCCATCCACCTCCAACAAAGCCTTATGGCGTAAGGCTCCGCCATTTTTCCGGCCAACCCTCGGCCAAATGGCGGACATGGCGAAATGGCCGGAAAATATCCGTCACAGCCCATTGATTTATATGAAGGTCTTCATCGTCTTGGACGATAACATCAATGGCGCGAATGGCGGCGACCGTTCCGGAAACGAAAAAGCCGTCATGGAGACATTCACGGCGGCTTCGATCCGTTAAGGGGTGGCGGTTTTATTTCGGCTTCGGTCCCGGCCGACGTTCAGGGACGACCTCGACGCCGCGAAGGATCCGAAGCGCGGCGGCCGCATCACGGACGCCGGCCGGCTCGTCGGCAACATCGCCGGTCAGTATCCGCCGGAACAAGGGGATCATCGCCGCCGCGTCGTCTCGGGTCATCTGGCGGGCCCCCTTCATTTTCGCCCGCACGGTCGCCGGCGAACAGCCGAGCAGGGCGGCCGCCTCGACCGCGGTCAGACCTAGATGGCCAAGGCAGCCGGCGAAGACGGTCACGGGCGCACCTCGACATGATGGGCGAGGGCCAGGACCATATCGCCGGTGATCCGCAGCGTGCCGGACGCGATCGCCGCTTCGACGGCTTCCTTGGCCGCGATCATCCGCTGGTGGATCTCGCCATCGAGGCACTGTCTGTCGGCCCATGCCTCGATCGCGCCGTCGGGCGGCCAGCGCATGTCGTGGAGCGCCCGTCCGTCGCCGTCGATATGGCAGTGCCAGATGCGAACACTGTCCGGACCGGCGACCATGACCTCGAGGCGTGGCTGGGGAAAATGCGGATTGCGGACGATCTTGGCCGAGACGACCTTGCGCCCGTCGGTGAGACATGCCTTGTCGCCGCAGATATCTAAATTGCCAGCTATCTGGTCGAATGCACTCATGACGATCTCCTTGAACGAATCGAAAGGGCGCCGGCGATACCTTCGTCGCCGGCGCCCAGATGCGTGATTGTCAGGTGCCGGTATGCCAGACGCCGACCTCAATCTCACCGTCGTCGGGGTCGCCGTCATATGCATTCCTGGCCCGGGCCAGAAGCGTGGCCCGCTCCAGACCGGCATCGTCTTCGGAAGTCAGCAGGAGGCTGCTGCTCTTGTCGGACGATGTCCAGATGCCGGCGCGGATCATGCCGGCGGCGGCGATGTAATTGCGCAGGCATTCGATGGCGAGCCCGGCCGCGACGGGGTGGATGTCGACCTGCGCATCCATCTGGACGGCACGAATGATATCGTAATCGCACAGGAAGACGATTTCCTCGAGCCGGTAGCGATCGTCCTTCGAATCGGCGAGATCGAGAACGTCTCCCATGACTTCACTCTTGTGCATAGTCGCCCAGAAGGCGATCCGCTGCTCGGCGGTCGTGAAAAGATCGTGGACGGCGACGGTGCCGTCGTCGTCGACCCGCACCTCGGCGAAGGCCTTGCCGCCCGCGCTGATGATCCAGTGGTCGCTGCAGCCGCGCTCGAAATCGGCTCCGAGCGCCGGTCCCACGGTCCATAGTGCGAAGTCGGCATCGACGAAAACATCGCCGACGCCGGCTTCGTCGTGCCCGTCACCCATGTAGGGGACGGCGAGGGCGTCGGCTTCGGTCTCGCATCCGAGAGTCTTCACGAGGGCGATGTAGGTCTGGGGCATGGTGGTCTCCATAATGGGGATGAGGTCGGACTGCAGGATGCGGTCCATGGCGGCAGCGGTGGTCTCGGAAGTGGTGGTGGTCTGGGTCATGCCATCTCTCCTTGCTGATTAATATGTATCTAATATGGGTACATAATATCACGGCGTCAAGGGAAAATTTCGAGATCACGCCGTATGCTGGAGTTACGGGGGTGTCGGGACGGTCCGGATCGCACGTCGTGACCCCAGACCGACCTCGCGCAAGGCGGCCTTGACGACGGAAGTCTTGCCGACCCGGTGATGCTCCGTCAGGCGCTTGCCGATCCGGATACGGGCGGTGCCATCGCTATAACCCTGCCGCACCAGGCCGAGCACCGCTGCTTCGGTGGCTTGCTCGACGATCGCCATCGCCGTCGCGGTCGGCACAAACTCCTTGTCGACCAGCACGACGACGATCGCCTCGAGCAAGGCCCGGTCGACAACGCGAGGTTCGGGGCGATGCCGGGTCCGCTCCCGCCATGCGGCCGTGCTGTCGGCGCGTTCGCGGCGCAGTTGTCGTTCGGATTTTCGCGGCTCGGGTAAGGATTTTTCAGGCATTTCGTGTTCCAATGGATAAATCGAAGTCAGGCGATGGAGGCCTCAATGAGTTTCGTTTCCGCCCTCGAAGGCGTCGTCCTTTCCGCCGGCATCGGCATTGCCCGCTCCGGCGGACGCCAGCCGGTCCGCGTGATCCGGACCAGCAATCGCCCAACGATCGACAAGCTGATCGCCGCCCTTCGCGACGCCCGGGCCGAACGCGACGATCTGGTCCGGGAGCGCGACAGGCTGATGGCGCAGGTCGGTATCTTGCGGTGCGAGCTTGCTGCTCACGTCGATGCGACCCGGCGTCCACTGCGCCTGGGCCATGCCTCGGCGAAAATCGCCCGCAGATAGTCCTCGTCGACAGATCCGCGGGCA
>DRFF01000053.1 GCA_011050685.1 Aurantimonas coralicida
GAGGCATTGCGATGTCAGCAGACATGAGCGGCTCCGGATCTCCGGCCGAAGCGGCCGGAGCGACCCGCCGCGATTTCCTTTACATCGCGACCGGGGCGATGGCGGCGGTCGGCACGGCGGTGGCGCTGTGGCCCTTCATCGACAGCATGAACCCGACGGCGGACGTACTGGCTCTGTCCTCGGTCGACATCGACCTCTCATCCGTCGAAGTCGGCCAGCGGATTACGGCGATGTGGCGGAGCAGGCCGGTGTTCATCGCCCGCCGGACACCCGAGGAGATCGCCCGGGCCAGGGCCGACGACGGCGATCCAGGCCTGATCGATCCGGCGACCGACGCGTCCCGCGTGCTCCAGGATGAATGGCTGGTGGTCGTTGGCGTCTGCACGCATCTGGGCTGTATCCCGCTCGGTCAGGATCCGGCCGCGCCGCGCGGTGACTGGGGCGGCTGGTTCTGTCCCTGCCACGGCTCCGTCTACGATACGGCCGGCCGGGTGCGGCGCAGCCCGGCGCCGCGCAACCTCGATGTGCCGCCCTACGAATTCCTCGACAATGGCGCCGTGCGAATCGGCTAGGGTCGTCGACATTTCGTCGAATTTTATAGGAGAGCAGAGATGCGAGCAGCTGACGTCATGACTTCCAATGTCATCACGGTTCAACAGGATACGGAGGTCCGGGAGATTGCCCGCGTCTTGTTGAAGCACAGGATCAGCGCAGTTCCGGTCGTCGACGCCGGCCAGCGCGTTCTCGGGATCGTCAGTGAAGGCGACCTCATGCAGCGGGCGGAGAACGACACAGACAAACGGCCTTCCTGGTGGCTGGAGGCGGTCTTGTCCCTGCAGGATCGAGCCGAAGAATACATCAAGACCCACGGACGAAAGGCGGCTGACGTGATGACCCGCCACGTGGTCGCGGTGGCGGAGGATGCGCCGCTGCGTGAGATCGCCAAGCTGCTGGAGAAACATCACATCAAGCGGGTCCCTGTCATGCGCGAGGGCCGCCTGATCGGAATCGTCAGCCGCGCCAATTTGCTGCACGGGCTCGCGGCCAAAGGCGCGGACGGTCCAAGTTCGTCCACCGATCAACTCATCCGAGAACAGTTGCTGCACGCGCTGTCCGACGAAGCCGGGCTGAATACGGCCTTGATCAATGTCATCGTGGTCGATGGAACCGTGCAGATCTGGGGCATCGTCGACTCCGCCAATGAGAAGACCGCCGCCCAAGTCGCGGCGGAGAATATCGCCGGCGTCAAATCCATCGAGAACCATCTCGGGCAAGTTCCGGCCTGGGCATGGGCCGACTGACCCGACGCCTTTTCATGTTGCTCGAGCGACGTCCTCGGCGAACCGTTGCCGGTACACGGGGCCGCAATGTTTGACCTGATGGTTGTTCGCCGAAGTTCAACGGGCTTCGGACACGCTTAGGAGAGCAGTCGTGTCGGAGTTGAGCCGGAAACTCGACCATGCAGAAAAAGCCGCGCTACCCACAGTTGCCGAACTTGAGCTTAACGCCGACGGTTCGCTGGTGCAGCTCGATGCGGGCGCCTGGTTCGTTTGCTTCGTGCCGGGGATTGACAAGCAGTGGTGGCATCCGTTCGTCCATCATCGCCACAAGCACGTCTTCGCCCTGCGACCGGCGGAAAATTGTAAATGGGCGCTTTTCGAGCCGTGGTGGACGCGTCTGCTCACGGCAACGATCAGCAATGAACAGGCAGAGAAGTTCCTGCGATGGGGAGCGCTCGGAGACGTGCTGCTGGTACGCGAGGCAATTCCGGGTGGCGGCGGGCAGGCGCGCGGCTGAATGAACTGCGCCGCGCTCGCGGCCTATCTGCTCGGCCGTCCCTATGGGTGTGGACACCGCACGCGTTATACCGCCGGCTGTTGCGCGAGCCGAATGTCTGTCATGTCGATGTCTCCGAGCTGTTGCGCCGCGATCTCTCGAAGCTTGAAACGGTGGGATCGCGCACCATAGCGGCCTGCGAAGAATGCCGGTCTGACCGCCCGAAGCGATGGGAGGGTTTATCGAAACCGTTTTTTTGCATGAATTGCGGCCGCGATCTCGTGGAACTGGCCAAAGCGAGGAACGGAGCATAAGGTATTTTGAGGCGATGTATGATGATATCAGGCATCTTTTTGCTTGAATATCTGAATGGCCATTCCAAACAGCGGGATACCGATCGCGAGCAGCGCCAGCGCGCTCGGCCACAATTCGCGTATCCCCACGCCTTTCAGGAAAATCCCCAGCGTCACGTCCATGTAGTGGCGCAACGGACTTGCCAGGGAGGCGATCTGCAGCACTTCCGGCATGCTCTCGATCGGCGCCAGCGTGCCGGAAAGGAACATCAGCGGAAACAGCCCGAAGAACGCCAGCAGCAACGCCTGCTGAAGCGTACGGCTGACGCTGGTGATAAGGACGCCGATGCCGATGGCGCTGAGCAGAAAGATCGCCGTGAGGCCGAGGAACAGGAGCAGGCTGCCGCGCAGCGGAATGCCGAACCACCAGACGATCAACAGGCTCGGGAACACCGAAAGAAGGCCCATCACCAGGGTCGGTAGGGTCTTAGCGACGAACAGTTCCGGCGTCCGTATCGGCGTGACGCGCAACTGCTCGATCGTTCCCGCCTCCTTCTCGCGCACGATCGACGCGGCGGGATGGATGACGCCCACCATCAGCGCCGCGAGCGCGACCATCGACAGCACGACAAAGGCGGTGAAGGTCTGGTCGCGATTGTACCAGACCCGCACCATCGGCACCGGCCCCGCCGCCGTCCCGCCGCCGCCGCCAATGGCCGCGACGCGCCCGACGATCTCCAGGGCATAGCCCCGTGCCTGGGCCGCCATGTTGGAATTCGATCCGTCCAGCAGCAGTTGCAGGTTCGGTCGGCGATCGCCCAGAAGATCGCGCTGGAACCCCGGCGGCACGACCAGTGCGACCCGCGCGCGTCCGGCCTGCAGCCAGGCGCCGGCCTCGGTGGCGCTGGCGGGCCGGCCGGCATCGGCAAAGACATCCGTTGCAAGAAACCCCTGCACCAGCGTGCGACTTTGCGGACTGCGGTCCAGATCGACGATTGCCAACGGCATGTTCTCGACCTCGAAGGACAGCGCGTAGGCGCAGATCACGACCTCGGCGGTGTAGAGCCAGAGAATCAGGACCAGCATCAGCGGATCGCGCAGGAACTGCAGCAGCTCCTTGACCAGCAGCCCTGCGAGCCGCGCGCCCATCATGCCACCTTCTTTCGGAACCGCCAGACGGCCAGCGCGAAGATCACCAGCGTATAGGCCAGCAACAGCAGGACCGAAGGCCACAGCTCGGCCAGACCCGCCCCTTTCAGAACCACACCGCGCGAGAAATCCACGAAATACTGCGCCGGGAAGAGCCGCGTGTAGAGCTGCAGCACGAAGGGCATGGTGAAGATCGGAAACAGGAAGCCGGAAAACAGGAATGACGGCATCAGCGAGATGATGAGCGCCAGCAGCATGGCGGCGAGCTGGCTGTTGGTAAGCGTCGAGACCAGCAACCCGATGCCAACAGTGGTGAAGACATAGACCAGACCGACCCCCAACAGCAGGGCGAGGCCGCCTTTGAGTGGCACCGCGAACCAGAGGAAACCCACCGCGACCACCATGACGATCTGCAGGAACGCGATCAGCCCGTAAGGAATCAGCTTGCCGGACAGAAACTCCGCCGGCGTAAGCGGCGAGGCGAATATCTGCTGGATCGAGCCGCTCTGCTTCTCACGGGTGATCGCAAGCGCGGTCAGCAGCGGCGGGAAGGCCATAAGAATGACGCCGAACAGGCCGGGCACGACATAGTTCACGCTGCGCAGCGAAGGATTGTACCAGACCCGCGCCGCCACCTCGATCGACGGTGAGGTCTGCGCACCGAAGCCGGAAATGATCGCCTTGGCATAGGCCGCCACAAGATTGGCGGTTGCCGAGAATGTCCCGTCCACCAGCGCCTGAACCGGAGCGGGTTCCCCCCGCGCCAGGTGGTCCGCGAAACCTGGCGGAATGATCAGCGCAAGCTTGACGGCGCCGCGTTGTAGCGCGGTCTCGACCTCGATCGCGCTCTGATAGCCGTTGTCCAGGAGGAAGTAACCGCTGGCCACGAAGCGATCGACAAGGGCCCGGCTCTCCGCCGAGCGATCGTGGTCGAGCACGCCCATCGCGACACCGTCCACATCGAACGAAATCGCGTAGCCGAACAAAAACAGCATCACCAGCGGCATCAGCAATGCCACTGCGACGGTCACGGGATCGCGGACGATTTCCTTCGTCTCTTTTTCAATCACGGCCAGGATGTGTGACAGCTTCATGAGGCGGCTCTCTCGGACAGGGCGCTGGACCGTTCACGCTCCATGAAGGCCAGAAAGACGTCCTCCGCCGTTTCCAGTGCCCGCCCAGGAAAATGCGCGCGCAAAGCCGGCAGATCACCGGTGGCGATCAGGCGGCCTCTGTCCATCAGGCCGAGACGATGGCAATAGGCGGCTTCCTCCAGATTATGCGTGGTCACGAGGACCGTCATTCCCTCCTCGGCGAGGATCCGGATCAACCGCCAGAACCGGAACCGGGCCAGCGGGTCGACGCCCGATGTCGGCTCGTCGAGGAAGAGCGCCGCAGGACGATGCAGGATGCCGCAGCCGAGCGCCACGCGCTGGCGCACCGCTCCGGACAGACGCGCCACCATCTCGCCCCGCTGGCCACCGAGTCCGGTCATCGCCGCCGCCCAACCAATGGCCTCGCGCGCGTCACGCCGCGACAGCCCGTAGGCGCGGGCGAAGAAGGACAGGTTTTCGCCGACGGTCAGATCGGGATAGAGCGAAAAGCGCTGCGACATATAGCCGATCCGCTGCCGCAGGCGACGCGGGTCCGACAAGACGTCGACGCCGGCCACCGTCGCGCTGCCCGCCGAGGGCGGCAACAGCCCGCAGAGCATGCGGATCAGTGTCGTCTTGCCCGCGCCGTTTGCCCCCAGCAGGCCGAAAATCTCGCCCGGCGCGATGGCAAGGGTGACATCACCCACCGCGACGAAATCGCCGAAGCGGCGGGTCAGCCCTTGTGTATCGATCCCTCCCGGCACGCCTTCCGCCGCATCGGTGATCGGCCGGGCGACGACTGCGCCGGCGGTTTCATCCGGCGCGGCCTCATCACCGCGCAGGATCGTGAACACGTCCTCCATCCGCGGTTCCGCCGGGGCGAGCTGTCCAAGAGCGTCCAGACGCGCCCGCTCGGACTGGGGCAGATCGACGTCCGGCTTCATCACGAAACGCACGCTGTCGGCGCGCCACTGGATGCCGAGAACCCCGGCCATCCCGTGCAGTGCCGCCTCGGCTTCCGCGGGCCGGTCCGAAACGACGGCATAGACGTGTCCTTTCGCCCGCGCGCGTAGCTCCTCGGGTCGCCCGAGCGCGATCAACCGGCCCCGGTCCAGAAACGCCACGCGATCGCACCGGTCGGCCTCGTCCATGTAGGATGTCGAAAGCACGATCGTCGTCCCCTGAAGGCGGAAGTCGCCGAGGATCAGCCATAGTTCCCGGCGCGAGAGCGGATCGACCCCGAGCCCCGGTTCGTCGAGAAGCAGCAGCCGCGGTTCGTGGATCAAATTGGCGCAAAGCGCGAGCTTCTTGCGCATTCCCCCCGACAGCGCTCCCTCCCGCCGGTCGAGAAATGGCGCCAGCCCCGCCATGTCGAGCAGCCGGCGGCGTCGGGCCATAGCGACGTTGCCCGGCACGCCGCGGATCTTGGCGGCGAAGGACAGGTTCTCGGCCACGGTCAGCCGGTCGTAGAGCGTGAAACCCTGGGCCATGTAGCCGATCTTGGACGTGATCCGGGCAGCCTGCTTCACCGTGTCATGGCCCAACACCCGGCACCGGCCTTCGCTCGGGTCGAGGATCGCCGCGAAAAGTTGCAGGAGCGTCGTCTTTCCCGCGCCATCCGGCCCGACCAGGCCGACGATCTCGCCAACACCGATCTTGATGTCGATGTCGCTCAGCGCCCGGAGTGACCGATACCGGCGCCCAAGCCCCTCGGCCTCGATGATCATATCGTCGGTTGCCATGGCCGGCCGCCTCCTATGTCGGCACGAACAGCCGCTCGGGCCATCCGGCGTCCGGTTGCCACAGGATCCAGGCATCGGTCGGCATCCCCGGTTTCAGCACGCCGTCGGGGTTGTCGACCGCGAGCATCACGCCGAAGACCAGACGGACCCTTTCGTCCGGCATGTGGATGTCACGCGGTGTGAATTGCGCGGTCTGATCGACCCGCGCGACCCGTGCCTCGAACAGCCGGTCGGGAAAAGCATCGACGCGCAGGCGCGCGAGCGCGCCTAGTTCCACCTGTCCGATCCGGCTTTCGGGAATGAAGACGCGGACCTCCGCTCTGGTCAGATCGAGCAGCGTGACCAAGGGTTGTCCCGGTCGAACGAATTCGCCCGGTTCGACCGCCTTGATCAGTACGGTGGCGGTCAGCGGCGCGGTGATGCGGGTTTTGGATAACTGGTTGTCGAGGAGGTCGATCTCGCGCCGCACGGCGATGATGCGCTTGCCCATTGCGATTGTCCCCGCCTCGAGCGCCGTCACATTGCCCTGCGTGGCGTGAAACGCATTCTGGGCGATTTCCAGCGTCTGGGCCGCGACCGTGCCGCGTTCCTTGAGTTTGCGCGCCCGTTCCAGTTCGCTCTCGGCCGTGCCCAGATGGTGCTGGGCCACTTCGAGTTCGCTTTCCGCGCGCACAAGCTCTGCCCCAAGGGCTTCGATCTCCGCTTCCGCGCGCGCCTTATTCAGCCTGGCATCGGTGTCGTCGAGCCGCACCAGCAGGGCGCCCTCGGCGATCAACCCGCCTTCGACGAGCTTGCTTTCGACGACGCGGCCGGCCACTTCGGCGGCCACCCGGATTTCCGTGCCCTCGACGACGCCATTTCCGTAGACGACCTGCTCGGGAAGCGGCGGGGGCCGGAGATAGACATACAGACCGAAGGAGCCTCCCGCGATCAGGAGAAGCACGATCGCCGTCCAAATCCAGGTCTTGCTCATCCCGGCTTCCCCCTTGCTGAGAAGGATATTGGTCACTGCTACGAGGCCCGCGATCGAGTCGCCCGATGGCACAAGCCAAGACCTTATTCACTAGAGCCGCGTGAACAGATAATAGCCGGTCTGTTTGGACATGCGCGCCTCGGCATGCATGTCGAGCGCGGCGGTGACGCCCGTGAGAGTGCCAGCCTTGCCTTCATACTCCCAGTTTGGGCCGCGCAGAAATCGCGGCAACCGCGCGTCGTCACGCACGACGCAGATGATGGCGGGTTCATCGCTTCGGTGAAACAGGTTGAACATCGTTCGCCTCCGTCATTGCTGGGCGTTTCGTACGCCACGACAGGTGTTGGGTAACGGCGTCCGCCCACGTCGGCGGCGCCGTCAATGCGCCAAGCCGAACAAGGTCGGATACTCTCTGGTCGTCCTCATGCTGGTTTGCCAAGTACGTCGGCGAGCTGACCGATGCCGAGGCTCGCATCGGTCTTGGCCATCGATTCCCGCGCGCTTCCGAGGATTCCCGTCAGCGCCCGGATGGCGTCGATCGTCTCGGGAATGACGATTGCCTGATTGTCGACCATGTAGGCGTAGAACAGTTCGTCGCCTTCGACCTTGAGCATGTCCGCCCAGAGCGCCACCTCGTAGAGATTGTCGTGCGGCCGGCCGAGATCGGCCATCAATTCCTTCACGGCGTTGAGCGCGGTCAGCCCGGCATCGATGCGGATCAGGGCAATACGGGACGATGAGCGGAAGGCGTCGAGCACGTCCTCCTTGTCCGCCGGCCGGGTCAGTTGAACCGACCAGTAATGCAGGTGCGCCAGGGTTTCGGGAACCTTCACCGCCATGGTGACGACGTCGAGCTCGGGGTCGACGCTCCGGGCGTCCGGTCCCTGGTGGCTCGGGATCTCGGGCTCGGGCACGAGCGTGTTCATGATGCCCCCGAGATGGCTTTCCCAGGGATCGGTCGCGCGCCGCAGCAGCGTTCCGCGCGCCCGAAGCAGCAGCCCGGCATGCTTCAGTGCCGTGAGCGTGCGGACGATCGAGGTGGTGTTGCAGGAGACGACGCGGGTTGCGTCGCGGCCGATCGCCGTCGCGTAGCTCGCCTCCGCGACGAAGGAATGTCCGGTGACCTCATGCTTCTCGCCGCCCTGGACGATGAATTTGATGCCTCTCTGGCGGTAGCGCTCGACATTCTTCGCCGCGATCCGCTTCGGCGTGCAGTCGACGATCACATCCGCCGCCGCGAGGAGGTCGTCCAGCGTGCCGGAAACCTTTAGCCCGACCTTACTCATCGCCGCGGCAGCATCGGTCGTAGCGGCATGCAACGCAAAGCCCTTTCCCGCCGCCACGCGCATGCGCCAATCGGCGCCCACGTCGGCGATACCGACCAGTTCCATGTCGTCCTGCAAGGCCACTGCATCGGCGACACGCTTGCCGATCACGCCGTAGCCATTCACGGCGACGCGGATTTTGCTGATTGCGCTCATCTTGTCCTCGTTGTGGTTCGAGGTGGCTGTTCAAGGGGAAACGAATATCGCCATCTCGGTTTCGCTGCCCCCGGCTGACGCATCACGAATTGCCGCCCACAGGGCGATTCGGATCGCCTCGCTGGGGCTCACAGGAAAAGACGGAGGAGGGGACAAAACGTTACAGGGACCCGCGAGCGCTACCGGCCAGCCACGTCCAGCGGCGGCCGCCGCAGTGGAACGTCAATTCCTGACGATGATTGTCAGCTTTCACCTCAGATAGGCTTCGACGGCATAGCGGCGCATCATGCGCTGGCTGTTGAAGCGCGGTCCGATCTTGCTGATGGCCTGTTTCATCATTTCGATCCATCGAGGCCTATCGTCGTAGTAAGTCGGCAGCACGACATTCTCGAGCTTGGCATACAGCGCTTCCGAATCCTCCTCTCCCGTCCCGGGGCCGCCATCGCCTATCGCCCAGCCGGTGACACCTTCCCGCCAGGCCTCGATCCACCAACCGTCCAGGGCGCTGAAGTTCAGAACCCCGTTGAGGGCCGCCTTCATTCCGCTGGTGCCGGAAGCTTCCAAAGGCGGGATCGGCGTGTTCAGCCAGATATCGGCTCCCGCCACCATGGTCTGTGCCGCGGCCATGTCGTAGTTCGGCAGGAACGCCATCGGAATTTGGTCCGAAAGATCGGCGATCCGGCGGTGGATATGCTCGATCAGCTGCTTTCCCGGCGCGTCGCTCGGATGCGCCTTGCCGGCGATGACGACTTGCAACGGGTAGCGCGCATGGATCGCCCTCAGCCGTTCCGGATCGGAAAGGAGAAGATCGGGCCGCTTGTAGGCCGTTATGCGCCGGGCGAAGGCAATCAGCGGAACATTCGGATTCATCCGCACGCCGCTCGACCGCTCGATTTCGGCAAGCAAGGCCGATTTCGCTTCCTGATGGGCCGTCCAGACGGACCCGTCCGGCAACTGGTCCGCATCGGCGAGCGTTTCCGGATTGTGCGCCCAGTCCGGCGCGACCCCGTTGAACAACCGGGCATAGGCCGGATGAACCCAGGTCGGAAGATGGACGCCATTGGTGATGGCCCGAATGGCGTAGCCGGGGAACATGCGCCGGGTCGTCTGCGCGTGGCGCTCGGCCACCCCGTTCACGTAGCCTGAGAGGTTGAGGGCCAAGTGCGTCATGTTGAGCCTGTCGCTTCCGGCCAGGAGGCGGAGTTGGTCGGGTTCGAGGAAATCGCCCAGCAGGCGTTCGGCGTCGGCATAGGCGAAGCGGTCGTGTCCCGCCTCGATGGGCGTGTGGGTGGTGAAGACGCATTGTGCCCGCACCGGGGCTGCATCGTAATTAAGGGCCCCATCGCCCGGCCGGATCGGTTGTCGTCTATGCCGCCGCAGCAACGCGGCCGGGAGAAGCGCCGCATGGCCTTCGTTCAGGTGAAAGGTCTCCACTTCGAAGCCGAGCGCCCGCAACAGCCGTTCGCCGCCAACGCCCAGAACGATTTCCTGCTTCAGCCGGTCGACGTCGCCGCCGCCATAGAGCCGGTCGGTGATCGTTCGATCCAAGGGGTCGTTCTGCTCAAGTTGGGTATCGAGCAGGAGAATCGGGATACGATTGCCGAGCGGGCATGTCAGGACATGCAGCCAGGGCCGGATCCACACCGGCCGGCTTTCGATGGTCACCGCCACCATCGCATCGAGTGGGGTGGCCCAACTACTTGGCTCCCAAGGATCGGGATGGTCGATCTGCTCGCCTCCGGGCCCGATCTCTTGGCCGAGATAGCCCTCCCGGCTGACCAGCGTCACGAACACCATCGGAAGGTTGAGGTCGGCTGCGGACCGGGCGGTATCGCCGGCGAGGATGCCGAGTCCGCCCGCGTAGGTGTGCATCTCGGGTCGGACCGCGATCTCCATGGAGAAGTAGGCGATCCGGGATCTTTGGAGAAATGGCTCGACGGGGGTCATTTTTCTTCTCGCACTTGTCGCAGTAATGGCACCAGGTTTCACGCGCCGGGCACCGATGGTCCGAGCCGTTTGCGCCGGGGGTGATTGTCACACCGGGTTGAAGGACCTGTTTCGCCCCGGCCGCCTCATCCGGCGGCCGCCGCAACCGGTCGATCGGCGTCGGTTTCGGACGATTGGCCGCGGCCCACCCCTTCTAGCCGCGTGCGCTTGAGCAGGAGCGCGTTGACCGCGACCAGCGCGGAGCTGCCCGACATGGCCAGCGCCGCGACCTCGGGGCTGACGACGAATGGATAAAACACACCGGCTGCCATCGGAAAGGCGACGACGTTGTAGGCCACCGCCCAGAACAGGTTCTGGTGCATTTTGCGCAAGGTAGCGCGCGAGAGCTCGATGGCGCCGAGCACGTCGTAGGGGTCGCTCTTCATCAGCACGACATCGGCGCTCTCCATCGCCACGTCGGTTCCGGCCCCAATGGCGAAGCCGACGTCAGCCTGGGTGAGTGCCGGCGCATCGTTGACGCCATCGCCGACCATGCCGACGCGTTTGCCTTCCGCCTGCAATTGCTTGACCTTGTCGGCCTTCTGGCCCGGCAATACGTCAGCGAGAACGATGGCGATGCCGAGTTCCTCCGCGATTCGTCTGGCCGTCCCTTCGTTATCGCCCGTCAGCATCGCCACCTCGACGCCGCGCTCGCGCAGCTTGGCGATGGCTGCCTTGGCGCTCGGGCGGGGCGCGTCGGCGATGGCGATGAGGCCGAGAACCCGGCCGCCCCGCGCCACATGCACGACCGTGCGGCCCTCGCCCTTCAGCCGCTCCGCCTCGTTCGCGAGCGTTCCAAGATCGATCTTTTCCTCGTCCATGAGACGACGGTTGCCGAGGAAAACGGTTTCGCCCTCGATCTCGGCCTGTGCGCCCATGCCCTCGCGGTTGAGAAAGGCCCGCGCCTGCGGCACGTCGATTCCCTCGGCGCGCTCAATGATCGCTAGCGCCAGCGGGTGGTCGGAGCCGCGTTCGACCGCCGCGGCTGCCCGCAGCGCGTCCTCTTCCGTCCGCCCCTCGGCGGTGACGACCTCGACCACCCGCGGCTGGCCCATGGTCAGCGTGCCGGTCTTGTCGAAGACGATGATGTCGAGCTTGGTCGCATCCTCAAGCGCGCCGGCATTCTTGAACAGGATGCCATTCATGGCGCCCAGGCCGGTGCCGACCATGACAGCCATCGGCGTCGCCAGCCCGAGCGCGTCCGGACAGGCGATGACAAAGACCGTGATGGTGAGCGTCAGCGCGAACAGCAGCGGCGAGCCGAGCCACCAGAACCACACGGCGAAGGTCGCGAGGCCGATGACGATCGCGATCACCACCAGCCATTGCGAAGCACGGTCGGCGAGCAGCTGCGCCGGCGCCTTGGAGTTCTGCGCCTCCTGCACCAGCTTGACGATCTGGGCGAGGGCCGTGTCGGCGCCGACCTTGGTCGCGCGGTATTTGAAGCTGCCGCTCTTGTTGATTGTGGCACCGATGACCTGATCGCCGGGCGTCTTGTTCACCGGCATCGACTCGCCGGTCAGCATGGATTCGTCGACAAGCGACTCTCCTTCGACGATCTGGCCGTCGACGGGAATCTTGTTGCCCGGCCGGATGACGACGATGTCGTCGGCCAGGACCTCGGCGGTCGGCACCTCGGTCTCGCGGCCGTCCCGCAGCACGGTGGCCATGGGTGGGGCAAGATCGAGCAGCGTCCGGATCGCCGCCGAGGCGCCGGCGCGTGCCCGCATCTCCAGCCAATGGCCTAGGAGGATGAAGACCAGCAGCACCGCCACCGCTTCGTAGAACTGCACGCCGGGGAAGAAAAAGGTCGAGCCGACGCTGAAGACGTAACCTGTGCCCACCGAGAGAACGACGAGCACGGCCATGTTGAGCACACCGTTGCGAAGCGCCCGCCAGGCCGCGACAAAGAACGGCCAGCTAGGATAGACGATCGCGATGGTTCCAAGGAAGAACAACCACAGGTCGAGCTCCAGCCCGAAGGGGGGCGCCGGCGGGGTGAAGATTTCACCCATCGGCGAATAGATGAAGATCGGTACAGTGAAGATCAGCGCGATCCAGAAGCGGTTGCGCATGTCGCGAACCATCGCCTGCATCTCGGCGCCGGACCCGTGGCCCATCTCGTGCGCCATTTCATCCTGCGCGGGCGCAGTCGACGGCTGGGTGGAGGCGGATGGAGCTGGCCCCCGGATGACGCCGGCTTTGGCATGCTTGGCATGGCCCTCGTGCGACGCGGGCATCGGGGCAACCTCAGGGGAGCGCTTCGCCAGGTCCGGCTTGCAGACATGGCGCGGCATCACCTCGCCATGGCAGCGGAAGCCACAGGCCTTTATCGTCTGTTTCAGCCTGTCGATGGTCGTCAGCGTCTCGTCAAAGTCGACCGTGACGCTGCCGGAGGCCGGGCTGGAACTGGCGTTTCGCACGCCCCGCATTTGCTTCAACTGTTTCTCGACGCCCAGATGGTCGAGCTCTTCAAAGAGGCCGCCGACGTCCAATGTCGCAGTGGTCACTACTTATCTCCTTGAAGCGTCCAAACAAGCCTTCCGGCCGTCGGTCGGAGCGCGGATGGTTGGGATTGACCGTCCAGGCGCCGCGACGAGCGGCACCTGTCTTCTGCCTGACTCTCATAAATCTCGGTTACCGCAGCAGCAGCTCGTCGATTTGTCTTGCACCGCCTCTCGCGGCGGCTCCGCCCGCTGCTCCGCGGGAGACCGTTCTGGCGCGGCCGAGGGTTTAACTGTATCGGCTGGTGAGGGCTCTCCATGACCGCAGCACGATCCCTCGCTCCGATTGGCCGAACTGACGCTCGAAGGCTTCGTATCTGTGTGCATTGCCATCATCCTTTCATATGCGTCCGCGCCTCGATCACGGCCGGACTGTCGGGGTACCCGACCTGAATGGAACCGCCATTCATTCCTATAGACGCGAGGACGCCCCCGGCATTACAGTTCCGCGCCGCCCCCATTACTGCTGCAACGGTCCTCTCGGACTCCCGGCGAATTTCGCTCCGCCTATGGCTGCTCCGAAGGTCGGATCAAGTGCCAAGGCCGAGCCTAGGTGACGAGGCTCTTCGGCCGCCTTGGGTCTGCGCAGGCGCCTAAAAAAGTCGGCGTCCAGCCCAGCCGACCAACTCAAGCCCATGCTCACGCCATCCTCGGCCCTGCCACTCGGATAGAATCACTTCCGCTGCTTCCCCAACGTCCCGGTGGTATTGAAAGTGCAACGTCTCCGCCAATTTGCGGTCGTGCGCCAGAAGAATCAGCTCCTGATTGACGAACAGACTCAGGTAATCGAGGTTGGCCGAGCCGATCATGGACCATTCCTCGTCGATGACTGACGTCTTGGCGTGAAGCTGGCGAGGCAGGTACTCGTAAACCCGCACGCCGGCGGCCAGAAGCGGCTCATAGGCGGCGCGGGTTGCCCACCCCGCGACCAGAGGATCTCCTCGCCGGGGTACGAGCAGGCGCACGTCGACTCCACGTTTCGCCGCATTCTGCAAGGCTGTGTCGACAACTGTTCCCGGACCGAAATACGGCGAGGTCAGAAAAACGTGCTGCCGCGCGCTATCGATCAGTCCGGCGTGTAGGCAGGCGAGACGTTGCCGGCAATGGCGCGAATAGCTGGGCACGAGCAACGCCTCTATGCCCGTCGGATGGTCGGGAATGGCCTTGGCCGGAATCCGTGCCGCCCGGTGCCAAAGCCGATCGAAAAGGATGGCAGCGAGCGATGCGAGTTCTCCGGCGACGCGTACATGGGTGTCACGCTGTCGCATTTTACCGTAAAGCCTGCGGGAGTTCACACGGCGGATGTTGAAGCCGCCGAGGAATGCTTCTCGACCGTCGACCACCAGCAGCTTGCGGTGGTTGCGCTGCAGATATCGGAGCGGGCGGTATAAGTTGAACGAATGAAACCATCTTAACCGCACGCCAGCACCCTCGAGGTTGCGTTCCAGGTCATGGAAAGTCCTGTAGCCGGCCCCGAAAGCATCGAGGTACAGCCGTACGTGGACGCCACTGCGGGCCTTGGCCGCAAGGGCATCGGCGAAACGCTGTCCGACTTCATCAGCCGCGAAGATGTAGGATTCCATGCAGATATCTCTCTCGGCGCTCTCAATTGCCTTGATCATCACCTCGTAGAGTTCATCACCCTCGACGAAGAGAAGGAAAGCACCCCGACCCTCCCGCAACTCAGGCACGCAGATCGTTGAGCGCTCCCGTTCGATTTCGACCTGACGCGCCAGGCTTCCTCGTGTGAGCGGGCGGGTCTGTGCAATTGGTGTTGTGCGGCCGTTCCGGGGTCTCATCGTCCACCGATCTCCTTCGGCAGCTTCGTTTGCAAATGTCCGTTCGGTGCCGTCCGGATCTTGACTCGCCTATCCAAACTCTATTCGCGTCCTTAAGAGAAGCTGCCCGCTGGCGAAGGTTGGTTGAGCGTACCAGCGGAAAGCCCCTCCAAAGCGTCCGCTCACTTCTGCATACCGAAGTGAGTTACCCGGCAGTGCAGATCGTGACGGGAGCCGCGCTGGGGATGGGCGAGGCCGCAGCGCGGAAGGGCGCCAAGGTGACCCTCGCCCACATCCAGGACGAGAAAGGCGAACGGGTGGCAAACGCCGTCACCGAGGCCGACGGCAAGGCGGTCAAGCGTTGGCGGTGCGCGTCATGATCATTCGGACGCGCAAGGCCATGCGCCCGGGGAGGAAAGACCGACGGGAAGCGTCGTTTTCGTGTCGCCGCACGCGTTGTCGATCTGCTCTTGCACAAGACCCCTCGCGCCGGACAGGTCTAAGCCCTCGATCCGCGTGAGGAACATGTGGGTGCCGGTGAAGTCCAGCGAGCCCCCGGCCCGAACCTTTTGAAGATTGGCGCGCGCCAGATTGGCGAACGTGAATGTGGTATCCGTCAGATCTGCCCCTTCGAACGACGCGCGTCCAAGTTCCGCCTTTTCGAAACTGCTTCCGGCCAGATCCGCATTGCTGAAATCCGCGCGCGAGAACTCTGATCCCAGGAACAGCGCGCCTCTGGCGGACAACCGCCTCAGGTTCGCGCGATAGGCCTCCACATTCGTGAAGTTGGCCTTATCGGCAACAGCCCCATCGAGGGAAACACGGACCAACGTCGCCTTTTCAAGGCTGGCCGACGTGAGATTGGCGTTCCGCAGGTCCGTCAGGGTGAAATCGGTACTGTCGAGATTTGCCCCTGCCAGATTGGCGCCCGACAGCATGAGATTGCGTCGGTCGCACGCGCTCCAGTCAATCCCCTGCCGCGGCGAAGTCTTGCAATCGGCCGCCACAGTTGGCACCGTTGCGGCCAGTATCGTAAGCCCCGCCATCGCCGCGCCGACCGCCGACCTAACGATGGCATCGCCAATTCGTGCGATGCACATCGCCGGCGCAGCCCAACAGCCTTGGGCCCATGAAGCCGTCCGGGCGTTCGCCCAGGGTCTTTGCGTCAAAGTGTTCACAGGCCTTCCTCACCTCACGGCGATACACGCCCTGCCGATCACCGGGACTATCGTCCCCGCTTGGGCGCGAAAGCGCTCATCGGCTTGCCTCGCAAACCGGTAGGTCCGCGGCACCAGCAGGGCAGGAACGCTCCAGCTCAATATAACTGATAGGGTCGCATGGGGCCGGAGCAAACTCGATGGGGTTGCTTTCCGTCTTCGATCCCGAGCGTTGGGCCGTTGGAGGATCCGTCGGGACAAGGTCTCGCGCCGCCAGCTCATGGCGTGATCGCAACCTTGAGCACGCCGTCGCGCTGGTTGGCGAACAGCTCGTAAGCCTCCTCGATCTGGTCGAGGCCGTAGCGGTGGGTGACCAACGCGCCGAGGTCTACGCGGTCGGATTCGATCACGTTCATCAGGCGGCGCATGCGATCCTTTCCGCCGGGACACAGCGACGTGACAATGGAATTGTCGCCGAGACCGGCGTGGAACGCCCCCAGCGGGATGGTGAGGTCGGAGGAATAAACTCCGAGACTGGACAAGGTGCCGCCGGGTCTGAGCACCCGCAGGCAGCTCTCGAAGGTCTGCTGTGTGCCGAGCGCCTCGATCGCCACGTCGACGCCGCGTCCGCCGGTGATCTTCATGATCTCATCGACGGGATCGGTTGTCTGGAAATCGATGACGACGTCGGCGCCAAGTTTCCTCGCGATGTCGAGCCGGGCGGGCACCGTGTCGACCCCGATGATCAGGCCGGCGCCGCGCATCCTGGCGCCCGCCGTCGCGCAGAGGCCGATCGGCCCTTGGGCGAAGACGACGACGATGTCGCCGATCTGGATGTTGCCCCGTTCGGCACCGCCGAAGCCGGTGGACATGATGTCCGGACACATCAGCACCTGTTCGTCGGTCAGCC
>DRFF01000054.1 GCA_011050685.1 Aurantimonas coralicida
CCGCCGATATCGGCGGTTTCGCCCTTTGCCTGCACCTCGATCAGGGTTCCGCCAGTGAAATCGATGCCGTAATTCATGCTGAGGGTCGCAAAGCCGACCAGCGCTGCGATCGAAGCCGCGATGCTGGCTGCGAAGGTCCATTTACGGATAGCCATGAACGGGATTTTCGTCACATCCGGAACCAGATGGAGGAAGCCCTTCGGAAGCTCCTTCGGCCGCTTGCGGCGAACCCACTCGGCCATCAGCCAGCGAGTCAGGGTAAAGGCCGTGAAGACGGTCGTGACGATACCGAAGGCAAGCGTCACCGCGAAGCCGCGGACCGGCCCGGAGCCGAGCGAGAACAGCACGACCGCGGCGATCAACGTGGTGATGTTGGCATCGATGATCGTCGCCAGCGCCTTCTGGAAGCCGACGTCTATTGCCTGCACCACGGATCGTCCGGCGCGTCGTTCCTCGCGGATGCGTTCGTAGATCAGCACGTTCGAATCGACCGCCATGCCGACGGTGAGCACGATGCCCGCAATGCCCGGCAGGGTCAGGGTCGAACCGAAGACCGACAAAAGTGCGACGATCATGACGATGTTGGCGACGAGCGCGATGTTGGCGATGATGCCCAAGAACCCGTAGGCCGCCAACATAAAGGCGACGACGAGAATCGATCCGATGATGCCGGCGATTTCGCCCGCAGCGATCGAATCGGCTCCGAGGCCCGGTCCGACCGTCCGCTCCTCGATGATATTGAGCGTCGCCGGCAGCGCGCCGGCGCGCAGCAGAACCGCGAGGTCGTTGGCGCTGTCGACGGTGAAATTGCCGCTGATCTGCGCCTGGCCGCCAAGGATCGGCTCGCGGATATTCGGCGCCGACAGCACCTCGTCGTCGAGCACGATAGCGAAGGGCCGCCCGACATTCTGCTGGGTCACCGCGCCAAAGCGCTGCGCACCCTGCGTATCGAAGCGGATGTTGACAACGGCTTCATTGGTCTGGCTGTCGAAGCCGGCTTGCGCGTCGGTGAGGTTCTCGCCGGAGACCATCACCTGGCGCTGGACCAGGATCGGTTGGGGCGGCTGGTCGTTGGTGTAACGCAGTTCGGATCCGGCGGGCGGGCGGGCCCCCCTGGCGACCTCGTCAGCCGAGGCTGTCTCGTCGACTAAACGGAAGGTGAGCTTGGCGGTCTGGTTGAGCAACGCTTTCAGCCGCTGCGGATCCTGCAAGCCGGGAACCTGCACCATGATCCGGTCATCGCCCTGGCGTTGAATCAGCGGTTCAGTCGTGCCGAGTTCGTCGACCCGGCGGCGCACGACCTCAATCGACTGAGCGACGGCGGTCGATATCCGGTAGGCAATTCCCTGGTCGGTCAGCGACAGGGTCAGGACGCCGGGTTGGGGTTCGGCGATCGCCACTTCCGTGACCGTACCGCCGCTCAGCAATCCGCTTGAAAGCGGCTGGACCAGCGGCTGCAAAGCTTCGCGTGCGGCATCGGCCTGCGCCGGATCGCGTAGCCGCACCGTCACCGTCGTGCCGGAATCACTGAGACCCGAATAGCCGACGCGCTCGGTGCGCAATATCTGGCGCGCGTCGTCGCGCAACGTCTGGAGGCGCTCCCCGGTCAGCGACGGACCATCGATCTCGAGCAAAATGTACGACCCACCCTGTAGATCGAGCCCGAGCGTGATCTTGTTGTCAGGCACGAAGGACGGCATTTCGTCGAGCGTCTGGGTCGAGAACAGGTTCGGGGCAGCGTAGACGACCCCGAGAGCGACCGTCAGCCAAATTAGGATCGTTTTCCAGCGCGAAAAATAGAGCATATGGGTCCCGAAAGGGTCGACGGTCGCTCCAAAGGGGGCGCAATCCGTATTAAGCGTTCGATCGACGCAGCCGGCGACACGGGTGTTTCGTGTCGCGGACGATTTTAAGGCAGTGGCCTCGTTTGCTCAAGCAAAGCGGCTATTTGGTGTTCGCCGCAGCCGGTTCGCCCTTGACGCGCACTTCGGCGACCATCGCCTGTACCACCCGCACGCGCACCTGCTCGGAAATCTGTACCTCGAGTTCGCCGTTATCCAGCACCTTGGTCACCTTGGCGACGATGCCGCCGCCGGTCACGACCGTATCGCCGCGGCGGATGTTGCTGAGCATTTCCTGACGCTTCTTCATCGTCGTGCGCTGCGGCCGAATGATCAGGAAATACATGATCGCGAAAACCGCGACGAACGGCAGCACACTGATCAGGATATCGCTTCCGCCACCAGTGGGCAAAGCCGTCTGGGCGAAAGCCTCGGACACAAACATCAGGAACCTCTCAGGAAATGGGGGGCACAGGGCCTTTACGATCAGCGCGGAATATACGATCGGTCGCCTCGAATGCAACAAGCCGGCACCAGACCGAGCCGACAGCCACGCAAGAGACGAGTTTTCCTGATGGATTCCGCTGAGTTCACCCGCTTGATGCAGACCATGGACCGGATCGCGCAAGGTCTCGAACGACTTGCGCCGCCGCCGGCTCCTACGCCGGATTTTACTGCCGCCGATTGCTTCGTCTTCGAACCGCCAGCCGCCCTCGCGCCGGTGCGGATAGTGAATCGCGTTCCCATCGAACTGCTCAAGGGCATCGACCGCTCGCGCGACATTCTCCTGGAAAACACCGAGCGCTTCGCCCGCGGACTTCCGGCCAACAACGCGCTTTTGTGGGGCGCGCGCGGCATGGGCAAGTCGTCCCTGGTCAAGGCCGCGCATGCCGCGGTGAACGCGGCGCTTCCCACCGGGACGCCCCATCTCAAGCTGATCGAGATTCACCGCGAGGATATCGATCATTTGCCGCAGCTAATGAGTCTGGTCCGCGAAGTGCCCTGCCCGTTTCTTCTCTACTGTGACGATCTCTCCTTCGACATGGGCGACAGCGCCTATAAATCGCTGAAGGCGGCGCTGGAGGGCGGCGTCGAGGGTCGGCCACCCAATGTGCTGTTCTACGCGACATCGAACCGCCGCCACCTCCTGCCCCGCGACATGATCGAAAACGAGCGGTCGACCGCGATCAATCCCGGTGAAGCGGTCGAGGAGAAGGTCTCGCTATCGGATCGATTCGGCCTCTGGCTAGGCTTCCATCGCTGCAGCCAAGACGAGTATCTGGCGATGATCGACGGTTATCTGGCCGCGCATGACATTGCTGCCGATCCCGAGATGGTTCGTCGCGAAGCCCTCGAATGGGCGACAACCCGTGGCAGCCGATCGGGGCGCGTCGCCTACCAGTTCGTGCAGGAACTGGCCGGACGGCTGGGGCGCCCCCTGACCGGCCTCGACGGCGCGTAAGATGGAAACTTCACCAAACTGTCAGAACCAAGGTTGTTTCGTTAACCGCACCAAAAGGTCTCCACCCGCATAATGAAGTTAAAGCCAATTCGTCCGGCTTGCTTTATTTAAGGATTGCTGACCAATGGAAAGCGCACGTTCGATACAGCTAGCCGTTTTGGACGATGATCCGATTTTTCTGGAATATATCTCCGCCATGTTGGGTCATGATGGGGATATGGAGATCACTCAGGCGTCCGATGGTTCGCAACTGTTGCGTGCCCTCAAGGCGGACCCGATCGATTGTGTCCTTGTCGACTATAATCTCGGCGCCGAGAACGGGCTGAATATCGCGGAGACGATACGGGCGACGATTCCCAATGCTCCCCCGATCGTGATGTTGACAGGTGGCGGAAGTGAGCGAACAGCGGTCAAGGCGTTTCGCAGTGGATTCAGCGACTATGTTTCAAAACGCGACCTGAACAAGCACGAATTGGTGACGGCGATCCGCTCGGCGGTCGGCACACGCAAAAAGGCGCAGTCGGAGACCATCGAAGCCGATCTTATCAAGAAGCGCCTGCAGTTCGACAACGTCACCGGCCTCTACAGCGCGCAATTCATGCAGGAGCGTCTGGGGCAGTTCACCGGCAGAGGCGCGTCTTCCGCGTTCGGCATCGTTCTCATCAAGCTTCGCAATCTGGCGCAAATTCGGGCCAGCTTGGGACATATCGCCGGCGATCGGCTGCTGCACAACTTTGCCAAACGACTCAATCTGGCCACCCACGCCAGCGACCTCTGCGGATCGCTCGATGATGACAGTTTTCTCTATCTGATCGACCGCGACGTCGACGCGCGAGCAATTTCCCAGTGCTGCCGGCGATTGGCACAAGAGCTTACACTGGAAGTCAACCTGGATCGTAGCGTCGTCCAGATCATTCCAGCCATCGGCGCGGCGATGTCTCCCGCCGACGGCACCGATCCGACCGCCCTCATCCAGGCAGCGCAGCAAGCGCTCGACACCGCCGCCGCGAGTGGGAAGCCATTTGGTACCGCGTTCGACGAGGCGGCGCCGTCGCTGGAGGCCTCCAGCCAGCCGGATGCATCCCCATCCCTTGAGCGCGATCGTGCCGAGCCCTCACTGATCAACGAACGGGACGAGCGACGCGCGGAACGCCGCCAGCGGGTCTTCAAGCGGGGAACGATGTATCTCCGGCAAGGCGACGCGGTCATCGACTGCACTGTTCGCAATCTCTCCGCTTCGGGCGCCCTATTGCGGGTCGACATCTATTTCGCGGCGCCCGACCGATTCGACCTCGTCGTTGTCGGATCCGGCAGCAAACGTGCCGTCGAAACGAAATGGCAGAGCGGAAACGATATCGGCGTCCAATTCCTGGAGGGCTCGGAATGAACCCTTCGAATGTTCCGGCGACATCGATGGAAGCGAGAATGGCGGCGCTGAAGGGGCGGTTCATCGAGGATACGCTCCTTCAGACTTCCGAACTGGAAAGATTGGCCGGTCGCCTGGCCGAACCTGGAGACAAGGCAGAGGTTCGCCAAGAGATCGGGCAAATCGCCCATCGCCTGGCGGGCAGAGCTGGCATCTTCGACTTCAGTGCCCTGACGCCGCGAGCCAGCGAACTGGAGCATTTTGTTCTTTCTCACCGCAGCGATGCGGATCTTAGGGACCTCGCTGAAACAATCGTCCCCGAAATAAGACGCGTGATTCTTGGCGATGAAGCCGGATGCCACGTACCCGAAGGGCCAAGCGATGGCCCGAGATCCGACGGTTCTTGAGGTATTCGGCTGATGCTCTTGGATAGTAAACTCATCGACGTGGCACGGCTCGACGAGCAGGATCAGGAGCGCGGCGGAATGTCCGCCGCGGGTGCCGCCCTTCGGAAAAGCGTCAAATTCTTCGAGGAGGATGCCCGTATCGAGCAATGCGCATCGATGATCTCGGGCTTGGGTTATCGACCGGTCGACGGACGTGGTGAGCAGAGCGAAGGCGCGTGCGTCGCGGTTCTCATCAACACGCAGGTCGATCCCGACTTGGCGCTGGCGCGCGAGCAATCGGCCAGCCACCGTGTCATCCTGCTCGCTGACGAGACCAGCTTCGAATTCAAGCTGGCGGCGGCACGCGCCGGCGTCGAAGCGATCTTGTCGACGCCTCTCGACACCGTCGAGCTAGGCGCCTGGCTCGACGACTACGATACTGGTGAGGCCGAGCCTCTTTCCATCCTGATCGTCGACGACGACGAAATCGCCGCCGAAGCTTTCGCCTTCGCCTTGGAAGCGGCCGATATGCGTGTGCGGATCTTGACCGATCCGGGCCGCGTGCTGGAAGAAATCAGCAGCAACACGCCCGATCTCATACTTCTCGACATGCACATGCCCGTCGCGGACGGGATGGAGGTCGCGCAGATCATTCGCCAATCGCGCCGCAACCTGTCGCTTCCGATCATCTTCCTGTCCGCCGAGCAGGATGTCGAGCGCCAGCGCCAGGCGCGCAAACTCGGCGGCGACGACTTCATCAACAAATCCGTCGGCTTCGATCACCTTGCATCGCTCGTGCGGATGCGCGCCGAACGGGCTGTCGCCCTGCGCCAGATCGGCGAGCGAGACAGTCTCACCGGACTCTTGAACCATGCACGGTTCAAAGATCGCGTCGCGGTGGAGTTGGAGCGCTGTCGGCGTACCGGTTCGCAGTTCAGCGTCTGTCTGCTCGACATCGATCATTTCAAGCAAGTCAACGACACGAAAGGCCATCAGGTAGGCGATCGTGTCATCCAGACGCTGTCTCACTCGCTGGTCGGCGGGCTCCGCCATATCGACGTCGTCGCGCGCTATGGAGGCGAGGAGTTTGGCGTGATCCTGCTGGACACGCCGATCGAACCCTCGAATGCCGTGATGAACAGAATTCGCGAGCATTTCGCGGACATCCCGATGCGCGGTCCAGACGAACTGTTCCACGTCACCTTCAGTGCGGGCGTGGCCGGCGCCGATGCCGGCAAGAGCGCCGATGAATTGATCGCGGCCGCCGACGCCGCCCTCTACGAGGCCAAACGCTCGGGCCGCAACAGGGTCGTCTCCGCCAAGAGCTAGAGGCGGGATGACAAAGGGTGAGAACCGATTCCCCCCGCATCTCGCGGTATCTCATTGGATTCGATGCCGTTCAGATCGACAGCTGAGATGATTCGGCCCGGACAAGCCTAACCGGGCCTCCTGTCTGTCCGCTATCAGGTCAAATGGCCTGGCCCTTCAGCAAGGCCACGATACCACCTGCACGGATGCGTCGGCGCGGCAGACGACTGGGCCGCACAAGGCTCCGCTCTGACCGGAACGGTTTGAGCTCACCGGTCTCTAGCCACGCGATGTCAGACAATATGAAACGGAAAAGGCCCGGCCGCGCGCCGAAACGCAGGACCGGGCCGTCGAACGCCTGGAGGTCGGCGCTTATTGCAGAAACTTCGTGGGATCGACCGGCGCGGAGTTCTTGCGCACTTCGAAATGCAGAACCGGAACGTCGGTGTCACCGCTCATGCCGGATTTGGCGACCTCCTGGCCACGCTTCACCTTCGCGCCCCGTTCGACGGAGATCGAGTCGGCATGGCCATAGACGGTCACGAGGCCGTCGTCGTGTTTCACCAGAACGGTGTTACCGAATTCCTTGAGGCCGTCGCCGGCATAGATCACCACACCGTTCTCGGCCGCCTTGACTGGAGTGCCGCGCGGCACGGAAATGTTGAGGCCGTCGTTGCGTCGCGACCCCACCTTTTCACCGAAACGACTGATCACCCGACCCTGGACCGGCCAGCGAAACTGGCTGATGCCGGTCGCATCGGGCGCGATGGCCGCGACCTTGGATTCGACTTCCTGGCTGACGGTGGTCGTTGGCTGCGATTGCTTCGAGGCGGTCTCGGCAGACGGGCGGGCAGCCTTCTCGGCCGTCGCCGGCGGCGTATAGGGCTCGGGCGCGGCGCTCTCGGTCCGCGGCTTGGCGACCTCCTTCGTTGGCGCAGCTGCTTTGGCTTCCACGCTGGCGACCTTCGTCGCAGCGACATTTGCACCGGGGACGGTGAGCGTCTGACCGATGCGAATCGTGCTGTCGTCGAGACCGTTCGCACGCTTGATGTTGGAAACCGAAGCGCCGGTTCGCCGGGCGATCGACAACAGCGTGTCGCCGCTTTCGACCGTCACTTTCGCACCGCCCTCGGACTGCCGTGGCGCGGGCTTGGCGATTCGCGCCGCTTGCTCTCCCAATGTCGATGCTGGCGTGCCCCGTGCCGCCGGCTGGGACACAGAGGACGTCACGGGAGCGGAGGCTTGGTAGGCGGGAGCGGAGGCCTGATAGGCGGGCGGCGGTGGCGGCGGCAGCGTGTTGCGCTGCACAGAAGCGGTGGGTGCGCGGCTGGACGAGGGCGCATATCCCGATGAGCGGCTGATACCGGCGGTATTCATCCGATCGACATCACCCGGATAGGGCTGGCTGACAGCCGCCGTGCGGGTGGGCGTCTGCGGGACGGCTCCAGTGTAGAAGCCGTCATCGAAGCGCGCCACATCGGAGCTACATCCAGCGGCAAACCCCACCAGGGCGACCACCGCAACGGAGCGAGCCATAGGGAGTCGCAGAGATTTCAGCACATTGATTCGCATCGTCGTCCCTTGAGCACGCGGGATTACTCTCGGGACCATTGAAGCGCGTTAATCTTACTGCCGGGTTAAATCACCGGGCGGCCGACGTTATTTCTTGTGGAGCAGCCCAAGCGAGCGGCTTGAAAGTAACGGCCCAGCTACAGCATCTCGGCCGTGCCGAACGCCAGCGGCTGGTAGCGGACCGGACCGAGATCCTCGCGCTCGAAGCGGCTGCCCACCTTGCGCAGGCGCACCAGCGCCTGTTCTCCGCCTTCCTCGCCGAGCGCGCAGATCAGCACCCCGTGCGGACGGATCTGGTCGAGAAACAGGCGCGGCACGGTCGGAAAGGCAGCGTGAACGATCGCCCGATCGAAGGGTGCCCCGGCGGCGAAGCCGTCGCTGCCGTCTTCGAGAAACAGGGAGATGTTGCTCACACCGACCAGTTTCAAGCGCCGGCTCGCTGCTTCCACCAGCCGCCTGTAGCGATCGAACGAGGTGACATGGGCGCAAAGACGCGCCATTAGCGCAGTGACGTAGCCGCTGCCGGTTCCGATCTCTAGGACCCGATGGTCCGCCTCGATCTCCAGCGCCGACACTAACCGGACCGCGAAAAGCGCGCCGGGCATGGTCTCGCCGCAATCGAGCGGCGCCGACCGATCTTCATAAGCATTGTCGATACCGTCAGGCAGGAAGAAGCGCCGGGGTACGGTTTCGATCGCCTCGTGCAGCTTGGGATCGGCAATCCGCCGGGTGCGCAGGCTCAGGAGAAATGCCGCAAGGTCCTCGCGGTCCCGGCCCTCCGACCTCACCGAAACAGGTCTCCGAGACCCTCGCGCAGCGCGTGGGCGGTGAGATCGAGATGGAGCGGCGTCACCGAGATTTTTCCGGCCGACAAAGCCGCGATATCGGAACTCTCGACTTCCTCCCCCGCCTGGCGCCCGAAGGTCAGCCAGAAATACGGAAAGCCGCGGCCGTCGCGACGCTCTTCCATGCCGAGGGAATAGTCGAGCTTGCCCTGGCGGGTGACCTCCACCCCGCGGACCGCATCGGCCGGCACCGCCGGAAAGTTGACGTTGACGAGATGGCCGGGTGGAATCTGATACCCCGCAAGCAAATCGAGGACAGCCGGGGCGTGCTGCTCGGCCGTCTCCCATAATGTCTCACGGTCGCCCCCGCGGGTGAATTGCTGGCTCAGCGCCACCGACTTCAGCCCGAGCATCGTGCCTTCCATGGCCCCGGCCACGGTACCGGAATACGTCACGTCGTCGCAAATGTTCTGGCCGGCATTGACCCCCGACAACACCATGTCCGGCGGAGAATCCATCAGCCGCTTGACCGCCATGATGACGCAGTCGGTCGGCGTGCCGGAGAGGGCGAACCGCTTTTCCGAAATCTTGCGCAAACGCAGCGGTGAGGAAAGCGTCAGAGAGTGCGACAGGCCGCTCTGGTCGGTCTCGGGCGCAACGACCCAGACATCGTCACTCATCGTCCGGGCGATCCGCTCCAGGACCTGGAGGCCCTCGGCGTGAATGCCATCGTCATTGGTGAGCAGGAGTCGCATCAGGCCGGCCTCTCGATCCGTTCGATCCCGCCCATATACGGTCGGATCACCTCCGGCACGGTGATGCTTCCGTCGGCGTTCTGATAATTTTCCATCACGGCGATCAACGCGCGCCCGAGAGCCACGCCGGAGCCGTTCAGCGTGTGGACGAAGCGCGGCGATTTTTCGCCGTCCGCACGGTAGCGCGTTCCCATGCGCCGCGCCTGGAAGTCGCCGCAGACCGAGCAGCTGGAAATTTCCCGATAGGCGCCCTGCCCCGGCAGCCAGACCTCGATATCGTAGGTCTTGCGCGCCGAGAATCCCATGTCGCCGGCGCACAGCGTGATGACGCGGTATGACAGGCCGAGGCGTTTCAGCACTTCCTCGGCTGAGGCCGTCATGCGCTCGTGCTCGTCGGCGGACGTCTCGGCAGCCGTGATCGATACCAGCTCGACCTTGTAGAACTGGTGCTGGCGCAACATGCCGCGCGTGTCGCGGCCGGCCGAGCCCGCTTCAGAGCGGAAGCATGGGGTCAGCGCCGTCACTCGCGTCGGCAGGTCGGCCGCGTCGATAATCTGTTCCCGCACGAGATTGGTCAGCGGCACCTCGGCGGTCGGAATTAGCCAGCTCCCGGCGGTCGTGTGGAAGAGGTCTTCGGAAAATTTCGGCAGCTGGCCAGTACCGAACAGCGCCTCGTCACGCACCAGCAGCGGCGTTGCCACCTCCTCGTAGCCGTGCTCGCCGGTATGGAGATCAAGCATGAATTGCCCGAGCGCCCGTTCTAGACGGGCCAGCCCGCCTCGCAGGATGGTGAAGCGGGCGCCGGAGATCTTCGCTGCCTGTTCAAAATCCATCATGCCCAGCGCTTCGCCGAGTTCGTCATGTTCCTTCGGCTCGAAGCCGAATTCCGGCTTGTCGCCAAACCGACGAATCTCGACATTGGCGCTCTCGTCCAGCCCGACCGGAACATCGTCGGCGGGCAGGTTTGGAATACGCGCCAGCGCATCGTCGAGCGATTGGTCGATACGCCGCTCGGTCTCCTCGCCCTCCTGGATCGCCGCCTTGATCTCGGCGACCTCGCGAATGAGTTCGTCGGCCTTGCCGGAATCGCCTGAGCCCTTGGCTTTGCCAATGGCCTTCGAGGCGTCGTTGCGCCGGCCCTGAAGCTGTTGAAGCCGCGTCAGATGCTCGCGACGGGCCTCGTCGAGCTTGATCAGCTCGGCCGAAGCCGGCGCGGCACCCCGGCGCGCCAGCGCTTCATCCAGTTTTTCCGGATTCTCGCGTATCCATCTGATGTCGAGCATGTAATCCCCGTTCCCGACCGGTAAGCGACGGGACCGGTTCCAAGACGTCGAGGTCGACCTTACGTCTCACTCTCACCGAGTTTTTCGGCCCGCTTTTTCTCGATCATCCGCGCCGCAAAGATCGACACCTCGTAGAGAAGGATCGTCGGCAGGGCAAGGCCGATCTGTGACATCGGATCGGGCGGGGTCAAGATCGCGGCGGCGATGAATGCCATCACGATGGCGTATTTGCGCTTCGAGGCGAGACCGTCGGCGGAGGTGATCCCGGCCCTGACCAGCAAGGTTGCAACCACCGGAAGCTGGAACACCAATCCGAACGCGAAGATCAGCGTCATGATCAGTGACAGGTATTCCGACACGCGCGGCAGGAGTTGAATGGCCGCCTGCCCCTCCTCGGTGCCGGACTGCTCCATCGACAGGAAGAACCACATCACCATCGGGGTAAAGAAATAATAGACCAGCGCCGCGCCAAGCAGGAACAGGAGCGGCGTGGCCACCAGAAACGGCAGGAAAGCGCCCCTTTCCTCGCGATAAAGACCGGGTGCCACGAATTTGTAGATCTGCGCCGCGATCAGCGGGAAGGCGATGAAGAAGCCACCGAAGGCCGCGATCTTGACCTGGGTAAAAAAGAATTCCTGCGGCGCGGTGTAGATCAGTTCGACCTGGCGGTCGTCGATCCCGGCCCAGATCGTCGCCGTCTGATACGGGACGACGAGGAAATTGAAGATCTGCTTGGCGAAAAAGAAGCAGAAAATGAATGCCACGAGGAATCCGGCGATGCTCCAGATCAACCGCGTTCGCAATTCGATGAGATGGTCGATCAATGGCGCCGAAGAGGCCTCGATATCGCTGTCAGTGCGTGTCACGCGACGTCCTCGGTTGTCTTTTTCGCAGTCGGCTTGGGCTTGGCGGGGATTTTGGCCTTGGCCGCAGGCTGAGCCTTGGCGGCAGGCTTGGCTTTGGTCGCGCGCTTGACCGGGGCAACCTTTGCGTCACCGGAGGTTGCAGCCGGCTTTGCGTCCGAAGCAGGCGTCGCCGAGGAGCCTTCGGTTTTTGCGGTCGCGCCAGCCTTGTCGGGTTTTTCCGCTATCGCCGGAGCCGTCGGGCTTGGAACCTTTGGTTCCGGCGCGCTGGCCGCGGCCTTGAGCGATGACCGAATCTCATCCCCGACCGCCTTCATCGGGTTCATCGCCGCGCGCACGTCCTTGGTCGGATCGAGCTTGCGGATATCGCTCACCGTCGAACGCACGTCATCGAGTTCGGCTTCGCGCAACGCGTCGTCGAACTGTCGACGAAAATCCCCAGCCATCGAGCGCAACTGTTTGGTCGTGCGCCCGAAGGTGCGCAACATTTTTGGCAGATCCCTAGGGCCGACGACGACCACCAGGACCACGGCGACCATCATCAGTTCGGCCCAACCAATATCAAACATCGCAAGGCCTCGAGAGCGACAACCAGAAAAGAAGGCGTGCGGGCACCGACATGGCCCGGTCGCCTGACGGCAGGGCGATCAGACGATCAGTTGACCGTCTTCTTCGTCGCCACGTCGTGCCGTACCACGTCGCCCTCGGTGTGATCGAGTGTCCGGCGCTCCTGCGCCGTCTCTGCCTTTTCGGCGTCCTCGTCCGACATGCCCTTCTTGAAGCTCTTGATGCCCTTGGCGACGTCGCCCATCAACTCGGGAATCTTACCGCGACCGAACAGGAGCAGCACGACCGCAAGGACGATGAGCCAATGCCAAATGCTGAAGCTACCCATAACAATTCTCCATGGAACGCGTGAGCCGTTCGCTCCCGCCAAGCTAACGATGATCTGGGGTCTTTTCAAACACGATAACGTCTTGCAAATCAACGGAAACAACGACATCGCGTTTACCGTCTGGTACGATTCCGGCGCGCATGCGCGATCGGAGCGGATAATCGAGCCCCTCGATCGCGACAGTCATGAGGTCGACACCGCCGAGGAAACGGCGGGCGACGATACGCCCGAGGACGCCGCTCGGCTGTTCCTCCAGGCGCAAGCCCATGAGGCGCAACGCCACCGTCACCGGCGTACCGTCAGACAAAGGCGAATCCGCGACCGGGCCGAGCGCCGTGACGACACGGCCCCCGCGGACTTCCCCGTCGATGACGTTAAGCTCGGAAAAAAAGCCGGCGGTGAAAAGATCGGCCGGACGGCTGTAGAGTTCCGCGGCGGTCCCCACCTGGACGAGCCGGCCGTCGCGCAGGAGCGCGATGCGGTCGCCCATCCGCATCGCCTCCTCGGCGTCGTGCGTCACGATGATCGCCGTCGCGCGGCTTTCGCGCAGGATCTGCAGCGTATCGGTCCGCACGACATCCTTGAGACGGCTGTCGAGGCCGGAAAATGGCTCGTCCATCAACAGGACTGTCGGCCGCGGGCTCAGCGCCCTGGCCAACGCCACCCGCTGCTGCTCGCCGCCCGACAGGGTGTGCGGATATTGGCGGGCGACGTCGGCAAGCCCGACCCGCTCGAGCGCCACCATCGCCTCCTTCTTCGCCGCCGCACCCGAAAGCGCCGTCAGGCCGAAGCGGACATTCTCGGCGATACTCATGTGCGGGAACAGAGCAAAATCCTGAAACATCAGGCCGATACCGCGTTTTTCCGGCGGCACGAACGCGTCGGGACCGGCAATCTCCTGGCCATTGAGCATCAGGCGGCCGGCGCTCTGGCGCTCAATTCCCGCAGCGATTCGCAGCATCGTCGTCTTGCCTGAGCCGGAGGGCCCGAGTAGGCAGAGAATTTCGCCAGGCTCGGCCGCCAGGTTGATCCCCGACAGGATCGTGGTCGACCCAACGGTGTGGACGATGTCTTCGAAGGCAAGACGCGCGGCAAAGCTGACGCCGGCACTGGTGCGTCCGGAGCCCTTTGTCGATGGAACGATGGCTGTGCTCTGATGGTCCTGCACGCTTCGGCCTGTCCGTCGGTTCGTCCAGCGCAGCCTTGCGGCCCGCCAATTCGCGACCTCGGTACCCGGTCGCCACTGGAACGGCAACCGCGTTCGACGGTCCACCCGACAAGCTTGCGACGTCTACCGCCCAGATCCAGATGAAATAGGATCGACGCGATCCGATTTCCTATGCGTGACCGATTTTCCTTCGCAGGAAAAAGGTTCCGACTGACAACCGCAGCCTCTTCCAGTAGTTCCGCGTCAGACGGAAGCCCCCACCAATTCGTCGTATTCGGCTCGCAATGCCGGCATATCGCCGCCCGTCCCGCGAGCTGAGATGACCGATTCCGCCTCAACGGCCCGCCGCTGGGCGTCGCCGGACAACGGCCGCGCCGCGGCTGCGACTTTTCGCATTTCGTCGAAATCGCCGTTGCAGTGCAGGACCACGTCGCAGCCGGCTTCGAGCGCCCTGCGGCTGAGGTCGGTGAGATCGCCCGCGAGCGCCTTCATCGAGATGTCATCGCTCATCAACAGGCCGTCGAATCCAATCTCCTCGCGGATAACGCTTTCGATGACCGTCGGCGACAAGGTCGCCGGATGGACAGGATCGATGGCGCTGTAGAGGATGTGGGCGGTCATCGCCGCCGGCAGCCTCCGAAGCGCATGGAATGGGGCGAAATCGGTGCGTGACAGCTCACCGCGCGTCGTTGCGACCACCGGTAGCGCGAGATGGCTGTCGGCGTTGCCGCGGCCATGGCCGGGAATATGTTTCATCACCGGCAATAGGCCGCCGGCGAGAAGGCCGTCCGCGGCGGCCCCGCCAAGCGTCGCCACCGCTTCCGGGTTCGTCGCATAGGCGCGATCGCCGATCACCGAGTGCGCATCAGCCGTCGGCACGTCGATGCATGGAATGCAATCGGCATTGACGCCGTAGGCCATCAGATCATCGGCGAGCAGACGGCCTTGCAGCCAGGCGGCACGTTGCCCGGCCTCCGGATCGGACGCATAAACCTCTCCGATCGTGGCCGCCGGCGGATATTGTGGCGCGAGCGGCGGCTTCAAACGCTGAATCCGTCCGCCCTCCTGATCGATGAAGATCGGCGTCGTGGCTCGGCCGCCAAGCTCGATCAGTTCCGCGACCAGATCCTCAAGCTGGGATGCCTCCGTGACGTTTCGCGCAAAGAGGATAAACCCCCACGGACTCTCGTCGGCGAAGAACCTGCGCTCGTCTGCGCTCAGTCGAGGCGCCGCCGGGGCTGCGATCCAGGCCTTCGATCCGCTCATCCGTATCTCCGATGCAAGAGCGGACGGCGCGGCTGTGCGGCCGGTCCGTCCTTCGATATGGTCATGGGTAAAAGCGGCCGGGCTGGGCGCCCCGCCGACAAGTGTGACAGCGCTGGCGCTCAGCGCGCCACGAAGCAGCTGCCGCCGGCCGATTTCAACTCGGTGCATAGCGTCGACGCCTCGGCCTTCGAGCCGGTGGCGATCCGCACGCGATAGTAGGTCCCCTTACCGGGGATGTCCGCCGACTGGATCACGAGATCACGCTGGCCGATGACCTCGGCATAGCGCTGCCCGAGCGTCTGCGACGTCTGCTTGGCGGCGGCCTCGTTCGGCTGCGACGAGATCTGGACGAAATAGCCGTCGGCGCCCGGGATCTGGGCTGCGGGGGCCGACGTCGTCGCGGGAGCGGCTGCGATCGATCCCACCGTTTCAGGCGCGCTCGTCTCCACGGCGGCAACGGCCGTCGAGCCGCCCGCGTAGGACATCGGTTCCGGCGTCGTTACCGCGGCAACCCTGACCGGGGCGGCATCGTCGCTTCCCGGTCGTAAGGCCGGTACGGGCACGCCCGACGACGACTGAACGAGGACACTGGCGTTCGCCTCGGCCGGAACCATCGAGCGGGATGACGCCTCGATCAGCGCTACTCCATTGCCGCGCATATCGTCCACGGAGGTCTCGGGAACCGTATTCGCCATGACGAGCGTTCCATCCGGTCGAACCGTCATGGTGCGCACGCGGCGGGGCGTCAGCACCGCGATCGGCGAGCCGTCATTCGCCGCATCGGCGATGCGCACCGGTTCCGCGGCGCGCGCACTGCTGATCGGGTTCAGATCGACGCCTGGAAGATCGACCGGCTCCTCGGCGGCCGTGACGAGGGTCTGTTGCGCCGGGACGATGTCGGCGTCGGCGCTTTGCACTCGTTCGTAAACCGCCTTGTTCTGGTTCGGGATTGCCCGGCCACCAGGATCCTTCGGAGCCACTTTGACGGGGTCGGTATCAGCCCGCACGATCAACAGATCGCCGGAGCCAACGACAACATCGCCTGAAACCCAATAGGCCGCGGCGGCACCAACGACGGCGATCGCCACAACGCTAGCGGCAAGTCCGGGCATCCGGGGCGAAAAGCGTGTTCGGCTGGCCGCAGCCGGGGCGAATGCTGCAGAAATCGTATCGGCGACGGCAGGTCGGCCTTTCACCTTAGCGACAGGCACCTTGGCGGCGGGAGCATCCTCGCCTGCCTTCGAATGCCGGACCGGCGCAGTTGCATGGCCTTGGGGCGCGCCAGCATCCGCGTCCGCCCCGTCGACGGGGGCCGGCGTCGCCGGAACCGGCCGAGGCGCCGGATTCATTGCGGCGAGTTCGCTGGCGATCAATTCATCGAAATCGTCGAAGGGCTTGTCGGCGACGTCCGACGACGGCGACGTATCGTGCCGCGCCGGTGCAAAGGCTTCACTGTGCTGCAAAGCAATTCCGCGAGGATTGACCGGCGCCGAAAGGCCGCGCAACGCAACCTCCAGGTCGCTGGCCGGTCTCGCCTCGATCGGCTGCATGGAGAAACCGCCAGCGCTGGCTTCCACACCCCGATTCGCCACCTGTGGCGCGATTACTTGCGGATTGGAGATAGCGGCAGCGGATCGGACGGAGTGCTGCATCGATTCGCGCGCGTCCTCCTCCAGAAATGATGCATTCAATTCCGCATCGAGCGCGCCGACCATGTCATCCACGTCGAGATCGAGCGAATCCGCCGCATCGTCGGCCGGACGGCTCAGCGCCTCGGGCGCGGAGAAGCCAATCTCCCCGCCGACGGAGATGCTGTTTTCCCCGCCTTGCAGCGCAGATGCCGATAGGTCCGGCCGGTCGCTGACTGGCTCCGTGCCCCATGGCTCATCGATCAGCCGTGACAGTTCGGCGAAAGGATCATCCTCGATATTGTCGACCTGCTGATCGCTCCAGTGATTGGAACTCGTCGTATCCGCCATCGACATATACCCTGCCCTTCCCCTCATTCCGGAGGCTGCCGGCCCCTGTCATCAACCGCTAGGAGAGGAACTTGACCAAAGCGTGATGAATCAGCGCATTTCTTCCGGTGCGTCGGCACCAATCAAGCCGAGTCCGGTTTCGAGAACAACCGCCACGGCCTTGACCAGCGCCAGTCGCGCTTGAGTTATCATGCCGTCCTCAGAGTTAACAAAGCGTAAGGCCGGAAAGTCCTTGCCGCGATTGTACTGGCTGTGGAAAGCCGAAGCGAGGTCGTAGAGATAAAAGGCCAGACGGTGTGGTTCCTTGGCCTCAGCCGCGGCTTTGACGAGGCGGGGAAACTCGGCGAGCTTGCGAATCAGCGCCAGCTCGCCCTCGTCCGAAAGCCCGGCGAGAACGCCGGCATCGAGCGTCGGGAAATCGGGCAGCGGAAGCCCCACCTCCGCCGCCTGGCGAAAGATCGCCGCCGAGCGGGCGTGGGCATACTGTACGTAGAAGACAGGGTTGTCCTTGGATTGCTCGGTCACCTTCTGGAAGTCGAAGTCGAGCGGCGCGTCGCTCTTTCTGAACAGCATCATGAAACGAACGGGGTCGCGGCCGACCTCCTCGACCACTTCGGCAAGCGTCACGAAGTCACCCGAGCGCTTCGACATACGCACCGGCTCACCGTCGCGGAACAGCTTCACGAGCTGGCATAAAACGACGTCGATCTCAGCCGCTCCGCCGGAAATCGCCTTCGCGACCGCCTCGAGGCGCTTGACGTAACCGCCGTGGTCGGCGCCCAGAATGTAGACCATCTCCTCGAAGCCGCGCTCGAACTTTTCGCGGAAATAGGCGACATCGGCGGCGAAATAGGTGTAGCGGCCGTCGGACTTCACGAGCGGCCGGTCCTGATCGTCACCCACCTCCGTGGAGCGAAGCAAGGTCTGCTCGCGATCCTCCCAATCCTCCGGCGCCTGCCCCTTGGGCGGCGGCAACGTGCCTTGGTAGATGTAGCCCTTGGCGCGCAGATCCTCGATCGCCGAGGCGATCTTTCCGCCCTCGTCGGCGTGAAGCGTCCGCTCGGAAAAGAACTCCTCGTGTTCGATGCCGAGCAGTTTCAGATCGGCCCGGATCATCGCCATCATCGCGTCGATGGCGCGATCGCGGATGACCGGCAGCCACTCGGCCTCGTCCATCGCCAGCAGCTGATCCGAGAATTCCGCCTTCAACGCTTCGCCGACCGGCTTGAGATAATCGCCAGGATACAGTCCCGCCGGGATGTCGCCGATCGTCTCGCCCAGAGCCTCGCGGTAACGCAAGAAGGTCGAACGGGCGAGCACATTCACCTGCTCGCCGGCATCGTTGATGTAGTATTCGCGCGTGACCGTGTCGCCGGCAAAGGCCATGATGTTGGCGATCGTGTCTCCGACCACGGCGCCGCGGCAATGGCCGACATGCATCGGACCGGTCGGATTGGCGGAGACATATTCGACATTCACCTTGCGGCCGGTCCCCGGCCCCCGGCCGTAATCGCCGCCGGCTCTCAGAATGGCCGCGAGATGCCCGGTCCAAAATCCCGAGTGCAGACTGAGATTGATAAAGCCTGGCCCGGCGACCTCGGCGGTCGCGACGTCCGGATCGCGGGCGAGGCGCGCGGCGATCTCGGTCGCCAGTTCGCGCGGCTTGACGCCGAGCGGTTTGGCCAGGACCATCGCCGCGTTGGTAGCAAGATCGCCGTGGCTCGCGTCGCGTGGCGGCTCCACCGTAACCCGCGACAAATCAGTTAAAGCGGATTCGCGTTCCGACAGAATCGCTTCCACCGCTTTTCTCACCCGATCTTCGAAATCGGCGAAGATGTTCATGCTTGGCCTCGACTGGTTCCGGCGGGCCGACATGGCCGCGCGCCCGGTGACTGCATTCGCGGCCCGGGCGTCTTACCGTCTGCTGTGTAAAGAGGAATGGCCGGCTAACGCAATTGCGGCGTCGCGTCAAACAGGCGCCGATGCGCACTCAGGGCGTATGTATCGGTCATCCCGGACAGGTAATCGGCGACCCGGCGCGCGCGCTTCTCCTCCGGCAGACGGTCAACATTTCGGCTCCACTCACCCGGCATCAGGTCAGGTCGCTCGAACAGACGCGCGAACAGATCTTCGACGATCCCCTCGGCGGTCTGCATGACGCGCATGACGTGATCGTTGCGGTAGACGCGCTGGAACAGAAACTTTCTGGTCTGCTTCACCGCCCGGTCCATCGGCGGCGAAAAAGTGACGAGCGGCCGCTCGGCCGCGCGCACCGCATCGACATCGGCCGGCGCGAGATCCGCGATGCCGGCGAGCGCGGTCCCGATCACGTCCTCGACCATCCGCGTGATATGGCGGCGCCTGTCTCTTATACACATCT